>NZ_JAVRBU020000007.1:0-414743 GCF_034531135.2 Nostoc sp. CmiVER01
TATTGCCATCAACCTAAGAAACCCAGCCTTCAGATGGAATGGCTTTTACCTCAATCTGCTTAACCCGAACTCAGGTTATTTAACAATAAGTCCAAATTTATGAACCTCAAAAACAAAACCCTGCTAATCACTGGGATTGATCAACTTGTCGGTTTGCGTACAGCCGAGCTAGCTATAGCGCAAGGAATCAATGTCCGTGGACTGCAAACTTCTACAGAACAGAACAAACAATTACAAAATTTAGGTGTTGAAGTAATTATTGGTAGTATCACCGATTCTGCTATTGCTCAAAAAGCTTGCCAGGGAGTAGATATCGTTTTACATACAGAGCAAATTGCCGAAGAAGCTGGCGCAATTAACCATTTTCGTGATGTCAATGTTGGCGGTACACTCAACATAGCTAAAGCCGCTAAACAATCTGGTGTCAAAACATTTGTGCATCTATCCAGTGTGATGGTTTACGGTTTCAACTATCCTAATGGTATTACAGAATCCGGCCCACTCTCTGGCGAAAATAATCCATACTGTCAAACGAAAATAGAAGCTGAAAAAGCACTTTTGGAACTAAACAATTCTCCGGATTTTGGCATCATTATTATTCGAGCTGGAGATGTCTATGGCCCAGGAAGTATTCCTTGGATAGTCAGACCAATTCTAATGATGCGTCAAAAATTATTTGCCTATGCCAACGAAGGTAAAGGAGTAATCAATCATGTATATATAGATAACTTGATTGATGCTATCTTTCTTGCGATCGAAAAAGAAACCTATGGTGAAATATTTAATATCACCGACGGACAAGAAACTTCGTGGAAAGAGTACTTTATGCGTTTAGCAGCAATCGAAGGTTTATCAGCACCACTTTCATTACCGAAAGATGAAATCAAGTTGTTTTTAAAGCTACGCGTTCAAGGACAAAAACTTTTCCGTAAAAAAGTTGATATTTTACCAGAGTCTATAGATTTTATGACTCGTCCCTATGCTTGTTCGATTGCAAAAGCAGAAAGCCTATTAAATTATAAACCAACAATTGACCTAGAATCAGGAATGCAGCGAACACATGAATGGCTGCAAAAAACAGATATTCAAAGCTTGATGAAATAGTCTTTTGAGAGAAGGGAGTGGGGAGTGGGGAGTAGGGAATAGGGATAATTAGAGTAGTAGGTTGGGTTGAACATAAGTGAAACCTAAGAAAGCCTTGATAATTCATGTTGGGTTACCCTGCGGTATCTTGCTATGTTCCTCACCCTACCTACTAAATTCTGGCTTCTGGATTATTATGTTGCATCTGCCTAACAATTATCTGCAATTAAGCATCAAATAATCCACAGGTTTTTAGAATAGTTGTTTTCTATGAGTAGCAATCAGCCACGATTAAGCATTGGTTTACCTGTATATAATGGTGAAAAATTTATCAAAGAAGCCATAGATTCACTCTTAGCTCAGACCTTTGAAGATTTTGAGATAATTATTTCAGATAATGCATCTACAGATAAAACTGAAGAAATCTGTAGAGCTTATGCCGAGCAAGACAAGCGTATTTGTTACTACCGCAATGACAATAATATCGGTTGCGCCCGTAACTTCAATCAAGTTTTTAAATTGTCTTCGGGTGAGTACTTTAAGTGGGCAGCCTATGATGATCTACATGCTCCAGATTTTATCAAGAAGTGTGTTGAGGTGCTTGACCAAGATCCTACTATCATCTTGTGTCATTCCCAAACATATTTCATTGATGAAAAGGGGAGTTTTCTCCAAAACTATGATATTAAACTCAAGGCAGATGCACTAAAACCACACGAGCGTTTTCACGAATTGCTGACCAAGCATTTATGTTATCAATGTTACGGTGTAATTCGCGCCAGTGCCTTGAAAATAACACCGCCTATGGGTGGTTATGGTAATGCAGATGGGATTTTCTTGTTAAGACTTGGTATTCTCGGTAGGTTTTATGAAATTCCTGAATACCTATTTTTTGCCAGAAGCCATCCGCAACAATCAATGAGTATGTATTTCCCTAATTATTTGTTGTTTACTAACAACAGAAAAAAACACTCATTGAGTATGCTGCCTGATTTTTATGCCTATGCAGTGTGGTTTGATTCAGCAAATAAAGGACAAATTTTGTTGCCACATTGGAGAATATTATGGGAGTATCTACTCTCTATATGGCGTAGTTCTTTAAGTTTCTATGAGCAGCTATGTTGCTATAGAAGTTTATATCAGCAGTTAGTAGGGGCAGAATATCTTCTGCTGAAAGATTTGCTAATGGTGGTGCTAAATCTTTGGAAAGGTTTGCAAGCAGCATCAATTAAAAAACAGCCAGTCAGACTTTGAACGAATCACTTCAGAAAAATAAGCTGGCAAATATAGCTTTTTTTCAAGCCACAAATCACCTCTTATTCACTACAAAACTATGTTGAAACTATCTCAAGTTTGTCATGTTTTGCTTGCTACTTTAGTAAGCTTCAGCTTTGCTAGAACAGCGAATGCAGAGCCAACTGCAACACTTAATGTTGTGGTAAATGGAATACATCATCAAAAAGGTGAGATTTGCTTCAGAGTTTACGCAAGTGAACAAGGATTCCCGATGAGTAATTCTAGCGGATCTCAAAGTGGCTGCGCTAAGATTACTGGCAATTCTGTGAAAAAACAATTTTCCGGTTTGAAGCCTGGAACTTATGCTGTCGCTGTAGTTGATGATCAAAATGGCGATCGCAAACTCAATAAAGACTTTTTCGGTATTCCCAAAGAAGGTTTTGGAATTTCCAAAAATCCAACTGTGTCTATACAAACAGGTACACCAAAGTTTCGTGATGCCTGTTTTGTTGTAAACAAAAATACAACAGTTAACATCATTATGAAATATTCGCTGGATTCATAAAGCAGTGGGGAGTAGGGAAGAAGCAGGGGAAAGGGGGCAGAGGGAGAACAAAAATTATACCAATTCTCCAAAATGAAGCAACAGATGTAAATCAGAAAAGTCTTGCTGCATCTAAGTTTCTTAATTGCGAATGGGCGAAAAAGCGAGTGCGAATTGGTATTACTTCTCCCCTCTGCTCCCCGCTCCCTGCCCCTTGTCCTCTTTCCAATGCCCCATGCTCAATCCCTTATTCTGTCGGAGACTAAAAATTTAATGGAAGATTTGGCAATATTTCTGTCTAAGTCTTTGACGGGTTGGCTGGTTATTCAGGTGTGTTTAACGCTTGTTTTTATATGGTATCTGCGCTCATCTAAAAAAAACTTATTACCAGATGAGCAGTTACCCAAAACCGCAGTGATTCTTTGTCTACGCGGAGCCGATCCGTTTTTGCCTAGATGTTTGCGATCGCTCCTAAATCAAAACTACCCACAATATGATTTAAAATTGATAGTTGATAGTCACGAAGATCCCGCTTGGAAAATTGCTAGTGAAACCATCACAGAGCAAGAAGCGACCAACGTTCAAATCAGCCCTTTGAGAATAGTACGCAACAATTGTAGTCTCAAATGCAGTTCTTTAATCCAAGCAGTCGGTGAGTTGGATGATTCTTACAAAGTGGTTGCTTTAGTAGATGCTGATACTATAGTCCATATAAATTGGCTGCGAGAATTAGTCAGTCCTTTGGGGGATGCGAAAGTAGGAGCAACAACCGGTAATCGTTGGTATGTACCTACAGGTAAGTATTGGGGATCTTTAGTGCGATACGCCGGTAATGTAGCCACAGTTGTGCAAATGTTTCTCTTTCAAATTCCTTGGGGTGGGACTTTAGCTGTAAAAACAGAAGTGCTTCGCCAAACAGAACTGCTTGATAAGTGGGGACAAGCTTTAGGCGAAGATTTTATGATGCACGACATCCTCAAAAAACAGGGGTTGCAGGTAAAGTTTGTGCCTTCGCTGCTGATTGTAAATCGGGAAGAAACTAATTTATTTAACTTAATAGATTATCTCAAGCGCCTCATTCTTTGTTCTCGACTCTATCATCCACGTTGGTTAGCTTTGGTTAGTGAAGCTGTTTCTAGTATTTTGTTTCCTACTGCACTGATCATTTTAGTTCTTGAGTCGTTGTTAGAGGCAAAATGGGAAGCTGCGACTCTCTTGTTAGGCTGCTATAGTGTCTATACTGTCGGGTTACTTTTGATAATGCTCGTATTGGAATTAGAGATACAGCGAATGGTTCGCTCTAATGACCAGGCAATCACAAAATTATCAGCTGCTACAATCATCAAAATGTTGATTGCGATTCCCTTGACACAATGGGTTTATGGGTTAGCGATGCTATCATCTCTATGGGTTTCAACAGTTACTTGGCGCGGTGTTTCCTATAGGGTTCAAGGGCCTTGGAATGTCCGGCTAGTTGAATATCGCCCTTATCAATGGTTGGATCAGCCTATTGATAGCAAGGTTTCTCTTTGAATTAAATTGCTAAATATGAACTAGGGTATGAAAGTTATTACACTAAACATTCCCTAGTCTTTAAATTATATAATCTTATATTTAGTAGAATTATATTAGTTAGAACCCTTATCAAAATACACCAGTGTATTTGTATTAATAGTAAGGGTTTAGACAAATATATTAAGGGGGATTTTAGCTTAATATTTTGGATACTTTCATAGTTTATAATCCAGGTTTATAAACATCCTCTTCACAATCTCAAACTTCGGCTATTTGAAAAAGCGTAAATCCTTAGTCTAACTATATTAGCGGGAATTTATGAGCTAAAGAATCAGAATGTTTATGAAACATTTGCTGCGTAAGTCCTAATTTCAAAACCAGCATTTTTGTGAAATATTCCCATTCTTTATGACTAAGAAACCACTTCGGATTGCACTATTTACAGGATTGTACGCTCCTTTCTTAACTGGAGTTTCCGTTGCAGTACACCAACGAGTTCGTTGGTTTCTAGAGCAGGGACATGAGGTTTTTCTAATCCATCCACAAATTAACGATCGCTATCCCAAAAATGTAGGCGATCGCCCTATGCCAGGTTTAAATGAAATTCAGTCTTTCCCCAACCTCTCTACTTACGCATTCCCCACACAACCCCTGCTATTTTACAAGTCTCTACCTCAACCGTTGAACTATCGATATTGGAGCGATACCAAGTTGCTGGATAAATTTCAGCCCGATATTATCATAGTTGAAGAAGCCGCGCAAATGAGAGGTTTATACTCATTTTTCTTGCAAGGTTATGGTCGCCCAATTGGTACAGAATACGCCAGACGAACAGGCACACCAACAATATCACTCTTCCATACAGATATTGTTGCATATATCAAATATTACTTTGGGGATAAATTCTTTAATTTTGTTCGTCCCATCATTCCCATTTTAGTCAAGCAATTTAGTGAGTCTTATGACTTCAATTACTTTTCTTCTAAAGAACAACTCACTAAATACGAAGAACTGAAATGCCAACGCGCCGAATACGTCCCTTATCAAGGCATTGATTGCCAAAAATTTCACCCGCGAAACATTTGTTATAACCCAATTCCTAACGACAACCGACCAACTCTCTTGTTTGTCGGACGCATCACCCCAGAAAAGAATGTTAACCAACTGCTTGATATATTTCCACTCATTGCTGCCAAAATTCCTGATGTTCATCTAGTGATTGTTGGTAGTGGCCCACTAGATAAAGAAATTCGTCAGCGTGCCGAAAAATTTGGATCAGGTATTACTGTATGGGGCGAGTCTCATGGTACAGAACTTTTAGGTTGGTTTGCCAGAGCGGATGTCTTTGTCAATCCCTCCATTACGGAAAACTTTTGCACTACAAATAACGAAGCACTAGCCTCTGGAACCCCTCTAGTTGCAGTTATTGCACCCTCAACCTCAGAACAGGTATCTCCTGGTCATAACGGCTTTCTTGCCCAAGCCAACAACCCCACAGACTTTGCTCAAAAAGTGATTGCGATTTTAGAAAATCCCAATTTGAAAGCAGATATGACTCGGAACGCTCGCTCCTCCATACTTGACTTTGATTGGTCAGCATGTATGCAAAAATTTGAAGATAAACTTTACCAAATTGTTGAAGGATCACAGAAGGTAAAGGTAGGTAGAGGCAGTATAAGACGATAACGTTGAAGAATGCAGGGGCTTCCGTTTGACCAAGCCTGTTAGTTCAAGCGTGCGATCATAGACTCAGACCGCCTCTGCTTTATCCCCTCCTCGCTTGCGGGGAGGGGATAAAGCATAGCTTGGGAGGGTGGGGTTCTTCCGGTTTAATAAGCAATTAATACCAATTCGCAATGGGCTACGCCCCGCTACGCTAACGCAATTAAGAAACTTAGATGCAGTAAGATTGGAGAATTGGTATAACTACAGATCAAACAAAGCCTGCTTATGCAGGCTTTGTTTAGATAACCCCAGACTAAAGCTGTGTGGGAACTTTCATATTTTTGCAGGAGATTGAAGAACTAAATTTTAATCAACTGCTTTCTTCACTGCATTGCTCGCATCTTCAGCTGTGCGCTGAACATTTTTACCAGCATCCTCAGCTCTACGCTGAACATTCTTTGTCACGCCTTCAGCTGCATTCTGGGTATTTCCCTTCAGATTTTCAATTCCTCGTTGAGTACCCTTAACTACGCCTTTTCCCAATTCATCAGCTGAACTGCCGATATCTTCGCCCAAGTTTTTCACTCTTTGACCAAAGGGTGTACCTTGTTTGAAATTTCGACCATATTGTTCTGGGCTATCAATTCCCTTTTGATCGACATTTTTTTGAGAATTTTTCGCCAGCGCATCACCTCTGTCATTAGCTGCCTTTTCATCTGATTTCGCTCTAGGATCTACATCACTAAAGTTATTTATCCCACCTTCAGGAGAAGAGAGAGGATAATCTTTTGTGGGATCATATCGTTTGGTATAACCTGGTTGATCATTAGGCTGTGGTGGTTGTGTTGCTACTCCTGGATCGCCACAAGCTTGTGTCAGAAATAAGAATGCTCCTGCAAAAAAAACAGTTAAAACTTTCAAGGGACGAATGCTTTTGAGCCAATTCATTGCTTTTTTCATACTTTTACTCCATGCATTTTTGCGACTAACTTAAACTTCAACCAAGAAGGCATTTGGAATTAATTTTACATCCAACGGCATTCAGAAAAATAAGAGTTTTATTTGCCTACTGCTGGATTTGTTCGTAATTCAGGTCTAGCAGCAGCTTCATTTCCCTTATCTTGTAAAAAGCCGGAAGCTTCTTCAACATTCTCTTTTACAGTCTCAATCCGGTCTTGAATCCGATTTCCTACCTTTGATTCATCCTGAATCAAACCACCTGGTTCAGGTTCTCGGAAGTCTTTATCTGTGATAATTGGTAGTTCTGCTTCTTTCTCGATTCGACCTGCTGGTGTCTCAGCACCAGGATAAAGGATCTTGGATTCTCTATCTGTTGTAGCAATCAATAATTCCGAACTTGGTTGTAAGCTAGCTTGGTCGCGTCCCTTATTAGCTTTTGGGTTTGCTATTTTCGGATCGGTAGACAATTTGTTGTTGGTATAGTTGTCTCCACCATTTTTATAAGGATTGTTTGCTCCGCCAGCTTGTACAGCAGGATTTTGTGGATTTGCACCTTGAGCATTTGCCCCACTACAAGCAGTGCTAACTATCAACAATAGTCCAGCTAAAAAGATAGTTACTATTTGGCGCAATCTTATTTTTTTCAAGAATAGTCTCACAGTGTTCACGTAGTCCTCCTTACCAAAACATTAATAAGTTAAGAGTTTGCTGAATCTTTGGAGTGGTCAGCAAGTTATTGTGCTTGTCTTGGTTTGCTCATTTGACAACCTCTTTCAAGGATATGAATAATAAAATGCGCTTGACCTCTAGCGCAGGCTACATTTCAATTACTATAAAAACAATATTTTTATCTAACTCTAGAGAGATATAAAATAAAGTAATATAAGTTGCGTAAAAAGAACTACATGAACCTGTTTAATACTTCAAAAGCTTTGAATCTAGTTCAGGGATTTTAGTCCCCTGTTTCATCAAGCGGCGCGTTTTGATGCCTAAGCTAAATCCCCGTTACAAAACGTAATTGCGAATTGCTAATTGCGAACTGCGAACTGCGAATTGGTTTAATAGGTCGTTGATGTACTGTAATAGTTGAGGCATTGGCCCCTTGTTGCTCTAACCGTTAAATTACTAAATTTATGAAGCAATTTTTACGTTGGATAATTTTGGGCGGAACGCTGTTTTTTTTAGCGAAAGCTTTGAAGGATAATTGGATTGGAGTAACTGCTATTCGCATTGATGGGGTAGGATGGGCAATTATAGCGATCGCTACAGGCGTTACTTTACTAGCACATACTTGGGCAGGCTGGATCTGGACTTGGATTCTGAAAGAGTTAAATCAACCTGTGTCGCCTCCTGAGTTCATCCAGGTTTATCTAAAAACAAACATAGCAAAGTATTTACCAGGTAATATTTGGCATTACTACGGGCGAATTATCGCCGCCAAAAATGCCAATATTTCTGCTGGTGCTGCTACCTTAAGCGTTTTGCTAGAACCCCTACTCATGCTAACAGCTGCTTTAATTATCATTGTTTTATGCAGCAGCCAATTTGCAGCAGCTAATAGTACTTTTGTTCTAAAAATATTACAATTACTGAGTTTAGCTATAGTTCTTTGTGCGATTCATCCTTGGTTTTTAAACCCAGTTATTCGCTTTTTATACAAATTGAAAGCAAAAAAGTCTGCTGTCACGACTGAAGCAACTGTTCCCTTTAGTCTTAAAAGCTATCCCTTACGGCCTTTATTAGGAGAATTAGGCTTTATGGGACTACGAGCCACTGGGTTTATATTAACTATGTTCGCCTTGGGTTCGTTAAATGTGAATCAAATTCCTTTATTATTAGGAGCTTTTAGCGGCGCTTGGTTGTTGGGGCTTGTGATTCCGGGTGCACCTGGTGGGTTAGGTGTGTTTGAAGCAACCGCGTATGAACTTTTACGACACCACTTTCCATCTGCCTTAGTATTTAGTGCGATCGCTTTATATCGCCTCATTAGTATTGTATCTGAAACTGCGGGTGCTGCTTTGGCTTGGTTAGACGAACGCCTTGCTAAATCATGAATCAGACGACACTCATTTTTGTCTATCCACCTTCATCTGCGAAAACACCCGATAAGCATCCAGATTTAATTGCGGATTACTGCTTTCATCTTCTTCCACCTTAATCAAGTTGTATTCTACATTTTCTGCGTAAATTGCAAACGTTATATTAAAAACTTCCATAAAATTAATTACCCACTGACACTCTTCTTCAGGATATTTTTCGTAATAACGAATCAAATGAGCAATTTTGATTTCTAAATGTCTACGAGAATTTCTAGAAATCAAAATAGTTTTTAATAGTATAATTACCAATGTTAAAGAGTGACCTTGAGTAAGTAGTAATACAAATAATAAAGAAGGCTCTTTCCCGTTTTCTGTGGTAAAATAATCAATCACTCGATTACAGGCTCTCAAAAACAATTCTTTAGTAAGAATTTCTTGATTATAATCTTTCTTCCATAAAGATAAAGTTTCTGCAAACTGTTGCCGCAAAGTTTTAACTAATTCTTGATTGTCTACAGAAAAAAATAGATACTTTTCTATACTTATTTTAAACTGTTCTAGGGTTTGTCCTTGAATTTGCTTGATAAATATATTGGCAATGTTTTCATGGCTAAATGCACCTTTTCTTAAAACAATTGCTTTAATTAAACGCAGAGCATTATCTCCCAAGACACTAGGATTTTTGTAGCGTGCTGTGCTTGAGACGGTAGATTGAGAACGAGCGATATACATTGCCAGTTCAAACTTATATTTGTCTTTAATCTGTCTATAAAGCTTTTTGGCAGCCTCTTGTTGCTCTCTTGGATTATTCTCGTTAACAGATTGAGCAACTAAGAAATAGGAAGTGTAGCGATTAGCCCAATGACCTTTATGTAATTCGTCATGTTTAGCAGCAAATAGTTTTATTTCTTGATAGTCTTTGCTATTTATAAAATTCTCTAGCCAGCTTTTACAGGTATTTAAACCTGGCAAATAATTAGCTTTTACTTTTAAGTTTTTAATATCAAATAAGTTAACTAATTCTTGGATATATTTATCCTTTCTATTAGTTTTCCAAGTATTAATTATTATATATATACAGCGCTTAAGTGTATTACGAAATTCCTGTTCTTTATCATTTAGAAAAAGATGGTAAATCTCAGGTACAGAATGAGAATATTCTAAATCAAGACCGTCTATGAAAAAAGCTTTGAACTCGCACAAAACTTCATCTGGCGACATTGTATTGACAATTCTTATGAAGAAGCTATAAACCTCTTCTTGTGCAATTTGCACACTTACCTGTCTAGAGTTAGACGTAATACAATGCGGATATTCCTGACTAATTGATAAACTATTAGCGGTCATTCCAGTTATCAGGATCAAAAGGTTTCCTGTTCATATTATTACCAGCTTAACCTCAGCAAACAATAGTATCAATCTATTCTTCAGAGATTCAGTAATCTTTTTACACAAATTTGATAAACTCCGGCTATAGATAAAGGATTAAAGATAAATTGTTTAATCCTTTATCAAATATTTCAGTGGAATTGCTTACTTTTGTAACGATTTTCTTCTGAATAAACTACACGGCTAAGGACACGGTATTACTCATACGTGTCAACTTAAGCTTAACTGTTGGCTTCCTCACCCGCCTTGAACTTTAGTTTCAGGCTACAAGCTTTCGTCTACTTCAGTACACTAAAGATTCTTAGGTATATACTTACTCATTTGAAGATGACTTTTACTATTAGCAAGGAACTTCAGTTCCTTGCTGGACATTACTTCGACAAAATCATGCTTTGGCGCTGCGATCGCTTTCTATTAAAAAAAGTGTTTCCTGAGCGAAGTCGTACCACTTCGTGGAAGCAAGCTACGCGTAGCGTCCCGCAGGGAAGGGAACATTCTAATTGCTCTTAGCACCAATGCCATCGCAGAGAGTGCGATCGCTATCGCTCACATTGGGATTTGATTGCAAATAACTGCGTAGCCAATCGCAACTGTAGTTCATTAGCTTGTCGAGAGTACCAGAAATTATTAAATCCTTAAGGTGATCTGGGTACAAATTCCAGAGTTTGACGGTAGCGTCAGCACTAGCAGAAGCGACGGTCTTGCCATCAGGGCTGAATGCTATACCATAGACTTCATTGCTATGCCCGTTGAGGGTAATGATTTCCTTACCTGTAGCGACATTCCAAAGTTTGACAGTTTTGTCAGCACTAGCAGAAGCGATGGTCTTGCCATCAGGGCTGAATGCTAGCTTCCAGACCACTAAGCTATGCCCGTTGAGGGTAATGATTTCCTTACCTGTAGCGACATTCCAGAGTTTGACAGTTTTGTCACCACTAGCAGAAGCGATAATCTTGCCATCGGGACTGAATGCAACTCCCCAGACCACTAATCTATGCCCCTTGAAGGTAGTGATTTCATTACCTGTAGACGCATTCCAGAGTTTCACGGTTGTGTCACCACTAGCAGAAGCGATAATCTTGCCATCGGGACTAAATGCTACGTCCCAGACTTCACTGTTATGCCCGCTAAGGGTGATGATTTCTTCGCTTGTATACACATTCCAGAGTTTTAAGGTAGCGTCAGCACTAGCAGAAGCGATGGTATTACCATCGGGGCTGAATGCTATGCCCCAGATCGAAGAGCGATGCCCGTTGAGGGTGGTGATTTCCTTACCTGTATCTGCATTCCAAAGTTTCACGGTAGCGTCAGTACCAGCAGAAGCGATGGTCTTGCCATCGGGGCTGAATACTACACTCCAGACTTCACTGCCACTGCTATGCCCGCTAAGGGTAATGATTTCCTTGCCTGTATCTGTATTCCAGAGTTTTACGGTAGTGTCACTACTAGCAGAAGCAATGGTCTTGCCATCAGGGCTGAATGCTACGCCCCAGACCCAACTCCTATGCCCGTTAAGAATGCTGTTCTCTTTGTCTATAACTGCATTCCAGAGTTTTACCGTAGTGTCACTACTAGCAGAAGCGATGGTCTTGCCATCGGGGCTGAATGCTACGCTATTGACATGATTGCTATGCCCGTTGAAGTTAGTAATTTCCTTACCTGTATCTGTATTCCAGAGTTTCACGGTATTGTCACTACTAGCAGAAGCAATGGTCTTGCCATCTGGGCTAAATGCTACGCCCCGTACAAAATCGCTATGCCCCCTGAGGGTTGTGATTTCTTTACCTGTACCCGCATCCCACAGTTTCACGGTATTGTCAGTACTAGCAGAAGCGATGGTCTTGCCATTGCGGCTGAATGCTACGCTATAGACCCTATTGCTATGCCCATTGAGGGTAGTGATTTCCTTACCTGTATCTGCATTCCAGAGTTTCGTGGTAGCGTCATCACTAGCAGAAGCGATGGTCTTGCCATCCGGGCTAAATGCTACACCCCGGACAAAATCGCTATGCCCTTTGAGGGTTGTGATTTCCTTACCTGTAGCCGTATTCCAGAGTTTCACGGTAGCGTCAGCACTAGCAGAAGCGATGGTCTTGCTATCGGGGCTGAATGCTAGACCCCAGATCGAGAAGCTATGCCCGTTGAGGGTGGTAATTTCCTTACCTGTAGCTGCATTCCAGAGTTTCACGGTTTTGTCCCAACTACCAGAAGCAATCATCTTGCCATCAGGACTGAATGCTACGCTATAAACTAATGTGTCATGCCCCTCTAAGCGATTCCGCTCTTGGATATTGTAAATTGCTCGCTTTAGTGCTGAAATCGCTTGATGGTTAGCCTCTTGTTCTAAATTGGCATCATTTCTCAGTGATTTACCTAAAAGTTGTTTGCCTGACTTTACAGCTGCAACTAAAGCCTCAAGTTGCCTATTAGACATTAGAAAAGCTTCAGAACTTTGGGCTAGAGCAATGACATTTTGTTGTATCGCTTCCTTGGCTTTGTTTAGGGCGTAATACCATAAGATGAAGAATATTTGATTTTGCTCTCGTGCTGCTTCAAGCTCTTTTTGTTGGTTTTCTTTCTCCTCTCGCTCAAGGCGATCGCGCAATTCTCGACTCTCCTGAATATACTCCTCGGCTACCCCATTCAGCATTTGCCAATCACCAAATTTAGCTAAATACGCTTCTGCTACTGCTAATCTCTCATCTTTTCTAAGGAAACCTGGCTTTTTCTCATTCCTCTCCCATTCTTGGGCTTCCGCTTCAATTTGCCGCTCAATAACTATTCCCAACTTATATTCATCTTTCCATTCCCGCAACATTTGCCAATGGCGGATTAAAGCTTCGTGGACAACATCTAAAATTACATCCTGGGAATCCGGCTCATCCGTCTTGGTAATTAATCGTGCATCTTTATCCGCTAACTTCTCACTCACCTGTTGCAAAAGTTCCAAAGAATGAAAAGAATTAACCAACTCGCCCAAACGCACGCGCCGCCTGACATCTGTGGTTTCTCCCATTTGCGTCAATTCCAGAAAAATCCGCCGCGCTACAGTTTTTTCTGTTGGTGAAAGATTTTCATAAACTGCATCGGCGCGTTTTTGTAGCGTTCCTTCCACCCCGCCTAAATCCTGATAAGTTTTCAGACTGAGAACCTCATCGCCTTGATTTCTCGACTCACGCCACAACTCTGTTAGGGTATATTGCAGCAACGGCAAACTTCCGGGGTAATCCTCAACATCATTAATTAATTGCTGTTTTAACCTTCCCTCTATGCCTAATCCTACCCAATCAGCCGGTTTAGTAATCGCTTCTTCAATTTCCTCACGGCTTAAGTGTTCGACGTTGATGTAAGGTTTATTGATTCTGCCCGCAAATTTGGGATATTCTCGCCATCTCCCCCGAAAATCCGATCGCATCCCAATGAAAATATAGAGGTTATCTGTACAATCAATTAATTCCCGCAAACAGTCAAAGAATTCTTGGCGCTGGCTGTCACCGCACATAGTAAAGCATTCTTCAAACTGGTCGATAATCAAGATGACTGGTGTGTTTAATGCTTTTAACTCCTCGCCAATGACATGGGTAAAATTACCCCTCCCCAACCCTCCCCTTGTGAAGGGGAGGGAGCTAGATTGTCCAGTTTCCTCAAAGGGAAGGGAATTAGATTTTCCAGTCTCCCCCCTTTCCAAGGGGGGATTAAGGGGGGTAATTTGACTTGTATCTACACCGCAGCTTGGCAAAGAAAGTGCAAAAGCCTCCTGTAAACTGTTAACAGGAGATTCTTTAGGCGTAAACGGTGTAATATAAGTCCAGCGATCGCTCCCTGGAATTTCTTGCCCTAGCTTCAGCTGGTAGAGTAACCCCGCCCGTAACATAGATGATTTTCCACTACCGGAAGCACCTAATACAGCAATTAGGCGATGCTTATCTCTTACTTGTTGAATCAACTGCCCAGTTAGCGCACTCCGCCCATAAAAAACCTCAGCATCTTCCTTTGTCTCGGTAAAATACGACAGAGAACGATAAGGACACTTATCCTGAAAGCTTTTTTGCGAAAACTTAGTTGTCAGCAGAATTGCTCGTGGGGAATTCTCAATTAACGGACGCTGGACTGTATTCGGCATTTGGCTGATAATGAAATCTGCCAACTTGTGGCTATTGATGATCCCATCTGCGTCATTTTCCGGGTTCAATCCTGCAAGTAACGCCTCCGTCAACAACCCCTGCGTGTGGGGAATTTCTACTCCAGTTTCGTAAGAACGGGTTGCAGTAATAAAACAGTAGTCTTTATCTGTGGGAATAAACTTCAACAATTCACCGCTATAGCAGCAATCTAGCCAAACAACCACTCGTTTAGCCTGACTTCTTTGTAACTGCTCACCCAACCAACTTAAGGGTATACCATAGATTTCTGCTTCAGGTAAAACATCACTGGTAGCTAGAAATACTTCTTCTTTGCCTGCTACAGTTTTGCACCACCCATGTCCTGAAAAGAAGAATAATGCTGTCTCTGGGATGGGGTTAGGAGGAGGAGGATTGAAAAGATTAGCGATCGCTTCTCTTAATTCTTGCACCTTTACCGCTCCTTGGCGGTCAATTGTACTCTCTCCCTTCTGGTTTAAAGTTCTAGGTAAACACTGAGCGCGAAAAGGTCTATAACCGTATACTTCTAATTGTTGGGCAATTTTCTCTGCATCCTCTGCTGCTGCTGTTAGCGGCTTTAGAGTAGTGTACTCTGGGTAATAATTAATTCCAATAACAATAGCCGCCCATTCCGATGCCATTTTTATTACCTGACTGACTCTAATAACTTTTTGCTTAAACTGTTGGCAAAATCTGTCTACAGCATTCGTTTATGTTGTATGAAAAATTACTATAATCCAGTGCAATAAACTAAATTGATTTACATAATCAAAGGTATAATAAATCACATTTTATTTAGAGAATTATTCTTTTTAGACAGATAAAATAAAAACTGAACATCAAATATATGCTGTAATTATCTCATTGAAATCATGTTTATACTAGTCGTAGTGAGTTTGGTATAAAAACGGATGAATACAAAGGCTGATAATACTATCATCGCTTTTCTCTTGGCGTTTCAAGACTTAAAAACCGCCCTTGGAGAACAAGAAAAACAGAATTTAAAAGAAGTTGCCAAGCAATTAGATACCCAACCCAAAGCTTGGGAAGACTATATTAAAGGACGTTTATTAGAAATAATTACCCCTAATCCTGACTTAAATAAGTCTTATCAATTTTATAAATCTCAATTAGATAATCTAGAAAAAATCCCTGATGATTTACTTCCTAGTGAAGCAGAAATTAATAGACTAAATACTCTTGAAAAGTCTTTAATAACTAGAGGCTTTAAACCAAAAAATGAAGCTACAGGCTACGAAAATCAACTTAATAATGTTGTAGTCATTGTTGGTAGTTCTTCTCAACCAGAAGAAACAGTTAAACAAGCGACATTTTTAGAAAAATGGAAGCAATTTTTATCTCAATCCAATCAATCAAATTAGTTTTGTCCTTGTGATGAGCGATTTAATATATCCTACACTCGACTTGTTTTTATATGCGCTAAAAACTTCTTTAAACACAACCGATGCAGAAACGCAAAAGAACCAAGCAGCTTTTTTAGAACAATTACCCTCTGATACTAAATTCTACGATCCTGATATTGAAACCGAGTATTTAGAGATTACCCATCCTACTCAAATTAACTTTATTGCCTCCGATAATATTTTAGAAGGATACTATTATCCTGTTAGATTAAATGACACTTATGGCTTACAAATTGATTGTTCTATT
Organism: Nostoc sp. CmiVER01; assembly: GCF_034531135.2. Classification (NCBI taxonomy): domain Bacteria; kingdom Bacillati; phylum Cyanobacteriota; class Cyanophyceae; order Nostocales; family Nostocaceae; genus Nostoc; species Nostoc sp. CmiVER01. The sequence continues at coordinate 16,245 of NZ_JAVRBU020000007.1, forward strand.
AATAATCAAACCGAAACTCAACCAGCTAAGTCTTTTACAATCTTAAAAACTGAAATAGAACAAAAACTCAATCAAGAACTAGCAATAATTGGAAGAACCTGGTTGCTTTCTGGTTGGCTCCCAGAAAACTCGTCTCAAAATCCTGAAGATATTGCTAAAGATTGCTATTCTGCTTTAATTCAAGATAATTATTGGGAGCCAGAAAAAGGTACTTTTTTAGGTGGAAAGGTTTTTGAAATATGGCGATCGCAAAATATAAATCAGAGCCAAGAAAAAGTAACCACTCATTCAAATAATCACAAACATCATGTGATTATTGCTATTTATCCACATCGAAAGAGCGCAGAAAAAGCTGCGGAATTTTATAAAGATTGGATGGGGTTATTTTGTTATCGAAGTAAGATTTCGTGGGCTTATTGGCAAAGCCGTTTAGTCAAAGAATCTCTGCTTAATCATTATAAACAGATTGAAGAAAATAGAAAAATTACCAATCAAAGTAATTCTCGGCAAGAAAAACAGAATATTACAACTTTTCGCAAGATTTTAAATAATATTGATAAAATTCTCCAGCAATATACAATTGACTTACTTAACCTTTCTTTCCAAAAACAAATTATTGAAATTAATTTGTCTAATTATCAACTTCGCTTGGCGTTAATTAAAGAAAAAGCAGGTCAAAATAATCAGTTAGATTTCTTAGAAAAATTTAGCGAGCTAGCCGATAAAAAATATTTACCACAAATTATTAAAGATATCGAAAATATGCAGCTTGGCTTGCAACTTTTAGAAGATACAATTAACGCTACTCGTAGTCGCATAGAAGTCGAAAAATCTGAACGAGAGGGTAACTTCCAAGAACTTGTAGCTGTTGCTGGTGCTGGTATAGCAACTGTATCTCTGGTAAGAGAGACAGCAAAAGATTGTAAAGATATTTTTAAGAAAGTTGACTTCTTTTGCAACTATCCTTTAAGTGCCAGTCTAATACTTGGAATCATTGTTGGTTTTATGGTTTGGTGGCTGAGAAAACGATTGCGATAAGCGTTGGCGTTTGCGAAGCGTCTCCGATAGGAGAAGCCTCTCGTAGAGAAGAGAAGTTCAAGCCTTCTCCTTGGAGACGCTAGCGCGAACAAGATACGACCCGTTTAATATTGGTATCCCTTACGCCTTAACGAAGAACCAAAACTTATTCAAGTTACTTTTGCCAATACCGATATGAAAGAATCTCGCCTCAAGCGAATCGACCAGTGTTGCGAGGAGGTAAAACAAGCTGTTAGGCAATTTCACACTGAAGGTATTTATCCTAGTGAAGCAGCTATTTCAAAGCTATTAGCTAAACCAGGATGTTTTCGCGATAAAAAAGTTCGCGCTGCTTTAAGGGCAGCGCAAAGAGAAATTTGTTTGGAAACATAAGCTTGCCGTTGCAGCAAAGTTATGGGTAAAGTCACAAATTTGTATAGAAGTCTTTTTGTGTATCAAATGGGGGTGGAGGGACTTGAACCCACACGACCTTTTACGGTCAACGGATTTTCATTCTTTCGCAGTTTTCACTGCTACCTGATGGCTTTAGCAAAATCAGGTTTTAAGAATTGGACTCTCCCTTTACCCTCGGCTTAACGTTAGGGTAGCTCCCGTCGGGTCTCTGCACCTTCCCTCAATTTTGGATTTTAGATTTTGAATTTTGGATTGAAGACTAATCACAAATCTAAAATCGCAAATCTAAAATTTTTGGGCTTGGCTCAGGATTGCCATGTCTGTACACCAGATTTAGGTTTCCCTGAGTTTGAGAGCTTCCACTTGAGGGATTTCTCCTTCAAGGCTCAGTTATCTAAGTCCGTAGCGTCTACCATTCCGCCACACCCCCGCAGGTGTTTTGCAACTAGTATAACTAGTTATTCTTTAGAGGCAGCAAATACCTCCTCATCTATTCCACCATCAATTGTGTCTTTTGTCCAACTAGATTAAAAATATTTTTTCCCGATTGAGCGATCGCTTTCTAGAGTTGCAAGTTTTCCTTGTTTCCTCATAATTAATCTGGATAAGTTTTTTATCTTGTCTGACCAGAGCATTTGTTTGGTGGCAGATTTAGTATCGTAGCATAACACTACCTTTTGTCAATAGTTTCCTCAGTTTCGCTCTTCAGCCTATGATGGAAAATAGAAGCTTAAGACTTGAAAGTTTATGATTGTCGCCCTGCTGTATCTGATTTTGGCTGGAGCTTACCTTCTGGTAATCCCAATTGCTATTTTGCTGTACCTGAAGCAGCGTTGGTATGTAGCTACCTCAATCGAGCGTACCTTTATGTACTTTTTGGTGTTCTTCTTCTTTCCGGGTTTGTTGGTTCTATCGCCGTTTCTAAATTTTCGACCCCAACGGCGACAAATTGAAGTTTAACTAAATTGGTAGGTCATAACTCTCATGCGACGGATTGACGCTATTGGAATTGGCTTGGGCGTTTTTATTGCTGGCGGCTTGGCTTATATAGGATTGCAGCTAGTCGGTTTGGATAATCAGCAAGCTGGTATATGGAGCCAAGTTTTACTAGTCAGTGGGTTGGTTGGCTGGTTAGCCACCTATTTTTTCCGTGCGGTGGGACAAAAAATGACCTACCACCAACAACGGGAACAGTACGAGCAAGACTTTCTGCAAAAACGGTTAGATGAGCTTACTCCCGAAGAACTAGCACGAATTCAAGCCCAAATAGAACAAGAAGAGCAATCTCAGGTGTAAAGTTATCATTGGTCAGTTGTCTCATTTGTCATTAGTCATTTGTCCTTCACTAATGACCAGTGACTAATGATCAATGACCGATGACCACTGGCTATTAACACTTGACAAAAAATGACTGCGATTTCTGATTGCTTTGAAACCCTTAAAAAAAATGGTGAGTGCGCTCTAATTCCGTTTATTACTGCTGGCGATCCAGATTTAGAAACAACAGCAAAAGCCTTGCAGATTCTAGATCGTAGTGGAGCCGACATTATAGAACTGGGTATACCCTATTCCGATCCTCTAGCGGATGGGCCAGTAATTCAAGCTGCTGCTACTCGCGCCTTACAAAGGGGTACGAAATTAGAGCAGGTGCTAAAAATGCTGCAAGGGATTACTCCCAAATTGCGATCGCCTATTGTCCTATTTACCTACTACAACCCAATTCTGCACCAGGGAATTGAAAAATTTCTCTCTTCAATTGCTGCGGCTGGGGTTGCAGGATTAGTAGTACCAGATTTGCCCTTGGAAGAAGCAGCAGGTTTGCTCCAACCAGCTAGTAAGATGGGAATTGATGTAATCTTGTTGGTAGCGCCCACCAGTGATGCCCAACGGATAGAAGCGATCGCTCATTCTTCCCAAGGATTTATTTATTTAGTCAGCGTCACAGGAGTTACAGGGGTGCGATCGCAATTAGAAAATCGCGTGTCTGATTTACTCAAACAAATTCGTAATGTCACTGATAAACCCATCGGTGTAGGCTTTGGCATCTCCGAAGCTGCCCAAGCTCGTCAGGTAAAGGAATGGGGCGCAGATGCGGCGATCGTCGGTAGTGCTTTTGTAAAACGGTTAGCAGAAGGTACTCCAGAGCAGGGACTTTCGGCGATCGCCCAATTTTGCCAAAGTCTCAAGGCTGCCATCAAGACCACCAGCACCAGTACAAATACTCCTCTTGATTAGACCAATAAAGTAGATTAAAAAAGTATAACAGCGCGGTTTTTCTATGCTTGTTTGGTAGACAATTTGACCGTTATGGTTTTGAATATTAACATCAGATATCATGATGTAAAAAAACTAGCTGATCCAGTCGCTTATAGTTTGAGTATTATGTGAAATCAAGTAGGCATAATTTATGAGTGTGAGAGTGAGTCAGTCACAAATAGTTATAATTAGGTCGCAATTGAGGAGCAAAGGCGATGAGTGAGAGTATGGCGTTTATCGGTGGGGTTGCTGTAGCTGGGCTGGCGGCTCTCGTATTGCTCAAAGGAACAAATACCCCCCTACAGCCTAACTTTGCTGTTGCTCCGCAAATGCCAGGAACTGTAGTAGCGCCGGGAATGCAGCCACAAATGTATCCTTATGGGCCTTATGGGCAACCAATGTATCCCGGTCAGGTTCAGCCACCGACTGCTCCCAATACAGACCAGCGTCTAGAGATGGAAAAGCTGAATACGCAGATGCAGTTGGAGCGTTTAAAAAACGACAATGAACAGCTGAAGGCGCAAAATCAACAACTCCAAGGTCAAGTTCAAAATTTCAATACTCAGCAGCAGTGGCAACAAGCCCAGCAGTATAACCAACAAAAAGTAACAACACTCCAGCCTCAAGGTTCTTGGTGGTCTTCACCCGTGCTTTGGGCTGTGGGAGGCGCAACTCTCACTATTGGTGGTGGTGTTGTCGTCGCTGGGGTATTAGCTTTATTCTCACCACGGCAGCGTCCAGCCCGTACTGTACAAGTGATTCACCCTTACCAAGGAAATACACCACCCTTGGTTCCAGTGCGTCGTGCTGAGTTTTTGCCTGCTTCGCGGATGGAAACAAGACGAGTTGAAGCCCCAGAGTACGACGAAATGCAGTAACAACAAAAAATATCGGATAAAGCATCTAGGTAAGAGATATACAGGGTAACACTGTTAAAATACTGCCTAGATGCTTTTTTTTGTACAGTACATGAGTGATTAATCAAGCTCAAAAAGCGCATGAAACTCAAAAAACTGGCGATGTCTTTGACGATCTGCGCTAACGCAGTATTAATTGTTACAGTCTGTGCAGCTTGTCAACCTGTAGATAAAGTTGCCATTTACGAGAAAAATAATGGTAAGCAACCAGTCCAGGCAGAACTTTTAGCTAAAATTGCTGTCGGATATGCAAAATTAGGACAACAGGATAAAGCCTCGAAGTTATTAGCCCCAGCTATTCAGACTATCAAAATAAATGAGTCTATCAAAACAAGTGAGTCTTTTTACATTAGACTCAAATTATTAGAGCAGTTGGGAATTAGTTATGTAGAAATGGGACAATACGACAAAGCACTTCAAGTAGCAAAATCTCTTCAAGTATACGAGCCAATATACAGTGATATTCGGTTGAAACATATTACTACTCGCCTAACACAAGTAGGGCAATACGAAAAAGCTTTTCAAATTGCTAAATTAATATCAATAGATGGTCATAGATATATCTTTGAAGACGTTAACTTTTTATCTCAATCTAGTAGCATTGCTTCTCAATCTACAGCAATGTCTGAAGTTGCACTTAAGTATGCACAAGCAGGACAAAAGGCTCAAGCAGAACAGATATTAGTACAAGCACTTCAAAAAGCTAAAGCCAGTGATGAAATGGCTGAAATCGCACTCAAATATGTACAAATTGGGCAAAAGTCTCAAGCAGAACAGGTATTAGTACAAGCACTTCAAAAAGCTAATACCACTGATGAGATGGCTGAAATTGCACTCAAATATGCACAAGTTGGACAAAAAGCAAAGGTATTGCAAGTGCTAGCGCAAGCCTCACAAAATGCACAATATCCAAACGATATTGATAAAGTGGCTTTCAAGTATGCACAAGTTGGACAACAGGCTAAGGGAGAGCAGTTGTTAGCCCAAGCCCTTCAAAGTGTTAAAAAGGAAAAAGATGGTAAAATCAAGAATTTGGATTTGGGCTATATTGCTATTGGTTATGCAAAACTGGGACAATGCAACCAAGCTATTGAGCTTGCCAAATCTATAAAGGACTACCCTGATTATAGAGAATTTAAAGACGCTTATATCACTCATGATGGTTTAATTATTGGCCTTAATTTACCAGATGTTTTTGTTGAAATTGCTGAGAAGTGTGCAGCAGCAGGGCGATATGAGCAAGCTTTTCAAGCGATCCAGAAAATAAAATTCTCTGATAATAAAAGCGAAGCCTTAGGTGTAGTTGCTGTTGAATATGCAAAAAAGAGTCAATACAAGCAAGCTTTTCAAGTACTTAAAGAGAATCTTGAGTCTGACTATAACAAAGCCTTGCTTTCGTCAGAGTCTGACTTTATCAAAGCAAGGTTTTTGTTAAAGTCTCAATATATCAAAGCCTTAGCTTTGCCTAAAATTGTTGAGCAAGCTACTCAATCAGAACCACCTGCTAAAGCAGAGCAGGTATTATCTCAAGCACTTGAAGTTGCTAAAACTATTAAAAGCCATGATGATAAAGTTAAGGTGATAACTGCGATCGCTATTGGGTACACACAATTAAAAGAAAAAGATAAAAGCGAACAATTATTAGCACAAGCCCTTCAAATCGCAGAAAATATACATCAATAAAAAACAAATTAGTTCAACATCGATAGGTAAAAGTAATAATATTATCTATTACTTATTACTAATAGATGCTGAAACATTATAATTAACAAACTTTGATTTCACAAACCGCTTTCAGGAGTTTTTGTAGCATTAGGAGTCTCTGTAGTAACAGGTTGCTTAGTATCGGGAAGTTTCTGTTGGGTAGTCTTTTGATTACCTTGATTTCCTAGCTGAGTTAGTGCCTGTTTTGCTAGATTTTCTGCTGCTTGTTTAAATAATGGTTCTATTTTGTTTCGCCAATATTTAGTATTGGGCAACTTTTCTGGATGGTTTCTATAATCTAAAACTTTATCCCATTTACCATCATCTATTGCTTTGTTGATTTCATTAGATAACGCCTCTGCCTTAGCCCAATCATCTTGCCACTGGGCAATCATTTTGCTTGTCTCTTGGATACCAGAAGCAGCATTTGCCGGAACCGATTTTAAAAGTGCGATCGCTCTAACTATATCTCCTGATTCATACTTCTGTCTTGCTTGTTCTATAATGTTGGCATTGTTATCAGTAGGCTGCGATCGCTCTGTTTTCCCAGCATCGTCAGTTGACCCCTTGGGCTTTTCTGGTAATGGAGTTACTACATCCCTAGATTTTGGTTTTGCCTTGAGAGTCGGTTGAGTCGCAATCAAGCTACTATCATCTACAATCGTAGTTGCAATACCTTTTTCGCGCAGGCAAGAACCCCATTCTTGATTATTGGTTATCACATTCGAGCGTACCCAAGCCGAATCACCAGAGTTAAGTTTAACTTCTATCCAACCTCGTTTTGTCCGTTTGCCAGTCACCTCAAAACTGGTGTTATCGGCAACTGTTTGCACAATATCAGAATTTCTCGAACTAGGTTCAGAACGAATATTAGAATTTTTAACGACAATAGCCGAGCATTTGTTTGCTAAAGCAGTATTGTTACCTGTAAGATTAAAAGCTAAATTTTTCATTGGAGATACATTTGCTACCAAAGCAGCCGTACCACCCGCCAATAATATGCCAATTAATATTGGCCATGGGTCGAATTTGTCAGAGTCTTTACGCGCAGGTTTAGCGGGGACAGGATTTGCTGGTGCAACTGCAACAGTTTGCAACCGAGATACTTGAGGCTGGGATTTAGCAGTTTGGTAACTAGAATTTTTAGCAGATTCTTGAGATGTGGAAAGTGCAGGTACAGGATTAATCGCCTCTTTACATGCTTGCAGTGCTTGCGTGGCGTTTAAGTAGCGGTCTTTAAAGTGATAACGCACCATTTTGGTCAACACTGCCGCTAGTCGAGGGTTCACAGTTACTGAATGACGCCAAATGATTTCCCCCGTTTCTGGGTCTTCCTGCAATTCTGTTGGCGATAATCCTGTTAGTGCTTGAATGGCGATAATGCCGAGGGAATAGATATCGCTGTTGGGACGGGGTTTACCTTGCCCTTGTTCAGTGGGCATATAGCCAGGAGTGCCAATAACTACTGTAGCAGAGGGTTGTCCACCTGCTATTACCAGTTGTGTACGCAGCTGTTTCACAGCCCCAAAGTCCACTAAAACTAACTTATTATCTAAGGCGCGACGGATGATATTATCTGGTTTGATATCGCGGTGAATCACGCCTTGGCGGTGGACGAATTCGAGAATTTCCAGAACTTCTTGTAATAGTTGGATTACTTCGCTTTCACTCCAGCGCTTACCAGGTATAAGTTCCTCAGCTAGAGTATGCCCTTCAATATATTCTTGTACTAAATAAAATTCTTGGTTTTCGTCAAAGTACGCCAGCAGCCTGGGTATTTGGTCATGATTGCCCAGTTTTTCTAAAGTTTCGGCTTCGCTGTTGAACAGACGTTTAGCAGTATCAAAAACTCTGGGGTCAGTTCCGGGCTTGAGGTGCTTGACAACGCAGAGGGGATTGCCGGGCCGCCTAGTATCTTGGGCAATATAGGTTTGACCAAATCCTCCCATTGCGAGGACTCGAATTACTTGGTAACGATAATCTAGTAACTTGCCTATCATGTTCACTCCCCAGAGTTATTACCTAATTTTCCAGCTGGTAATAAATATCTCCAAATTTTCTTCAATGAAATCCGCTATCTTGAGAAAAGATTTAGATTAAAAACGCAGCTTTTTAATAAACGCAGACTGTTTATTTTTCTTTTAGTGCCCCTGTTTACTACCAATGCCACCCAAAATAACAAACTCAGTTGCATGGCAGCAGGCTGAAATCCTCATGCAACCTGCTTTCATTCGCGTTATCGACAATATCCGTAAGCAGCTTGATGAATCTTCCTGGACGGGAACTTACCACGATGTCTTGATTTGGCCGCCTAGCACCACTGATGAAATCAAAGCATTGGTGACTGAGCTATTGCAAGCAATGGAAACTGCAACACCCCAAGAAGCAGATGAAATCAAAGAGACTCTGGCTCGTCTGCCGATGCCCCATCCAGGATATCATCTACGTTTACAGCGTCAACAGCAAGAAGCAAGTATCGATTTGTGGGAACTGTGTTATCAAGTGTGTTTTCTTGAATACAACCTAGAGAAGGAAAGTGCTGATATTGATACTAGTTTAATTGATGAATTCGGTGAAGTCGATTGGCTGCGTTTAGATGCTAAGTCTAAGGAGTTAGTTAAGGAGGCGTTTGCTAAATTGCCACAGGATTAATAAATAAAATGCCCTTAAAATAGAATTCTGGGGCTATACGAACATAGCCCACCTGTGTGGGCTAATGAGTTAATGCGATCGCTTTTTCAACCTATCTACAATGTGGAGAGTGATGCTCCGAGAAATTTTAGTGGTTAACCTGATTAGCGAGGTCGATTTTATCGCCCGTGATAGATGCGTAAAATTACAACCTCATCCTGAAGAATCACGTAGTGAATTATAAAGCTGTATTTCCCAAAAGAAACTACAAGTTTTCGTAATCCTGCTATTTCATCGACAATCGCACCTCGACGAGGATTCTCCTGTAGACTCTCACCCGAAGAGACAATTGCTTGTACTGCCCGTGCTGCTGCATCAGCATTATTAAGTTTGATAAAATTGTAATGACGATTTAAGTCATCAATTGCCGTTTGCGTCCAAACTATCTGGGACATGGACGTTCTTCATCGGTTCCTAAAGAGTCTGCCCATTCACGCACACGCCCATGTGCTACTCCTGTGCCTGTCCTACGGTATGCTTCCAGAGCTTTACGGCTTTGCTCAATCGTTTGGGCTTGGGTCAGTGGCTGAAAATTTAATGTTGTATCTATTTCACCGTAATCAAAGATTTCTTCTATACTTTGAGTAGATTCATAACTGAGTAACTGCTCAAAATCTTCTAAGTCTCCATCAGTTACAGTCAACCACATTTTGAGCAGACTTTTTACCTGTTCCCCCGGCAATGCCTCAAGATGCTCTAAAATTTGCTGTTTAATATTGTTGGCTGTCATAAGTATGAGATTTTTAGCGCGATTTCATTAAAATTCCACGTTTCACCAGCATATCTAATTTTAACTTGTTGGTCTGACGGTAAACCTTACTGGAATGGATATTTGGGGAACTGGATGGTTGATCTTAGCTTTGCTCCATTAATCTGAATCTTGGAAGTTTCCTTAATCCCGCAGATAAAAATTGTAAAGCTATGAATTGATATGTCTTTTATTGATGAAATTCATCCTGTTAACGCATTGATTGTAGGAGCTAGCCAAGGTATTGGTTTAGGTTTTGTAAAAAAATTGCTACAAGATGACAGAATAACCAAAGTTTATGCAACTTCTCGTCAACCGGAATCAGCCTCAGATTTAATAGCTCTTGCAGGCGAACATTTTGAACGATTAATTTGTTTAAAGATGGATATTACTGACGAATTGCAGATTGTTGAAGCTGTTCAAAAAATACTAACCCAAGTTGGCAAACTGCATTTGGTAGTCAACTGTGTAGGACTGTTGCATGAAGAAACTTTGCAACCTGAAAAAAGCTTAAGACAGATAAATTCAGAAAATTTGTTGCGTTACTTTCAAATAAATAGTATTGGTTCTGTCTTACTGGCTAAACATCTATTGCCTTTGTTTCGTCATGGAGAACGCAACGTATTTGCCACTATTTCTGCTAAATTAGGCAGTATTGGCGATAATCAACTTGGTGGATGGTATGGCTATCGCGCCTCTAAAGCAGCACTCAATATGTTAATGCGAACTGCGGCAATTGAATATAAAAGAAGTTGTCCTAAAACATTAATAGTGACATTGCATCCTGGTACAACTGATACGCAACTTTCCCGTCCTTTTCAGGGAAATGTACCTGCGGAAAAATTATTTTCAGTAGAACGCACCGTTACCCAATTACTGACTGTCATCGAACAGCTTCAAGAAGGCGATAGTGGACAGTTTTTCTCATGGGATGGGAGCAGATTGCCTTGGTAACTGCGTTACGCTGAAGAAGCGTGAAATTTACGTTACTTGTAACCATCTATGAAGTTTTTTGTGCCAGCAGCTAAGGATGATATTAAAGCAGAGCAGGTGTATAGTGCTTTTGCTCGGTCTGTCAAAGCACCAATAACCGAAAAGCGTATTTGGAAGTTACAGTGGCGTGATAACGAAATTAATATGGAATGCGAGGTAGGTAAACCCTTACCATCCTCTTATGAAACGGGGAAAGAGCTAGTTATGGCAATCTTTGAGTGCGAAAACCTTTATAAGATTTGTACTCTCAGCCGTGGAGGAGTAAAGGGAGAGCCTATCTTGGCTGGAAAAAACTCTCAATCTTTAGCAACGTATTTTTCAGAATCTTATTAATTTTACGTCTATGTATCACTTTCTGAGTTTTACCTTGTGGAGTAATTCATCTTTAATGCGGTTGAGAATTGAAGTTTCATCTAGGTTTGCCAAAATCCGATTAATCACTGCTTTTGGCCCATCAGGCCCCCAAGTCGCACCGTTGGCTAAATAAACTTTGGTAACTTGTCCAATGCCGTAAGAAGAAACACCAGCTACTCCCGCTTGCGTAATTGCCACGGATATATAAGGGCCAAGGGCAGCACCTGCGGTAGCTGTTGCAGAGATACCAAGTAAAGTTTTTAATCCACTCAAGCCCAAATTTGCCAACAGTTCACTAGCACCAATTCCGCCCATACTCAGGGCGATTTTTTGTAGCAATTGTACAGCCCCGGCTTCAGTCATAGAGAAGCCATAGAGTTTAGATAAACCCAAAATCAGAGCAATATCAATTACCACACTACTCAGAATATCTATCACAGTTACGGGATTAAGTGCGATCGCTAATGCTTTAGTCATTACAGCCTTCCAAATCAACTCATTAGCGTTCACTTCCCGAATCATCAGTTTTCGTTCTATCAACTGCTCATTTACGATATCGGCATAAAGCATGGTATTGAGGGCAACCAAAGCTTTACCCTCACGGTGCAGAATCTCCAAGATTTTCAGCTTGAGTTCCTCAATTTGGGCATTACCTGTACGCAACTGTATGCCCCTAGTACCATCAGGGCGATGAATCGCCGTCTTTACCAATGGCGATGCCGCAGCCATGACAATTTCCAAGGGTGTAAGTAATTCCCGCACCCTTTCATCCCGGATTTTGTGATAAATTGCCATCCGGTCTGCTTCTGGATACTGGTCTACTTTGTTAAATACTAGAATGATCGGTTTACCTGCTTCCCGCAACTGAGAAAGGGCAGCGTATTCTAGCTTTGTCATGTCGCCAGAAATCACAAACAAAATCAAATCCGCTTGTTTAGCAATCTGTTCAGCTAACGCAGCACGAGTTGCACCATCTACTTCGTCTAACCCAGGAGTGTCAATTAATTCCACCTGGGATTGACCTACACCAGGGAGAGTAACTCGCAAAGCATGTTCAGTTTCCCCAATCGCTTCCTCACTAATACTCCAATTAACTCTTTGTGCAGCACGAGTGACACCATGCAACGGCCCAGTTTCAAATACTGTTTGCCCAACCAAAGCATTGAGTAGAGAAGATTTACCACGTCCCACCATGCCAAAAGCGGCAATCTGTAACACCATGCGGTCTAATTTCCCTAACATGGTTTCCAAATCAGTAATTTCCGTCTCCAATCCGATTTTTTCTTGGGGGGTGAGGTCGAGATTAGCTACCAAGTTTCGCAGCGCCGTTTGTGCTTGTTTATAGTTCAGTTCCGTCTGAATGTCTTCAAAACTGAAAATGGCACTATCCAGTTCTTCCTCCCAACTGAGAGAATTTACGTCAGTGTTAGCGGAATCGCTTTGATGAGGTTCAGGCATGGGTAGTGTTGAAGTCATATTAATTTTAGATTTTAGATTTTAGATTTTAAATTTTAGTTTTTAGATTTTAGATACACCCCCTTTACTATCCTAGTTATTTTTAGGAGCGGTTTGGCGAGATGAGACAGACAAAGGAGCCAAGGGGAATAAGTATGCCCAATGACTAATGACTAACAAAAAGTCATAAACTGAAAAATGCAATCTAAATAACTCGTTAGGATCTGGACTAAATTAACTGTGCGGAAAATTGTTATTGCTGGCAACTGGAAAATGTATAAAACTCAGGCAGAGACCCAGGAGTTTTTACAAGGATTTCTGCCCCACTTAGAAGAAGCCCCCCAAGGGCGAGAAGTGATATTGTGCCCCCCGTTCACTGATTTAAGTGTTTTGTCTAAGAGTTTGCACGGTAGCCTCATCCAACTAGGGGCACAAAATGTCCACTGGGAAGAATATGGAGCTTACACGGGTGAGATTTCTGGCCCAATGCTGACAGAACTTGGTGTGCGCTTTGTGATTGTCGGTCATAGCGAACGACGGCAATACTTTTGTGAAACGGACGCAACCGTTAATCTACGCCTCCGAACTGCTCAAAGGTTTGGTTTGACGCCAATTCTCTGTGTTGGCGAAACTAAACAACAACGAGATGCAGGAGAAACTGAATCACTGATTTCTCTCCAACTTGACAAAGGCTTGGTAGATATTGATCAGGATAACTTGGTGATTGCTTATGAACCAATTTGGGCAATTGGTACTGGTGACACTTGTGAAGTAACAGAGGCGAATCGGATAATTGGCTTAATTCGTAGCCAGTTGAGTAATCCAAATGTATCAATTCAATATGGTGGTTCAGTTAAGCCGAACAATATTGATGAGATCATGGCTCAACCAGAAATTGATGGTGTTTTAGTCGGAGGAGCAAGTTTGGAAGCTGAGAGTTTCGCTCGAATTGTAAATTTTCAGTCGCTGTAATGTGCTTTCTTTTCGTTCCCATGCTCTGCATGGGAATGCCTAATGTAGATTTATGTTAAGCAACTTGATAATTCGAGGACGCTGTTTCGAGTGGGGACAGCGCACCTATTTGATGGGAATTTTGAATGTAACGCCTGATAGCTTTAGTGATGGGGGTGAGTTTAACACTACCTCTGCCGCTTTAGTACAAGCGCAAGCACTGGTGGCTGCTGGTGCTGACATTATCGATGTGGGCGGCCAATCAACTCGACCAGGGGCAAAGCAAATAACTCTGGCACAGGAACTTGACCGCGTGTTATCGGTGTTACGGGTGCTAAGACCAGAAATTTCAATCCCGATTTCTGTAGATACTACCCGTGCTGCTGTAGCCAAAGCATCTGTAGAAGCTGGAGCGGATATTATTAATGATATTTCTGGCGGCACTTTTGACTCAGAAATGTTACCAACAGTTGCAGAGTTAGGTGTGCCGATTATTTTAATGCATATCCGGGGAACACCACAGACAATGCAGCAACAGACTGATTATCAAGATTTGCTCGGAGAAATTTATAGTTTTTTAGATCGGCAAATTGAGGTAGCAACTGCTGCGGGCATTGACCGGGATAAAATTATTATTGATCCTGGTATTGGTTTTGCTAAGAACCATGAGCAAAATTTAGAAATTTTTCGCCGATTGCGATCGCTCTCACCACTCAACTGTCCTATCTTAGTAGGAGCATCCCGTAAAAGTTTTATTGGTCGCATTTTAAATCAACCAGATCCCAAAGCACGAATTTGGGGAACGGCAGCAGCTTGTTGTGCTGCTATTTTTAATGGCGCTGATATCCTCCGAGTTCACGATGTTCAAGAAATGCGTGATGTCTCATTAGTAGCCGATGCTCTACTGAGAAAAGCCGCACAAGCTAATTGTTAAGTATTACCGTTTTCGTGTTTTTTGCCGTTACCTTCTGGATTTTCTGGGTGGGCTATTAACTCCTGAAACATTTCACTTGAGTTTGCTGGGTCTACAAAGACAATTTTGGCATTAGTGCTCTCACCAAGTTTTTGGCTAGCATCTACGTAATCTTGAGCTACAAGATACCGCAGAATGTCCCTACTATCTGGATTGGAACGGAGAGCTTGAGAAATTATTTGCACTGAAGCCATAGTTCCTTCTGCTTTTTTAATTGCAGCTTCCTTTTCCCCCTCTGCTTCAGTAATCAGCGCCCGTTTTTTGATTTCAGCAGCTTGCTGCTCTTCTCTCGACTTGCGTACACTCTCAGGTAGAGTAATTCTCTGAAGGTCTAATCGGAGAATCTCAACTCCCCAATCTCCCGTTACCTCATTCAACTGGTCTATGATAGCTGAGTGCATCTCCGCTCTGGAGACATTAGTCTGCTCCAGAGTGTTCTGGGCAATGATTTCGCGGAGCGTGGTTGTAGTCACCTGTGTCAGTGCCCCTTGTAGATCCTCAATAGCATAAAAGCTTTTCTCAATATCTCTAATGCGCCAGTAGACAATAGCATCTACTTCTACATAAATATTATCTTGGGTGATCACATTCTGAGGTTTGATGTCTAAAAACTGCTCTCGTGTAGTATCTTCCATCACAATCTGATCTACCAAGGGAACAATAAAGTTCAGCCCAGGTTTAAGTTTCCGATGATACTGCCCCAGGCGTTCGACTAGGGCTTCATTACCTTGATTAATCAGTTTTGCAGAACCTAAGGCATAACCTATAAGCACTAAAACTATAAAAATGATTGGCTCCATATATACTCCGATTCAGCTTTTGGGAGAATTTAGTGTCAAAGATATGCTAATAGCTTGTCATATCTTTGAGTTTAATGTTTTGAATCTGTAATTTTATGAACATGGCTGCTGGTGTTCATATTCTGTAAGTAGGCTGTTTTGCGGAATGCGTAGAAGCTCTGCTTCTTGTCGTCAGACATCGCTATTAAAGCACCTTGATAAAATGCTGGCAAGGACTACTTTATCTAATCAACATTACCTGTACTGACATCTTCAGACAGCTTGGATCACAATTCAGTATATTTACTTAGGCTAAGTAATTATAGTAAAATTTATAAAAGTTTTTAAAACTTTAGCATAATCTGATTAAAATTAGCTTTAGCCATTAAAAATATAAAAAGATTATAGGCAGATTGTTAATCAGACTTATATGTTTAATTTTACTGTTTATAGGCTTATAGTTTTTAATCAAAAAATCATAATTTTTAGCAATTAATAGATACCTTTTTTCAGCAGACTACCAGCTATTATTTAGATATTAGCAATTATGATAGGTGTGTTTATATTAGTGTTTTTTCGTAGAGAAGCTAGTAATTTTGGATGGGTTTTATTAGGATTAGCATAATACTAGTTTTATTCAATAGTAGAGTAATTTTCAGAATCAACTAGCATTTAAAGTTTATTTATTATTTTCGTCACATTAAAAGTATCATATAAATTATTTAATGAGGGTGGATTAACTTTAAAAATCTGTATGAATCATCATATTTTACTAAATTTATTGTTAGACATTAATTTAATATTAGCTAGTTAATATTACAGTAATAAAAATTTAATATTATAATTTTCCCATCATCTTTATTGAATCTGAAAGTGCATTATGACACTTAGATTAGCATTTAGTTAAGTACCAATTTCACGACGTAGAAGTACACATAACCCTCTTCAAGGGGATGAATAGCCTTTTAATGATGATTTTAGGTTAGGGGGGTTTTACTAAGGTTGGGGGTAATATTAGAATGGAAACTATTGATGATGAGGAACAGGCAAGAATGACCCAGGTGGTTCTAGGAGAGAACGAAGGAATAGACTCAGCTTTGCGTCGGTTTAAATGTCAGGTTTCCAAAGCTGGGATATTAGCTGATGTGAAATATCATCGGCACTTTGAAACACCGATAGAGAAGCGCAAACGTAAGGCAGTGGCAGCTAGACGCACAAGACGTTTTAAATAAATCTATTTGATGTGATACTGGCGTTGCTTGAGGTTATGACCTAAAACAGGCAACAGCATGTAGTCCTAGCCCGTCGTAGACATCGCCATTATTCTTACAAAATTTAAGCAAACTATGCCGCACCTCAAATTAGGGTGTAGATAAGTCACTTAGTTCTATGTACAGAAGGCGTTAAGGGGTTTATTTCAGTTAGATAGAACAAGCTAAAATCGCTGCCCATCAACTAAAATAAGCGTCTTTGCCAAACTTACAAGGCAGTATTCATCCAACCCTAAGACTCAGAATTATTAATGGTGCGGCTATTACAAATATTCATCGCCTTTTCTACTCCCTGCTTGAGGCTTAGTTCAATACACTCAACCACGAACTGAAGTACAAGAGACATCTGCTGATTTTCTGCTGCCGAAAATCGCCCCAGCACATGAGAAACAGCATCAGAATCATCGTTGTTAGCTGCACCTTTGGGTTTACCAATACCGATTCGCAAACGGGGAAAGTTTTGGGTACTAAGATGTGCGATCGCACTTTTCATACCGTTATGTCCCCCAGCCGAACCAGATAACCGCAAACGAGTTTTTCCCAAAGGCAAATCCATATCGTCATAAATCACCAGCACTGATTCAGGCGGCAATTTATACCAACTAGTTACCGCTTGTATTGCTTGTCCTGAGCGATTCATATAAGTTAACGGCTTGAGCAAGCGAATCTTACCTCCACCTGGGGCCACACCCTCGCCATACTCACCCTGAAACTTGCGGTTTTCTGCTAAGGAAATGCGCCAAGAACGCGAAAGAGTTTCTACAGCAGCAAAGCCGATATTATGGCGTGTTTGGTCGTACTTGCTTTCTGGATTCCCCAACCCGACAATTAGCTGGGGAATCACTAAAGCTGGTTGCTTAACAGCTTCTGTCATTTTGCCTACAGTCAATTGATATGCAGCACTCTCATAGTACAGAGCGGCAAAAATAAACCTATCATTTCATTACAGCCAAAAAGTCCAGAATTAAAGCCTTTTAACTTTTGACTTTTGACTTTTGACTTTTAACTTCCGCCTTGCGGTACTAGCTAGGTTGGGAAGAATTAGTGGTATCCTGCTCAGATTTAGCAGGGTAGATTTGCTTAGGTTCCAATTCAGCAGTAGTCTTGACAGCTTCTTCTAACTGTTCTGCTTCTTTTTGAAACTCGTTTTGAAAATCTTTGGAAGCTTCTTGGAAACTACGAATAGTTTTACCTACACTCCGACCAATCTCTGGCAGCTTCTTTGGGCCAAAGATTAACAGCGCTACTATCATAATTACAGCCATTTCCGGCAGACCAATACCAAATATATTCATTTTTGTCTCCTGTAAACTATAAAACCACTACATAGACTCACATATTTATGTAGTCTACTCAATAATCGCCTATCATAGAAAGCGATTGCCCCACGAGGGAGTGATGCCTTATGTCTCTGACAATCAAAGACTTAGAACAATTACAGTTTTGAATATATAGGTCATGCCTCGCAAACTAGGGCGTGTTACTGGTTATAGTGCTGGCTTTATCTTACCCAGCATTGAAAGTGATAAACTTTTAACTGTTAAGTGAGAAGTTATTATTAGCCCTTCTACTCTGATGTATTAAACCAAGTTTCTAAATCTGCGATCGCCTGAAAATCTAGCAAAGCTTCACCTAGATTTTCTAATTGCTCTAGGTCGAGGGTTTCAATTCGCTCACGCATCTCTTGAGGTAATTCTCCCACGCGCCGAGTTAGTTGACGAACAATGAGCGATCGTTCGCGTTGTTCTCCTCGCTGTTCTCCTTCAGCGAGAATCTCTTGATAAATCACTGATTCGCGCATCATACCCTCCCGAAACAAGTTTCTAATCAAGTCTTTTTCGTATTTTAACCCGGCTAAGATTTGAGTGTAGGCGGAAATTTCTAGTCGTTCTCTTTGCTCAAGTTGATTTACTCGTTCCACCACTTGTTGCAACAAGGCTTGGGGTTGGGTAGTTGCTGTTAGTGGTGCTAAGGGTAACAAAGCCTGGTTGTTGAGAAATAGTTCGGGATTTTCTTCCCATAAGCAAATTACGCGATATTCGTGACGGGTAGTTTCGACATTGAAGACAGTTTCAATCACTGTCCCTGGTGTAGGAGGAAGCAATAATACGACAACTTGAGTGATTGGTAGACGATACAACCGATACAACCTTACCCAATAATCAAGCATCCGTAGGGGTAGGGGTGGTGTAGATTCGAGCTTAGTTTGAAATTCTAGGTGGAGAATGCGTTCTTGAAGTTGTAGGAATGTGACGTAATCAGCACGAATTGGTTCAATACTCAATTCAGTTTTGAGGACTGTGACACCAGTTTGCGGTGTACCTAATACCCAACTGGCAAACGTGGCAGGATGCTTTTCGGACAAAAGTTTGCAAAGGTTGTCAAAGGACATGAATGACCAACATAAAGAGACTTGCAAAAAATAAATTATCTCAAATTATTTCTACTAGGGGCGCAAGACCTTGCCCAGTAGCAAATCGCAATTCATAAAAAAACCCGGAAGAACCGGGTGTAACATAACTTGTTATCCAAACTTGATAGCTGTGTATGCTTTAGCGTCCTAAACTCCGCCAATCGACTACTACATCCTCAACCAACAGTGTTCTATTGTAAAGTTGCAGAATAATTAGCAGAAACACAAAAAATAGCCCTATAAAAACAGCCATCACAGGGGTAGTACCCCAACCTGGAGCCACTTTCCCATACTCAGAGTTCAGTGGTTTCAGGATATCTCCCAACCTAGTCCTTTGTGCCATAGTTCACCTAATATTACTTGCCAAAGCTTTTTTTAATCTTCTGTAATATTCTATAAGAATAGCACTCATCATCTATTCCTCAATTATGGAACCCGCAATAGTTCTTAGCATTTCTGTGGCTGCCGTGGTAATTGCCATCACGGGAATTTCGATTTATACCTCCTTTGGCCCTCCTAGCAAGCAATTGAACGATCCGTTTGATGACCACGAAGACTAAAAGAGTCATTTGTCATTTGTCATTTGTCAATGGTTTGTGGAAAACCACAATTGACCACTGACATAGTACTAGTTGCTTACTCCAGCTTGGGATTAATCGCTGGTATTACTTTGAAACCGGCGATTTTCCAAGGCTGTATCGTCAATATTTGTTGCTCAGATGAGAATTCAGTAGTAGAGGAACGCTCTAACAAGTCTACTGTATCTCCTAGATTTAACCCTAAATCGCTTTGCAAAGATAACTCGGCTGTTTCTCCGTGACATTCATAACACCGCAGAATTAACTGCTGTGGGTCATCCTCAGATGGCTTGAAGGCCATCAAGATTAAATTTTCAGCTGATAAATCTAGGAAACTCACCCCCAACCCCTCTTTGCTAGCTGAGAGGGGAGAATTTTTATCTAAGTTTTGATTAACGGGATTCAATATCACTTGTAAGGGTATATTCAATTCATAGCCACGGCGTACTGTATGGGCTGATTCCCAGCTACCAACATGGGGATACAAAGTATATGTGAACTCGTGAAAACCTCTATCAGCCTCTGAGTCTGGCCAATTAGGACTGCGTAGGAGTGTTAAGCGGAGTTGATTTGGTTTGCTGTCGTAACCGTATTTACAATCATTCAGCAAACTAACACCACAACAATTTTGGATTGTGTCTTCTGTTGTTAAATCAGCCCAACGTAAGGCGGGGACTTCCCATTTTGCTTGTTCTGCCGGGGTTTGCGGTTTAGTTGGACGGCGAATAGCGCCACAGGGAATTTCATAAGTAGCAAAGCCTGCTTCAATATTCAAAGGAAAAGCAGCTTTTACTAATACATGATTTTCTTGCCAGTTGACAGTAGTAGCTATTTTCAGCAGAGGTGAATTAGCTTGCAGAATATAGTCTTGGCAAAATTCCGATTCACCCAACTGACGCACCACGCGCACACGACTTTGCACTGGCCCTTGTTCTAACCACTGAATAGATAGAAGATTTGTTGAGGGTAAGGGATGTTGAGCGTAATTGGGGTCTATATTCCAAGCATCCCAATATTGACCACTGTCTTTAAAAGCTTGTAGTTGATTCCCTGCCCCACTCAAAACTTCTCGTTGATAAGTTTTGTCAAAAACACTTGATAAATCTCCAGTATCAGGGTCTATAACGACTCGTAAGAATTCATTTTCTAAAATCCAGTCTGGGAGGAGTGGGGGAGATGAGGGAGATAAGGGAGATAAGGGAGATGAGGGGGAAAGCCAAAATATACGGTAGCCTATGGGTGGAATTTCGATAGCGAGAAATTGTAGGATTGATGGTTCAGATAATTGGGAGACAAGCTGGTTTCCAGAAGCATCGTAAATCTGCCATTCCTGGGTAGTGGTTGGTGGCGTGGGTAAGGGTACAGACACTACTTCAGAGCGTTGCCAATTGAGAGAATTGAAAACGAAAATAGACAAACTATCGGGTTTTGGCGGTTCTGATAGGGTAATGTAAGATGCGATCGCTAAAAGTGATTCCTGTAATATCTTCGTTCCCATTTGTTCCACTTTCTGCCATTCGGGCAACGCATCCGTGTAAACTTGGGTAATTGAAGAACCAGGTAAAATATCGTGAAACTGTTGAAATAACACCAGTTTCCAAGCTGCTTCGATTTCTGCTTTAGGATATGTCACACCACAGCTTACGGTTGCCAAAGTAGCAAATAGTTCAGCTTCATACAATAAATTTTCACAACGACGATTCCAGCGTTTTTGGTCTGCGTGTGTAGTGTAGCAACCGCGATGGAATTCGAGGTATAGTTCGTCATTCCAGGTGGGGAAAGGAGGAGAGGCAGGGGAGGCAGGGGAAGCAGAGGAAGCAGAGGGAGAATAACTCCTGAATTCTGACTCCTGAATTCTGACTCCTGATTTGATTTGTTGTAAATATTTTTCAGCCGTTGTAAATTCTAAGTCTGGGAAGAAAGGGGACTTTTGCCAACGTTGGGCGGTTTCTAACATATCACGGGTGGGGCCGCCGCCGTGGTCGCCGACACCGGGAAGCCAGAGGGATTGTGCTAAACCAGTCTGGGATTGCCATTCAAGAGCGTAGGATGCCATTTTAACTGGGTCTATAGCTTCACCGATGGGTGCAGACATCAAACTAAAGACTTCGCTACCGTCAGGCGATCGCCACCAAAAAGCCCCATAATCAAATTTAGTAGTATCATTCCACCGCAACTTCTGAGTAACAAAATACTCAATTCCGGCATTAGCGAAAAACTGCGGTAAAGTGGCACAAAAACCAAAAGAATCTGGAACCCATACCACAGTTGAAAGCTTACCAAATTTTTCTTGAATGTAACGCTGACCATACAATAGCTGACGGACTATTGATTCACCTGCAATTATGTTGAGTTCCGGTTCCACCCATATTCCGCCGACAACTTCCCAACGTCCAGCAACTACCTGTGCTTGAATTGCCCTGAATAAATCCGGGCGATGTTCTTCAATCCAGGCATAAAGTGCAGGAGTCGAATGACAAAAAATTAACTCAGGAAAATCTGCTTGTAACTTCAAAACTGATTCAAAAGTGTTTTGCGCCGCATTCCAAGTTTCACTCACAGGCCATAGCCATGCTAAATCTAAATGAGCATGACCCAACAAGAAAATTTTGGATTTTTGATCCCCCCAAACGCCGATGTCAGATTGAATTAAATTTTGACGTAGAGACAAAAACGACTTTACGAACTCTCCCTTTTCTTCCTCCGTGTCCTTGGCGTCTTGGCGGTTCGTAACCTCCCCCACCATCGCCGCCAAAACATCCAACCTCTCCGGCGCAAACTTTTCCAAATAAAGTTGCACCACAGCCAACTCATCAGCCACAAACCCCGGATCGGGATTATTATCAACAGTAGACTCATAAACTAGGAGCGATCGCACTAAAGCACCATCACAATGCCCCGGACTCACTAACCGCAAAGCCACAATAAACTCTTCCCCAGGCGTTACCCCTCGACTGAGAAGCACTCTAGGCGAACAATCAAATAAATCACCCTCCAGCACTAACTCCCCATTTACATAAATCTCAGCAGAATCCGCCCACCAAACCAGCGCCAGCCGCAAAGATAACCCAGCTAAGGGATAGCCCTGTAAATCTTGGGGAACCACCAATCTTTGCACTAGCCATAACACTTTTTTCTTGCCTGTCCAAGCAATATGTTCTTTAGCATTCAACTGGACAGGTTGCCAATGAGACAAATCAGCAGCTACAACATCAGTAATAATCAGGTCAGATTCCTGGTATAGCCAAGTAGACTGAAGATTAACTTGACAAAAAGAGCGCAGTTGCTCAATTGCTTGTGAGATGATTTTGGTCTGGGATTGAGAGACAGTCGGGGTCATATATTCGCTAAGATGAGGTGTTGGTCGTTTTTATTGTTTGGCGCGAGTCTCACAACTTATACAAGACTTGAACTAAAAAATTACTACTATGTCTTCTGGTTCCTCTGGGCGTTATCAAAGCAGACTATTTAACTTTGTCCACCAGCAATCTCGGCGGGTGACACAACAGTGGGAACACACCTTCCGGCATTTGCAAGTTGCTACTAAGTGGGGTGTGGAGGCACTACTTTACCCAGTGTATCTACTGTTTCAGTCATCTGAATCATCTGGGAAAACGCTACAGACCAAAGAACCACAAACTAGACTAAAGTTACAACCAAATGATACCGGTTTCCAACCCAAAATTCCAAATGTTGATAGTCCCATTCAACATGTACTAGAGGCAGTCAATTATCTGTCATCTAATGAAGCTGCTTCTAATCCTGCAAAAATAGTTGAATTTTTCAAACCTTTGGCTTTCTTGGGAGTTTTACGGCTAAAATTTGCTAAAAAGTATACAAATAATCCTAATCTTACTCAATTATCAAATATTACTGATAATCAGAGCGGAAGTCTCAACCCTTTACAGCTAGAAAATGCTCTCCATCAGCAGCTTGCAGTAGTGCGGGGAATTGCCACAAATTTGATAGATCGTAGTTTAGTACTTGTTACTGCCGACAATGAAATTCTAGATATTTTGACACCCCAGCAACAGGCAATACTAGAAGACCGCATTATTAACGAAGTTGCTAATTATTGGAAGTCTTGGCGGTTGATTATAGCTAAAAAAGAAACGGAACTATTACCACAAATTGACCATTTATTAGCAAAACTCACTGATGGAAATATAGCTAAAAATTCAGTTTTAGCTGAAGGGGTACCAAAAGATTTACTTAATACAGATAAATTATTAGCATTTCTAGATATAGCCTTTGCTAAATTGGAATCAAATGCTTTAGTACCTGTACAAGAACGTAGTCAAAAAGTTGTTCAAGTTGCCCAAAGTCAGTTAAATATATTTCTTTATGGCAAAGAGCAATTAGCTGCTAGAGGAGAAATTACAGCCAATGCTGACAGTTTAGAAACTCATAGACTGAATGTTCAGGCTTTGATTGAGGCAGCGCTTAATTACTTTTTTGGTGTTGGGAATAGAAAAACACTTGAGTCAACAACTAGCGATGAGAAATTGCCAGGTAAACTATTATCATCACGTAGAAAGTCTTTGTCCAAAAGCTCTCAGTTGGAAAACCAAGATTTAACAGATAATCCTTGGCTAACATGGAATGATCTATTTGGCGACACCGAAACCATCGCCCAAAAACCAGTTGCACTTTCTGGAGAGACAAATCCTGCTTTAGCCTCAATATCAACAGGACATTTTCCACAAAATAATTTAACTATAAGACAACCTAAAGTTGGATCTGGTTTGGTGCGAAGAAGTAAAAAAACATCTGGAAAAATTGCCTCTACAAAACAAACCCGAACTAGCATTTCCCAATCTAAAAGCGAGAGTGAGAGTCAGAAAGGGGAAATTTTACACCAGCAATTTCACCAAAGCACTCAAGTTGAGGCGCAGCCAGACTGGATAGAAACCAAAGCAACTTCAATAGGTTACGAAAAGCACCCCTTAGAGCAACTTTTAGAATGGGTTGATTATATTATGCTCTGGCTAGAAGAGAGATTTGTAAGGATTTTTCAGTCGTTACGGCAACTATGGCAGGGTAAATGATTCGTAATTCATAGTTAAGATTTGTTAGATTTCATCTGGGCTTACAGGTTTACATCTTGTAGCCGGATTTTGGATTATTTGTATAAATTGGTAGATATTTTTTTTAAAACTATGATAATATTTATAATCTTCCAATTAAAGAATAATTTAGCTTATCTATAATGTTATTGGTGGTTGTCTAAGTGAAAATTGTTGTTTATTGTAAATATTTCAATTTCAAAAATCCACTAGATAAACCGAAAATTGAGACATTTGTAGTGAATGTGCCTCAAGTTCCTAAAATAGGTGAAACAATTGTAGTCGAAAGAATTTCACCCCGAAAAGAGTTTGTAATTATTTTTGAATATATTGTGACAGCAGTGCAATTTAACGCTTCTAGAGAATCGGCTGACTCAGCAGATGCTCAGGTAAATGCGTTTTTAAATCACTGTTGGGAGGGAACATCAAATTTCAAAGTTACAAACTTTTTAGAGCAATAAACCCTTACCACAACATGTAATTGAGGAAATAACGTATAATTTGGCTCCTGTTGGTTAATAATTAGTTGACATGTTAATAGCTTGCTGGGAAAATATCTAAAAAACTAACCAGATGATTGACCATAGCGATCGCATCGTGTCTCGTAGAGAAGGCAGATTTCAAGGTGTTGGAGGACTTGAACTGTATTACCAAAGCTGGTATCCAGAGGGTAAAGTACGGGCAATATTAGCCATTGTGCATGGACTTGGAGGACACAGCGATCGCTACAATAATATAGTTCAGCATTTGATACCCAAACAATATGCTGTCTACGCCTTAGATTTGCGTGGTCATGGACGCTCATCGGGCCAGCGAGGCTATATCAACGCTTGGAGTGAGTTTTGCGAAGATTTAGGAGCCTTTTTACAGTTAATTCAGACTCAGAATCCTGAATGCCCAATTTTTCTTTTGGGTCATAGTTTAGGTGGGGTGATTGTCTTAGATTATATTCTACGCCATCCCCAAAAAGCATCAGTTTTGCAAGGTGCGATCGCTCTAGCGCCAAGCTTAGGGAAAGTTGGAGTTTCACCGATTCGGGTGCTTTTAGGAAAAATGCTCTCACGGGTGTGGCCGCGTTTTACCCTGAATACAGGCATTGATCTGAGTGCTGGTTCACGAGATCAGCAGGTTTTAGCCGCCATCGCTCAAGATACACTGCGACATACCCTTGCTACTGCCCGTCTGGCTACAGAATTTTTTGCAACAGTTGATTGGATTTATGCTCACGCAGCTGATTGGCAATTACCATTGTTAATTCTCCACGGTGGTGCAGACCGAGTTGCTTTACCTGCGGGAAGTGATATATTTTACCAACGGGTAAATTGCACAGATAAGCTGAGAATCGAGTATCCAGGAGCCTATCACGAAATTCAGTGTGACCTAAACTACCACGAAGTAATAGCTGATTTGGAAGATTGGTTAGAGCGACATATACCACCCCAGACGGCACAGTTAGGGCGAGGAAGCAGTGAGTTAGAGTTTCCTAGTTCTTAGTGTTCTTACTACAACGTTCTTTCTATCAATCGTTGAGTCAAATTTACTAGCAAAGGGCGATCGCACATTGAATCATTACAGTGTTATTGGATCAACCGCTACAATTTCTTCAGACGCATAGCGAATGAAATCTTTGGTATTTAACGTCAAAATATGCGTCATACTGCTTACCTTCATATTAGCAACGAGACGAGCATCATGCACTTGGATACCTGATACACTAAATGCGACAACAAGCTTACGCCACTCAGGATAAATAGTAGGCATATCAGGCAACAATGGAAAGAGACGCTCAATCAGTTGTAGCAGCCGATCTGCATCTGTTGGTGTCAAGCCAAATCCGTTTTTTGTGGCTGGTCTTGTAGCAACATTCCAAAACTCAACGCAGTTTTGCGCTGTGATTTGCAGTGTATGTCCATCACGTCGCAATTTTCGGATGGCAGTTCGTAGTATTGGGTGTAGTGGGTGAGTGCGATCTACAAAACGCAGCAGAATATTAGTATCTATGAGGTATACCACTGTTAAGGATGATCCTCGTAAATACTCTCACGAGTCACAGCATAATCTGACAGCATAGGTAAATCTAACCCAAAGTATGCCGTAAACTCGTCAGCTAACTTATCTGCAATTAGTTCAAACTCCTCGTTATTCAGTTGACCCTGTGTCTGAAATTTCGCTATCAACTGAGCGCGTTTTTCTTCTTGATCTTTGCGCTGTTGGTCTTGAAAAATTAGCTCTTGAAGATATTCACTAGCTGAACTATAACCGCCCTTAGCGACTTGTTCCTCGACAAAGACTTTCATTGACTCAGGCAAGGAAATCTTAATGTTAGTCATACTATGAAAGTTTGGGTAGGCTGATTTTATCTACTACCTTACCAGAGCGATCGCATATTAAAAGGCAGAGTCAGTTATTTATCTAAAACAGCAGAAAGCTCTTACATATTAAAGATCATTCCCTCTTTAAAGCAAAGAGCCTATGTACAGCAGTAGCCAGATTATCTTGGAAGCCCCCACCAAAATCGGGAAGGACGATTTAGTGGTGGGAGATGTCACAGAGGAATTAGTTTCTACCTTTAAAAGAGTTTAGCCATTCTTGAACTTGCTCGCGGGCAATATCGCGCCCCCCAAGACCAAAGGCTAGGGCAATAGCAACTGCGATCGCACCGAGTAAAAGTCCAAAGGCTAAATTCACAATATCACTAGCAACTCCAATCTGTTGCAGTGCCATTGCAGAAACTAAGGTAATGATGGCAATCCGCGCCACTTGTCCCAAAATTTGGGCTTGGCGGTCGCCGGAACTTGTAATGATGTTAAAAGCCAGATTTGCTAAGAATAAACCAATGGCAAATATTACCAATCCCGCCAAAATCCGTCCGAATATGATCACAATCCCAGACACTAATGCTGTCAAGGCTGGAATATTCAAAATATTCACCGCCGCCACCGTTGCAAATAGCATGATACCCACTAAGGCAACAATGCCTGCAATCTCTGATGGTGTGCGGGTTGGAATTGGGGGGATTGTTGATTCTGTTGAAACTACGATTCGTCTACTGGGTGTTGTCAGACCCAAAATAGTGAAAATGTTATTAAACCCTAAATTGGTAAGGATACTTGTAACCAAATCCGCAATAAACCGCCCCATAAAATAGGCAACAATCAAAATTGCCAGGGCTGTAAAGATAGCAGGGAGGGCATTGAGAATCTGTTGCAGCATTGCGATCGCAGGCACAGAGATCGCATTAATTTCTAAGGCATTGAGAGCTGCGATCGCCACAGGAATCAAAATCAAAACATAGACAATTGTGCCGATAATATTCGATAGAGGTTGCACCCCCGCAGCCGCAGATAATCCCAACCGACTACCTAAATGGTCGATGCCAGTTGTTGCCAGCAAGTTTGTCACAATCCGCCGTACCACATTAGCTATAAACCAGCCAACTACAGCAATTAGCGCCGCAGCTAAAATGTTCGGTAGAATTAGCAGAACTTCTGTAATGAGAGCTTGTACTGGTTGTAGAGCCTGCCTTAGTTCAAGAGTATCTAAAACTGGAGCCAGAAACAGTAAAAATATAAACCAATACAGAGCATTACCAATAGTCTCACTCAGAGACAGCTGATTGAGGCTGGGTACGCTGTCTTCTGGTTCTGGATTCAAACGTTCATCCAGGTTAAATGCCTGTAATGAGCGTACAGTGATAATCTTGACGATGGTGGCTAAAAACCAGGCAGTTACCAAAAGGATTCCCGCACCAACCAACTTTGGCAAAAAGCCAGTAAGTTGATTGAGAAAAATATTCAGAGGTCGAGACGCTACCTCTAAATCTAATGCTTGTAAAACAGCTACCGCCGTCAACAGAATAATGCTCCAAAAGACTAAGCTGGAGATTAATTTCTCTACTTGGGGAACATCTTGACGACCCGTTACCCCTGCGGCAATGCGGTTATCTATATTTGTGCGATTGAGGATTCCTCGCGTCAGCGCGGCTACACCGAAGGCAATTAGCAAACCTACTAACAAAATTGCTACTGCCCCCAGCAGACGGGGCGTAAACAGAATTAACTGTTGAACAATACCTTGCACATCAGCAATTCCTTGATTCACTGCTGGTTGTATCGGTTGCAGACTGGGCGATTGTGCCAAAAATTGCTGTACCCTTGTGGACAAAGCAACTCCTATCACCTCGGTTATTCCTTGCCAAGTTGTGTTCATGGTTGTCGGGAATTATGCTTAAGTATTCACCGCAAACACTGAGTCAGTGTTTTGCCTATCAATTTACCAGTAAAAACATATATTTATGTCATTGATATCAAGAGTAATTTTTGACTTTGTTACTAATATTTGATTTAATCTACTGATAGTGCTAGATTTGGCGTTACTCTAATTGCAGCAACAGCATCAGAGATAAGCTAACAGCGCCTACGTATTGCACTATTTTCCGTGTAGACCGTCATTAGTCATTTGTGTTTACTAAGGACAAAGGACAAATGACAACCTGACTAGTGGATGTGCAATTTAAATGAGTAACAGCTTATAGAATGTCCCAAGTTTTGGAGCAATCGATTCAAATTAATGCTACAGCTACAGTGGTAGAGCGTTGTATTAGCGATTTAGCTCTCATGCATCGCTGGCTCAACCCCGTTCTCCGTTGCGAACCTGTGGGTGCTTGGAGTACTGATGTTGGCAGTGAAAGCCGTTTTATCATTCAAATTCCTATATTGAAACCCACGTTGAATAGCGTAGTTGTAGAACGACAACCGGGTTTGGTAGTTTGGGAATTTCAGGGATTTTTTCAAGGGCGCGATCGCTGGGAATGTCAGCCAACAGAAAAGGGAACGCTTCTACTTAACCGCTTTGAGTACGATATCCCTAACCCTTTAGTTAGTTGGGGTTTTAACACCTTTGCCGCATCTTGGACAAAAGAAGATATGCAAGCCCAACTCCGCCGCCTCAAACGAGTCGCGGAACAACAAAATTAGTCATTTGTCATTTGTCATTTGTCATTAGGTATTGCTTATTTCTTCCCCTGCCCCCTGCCTCTCTACTCCTCTTTCCCCAATTCCGTAAGTAGCCGCCGAATTACAGATGCATCTTGGGCATCGGGAACTTTTGCTAAATAATTTTGTAAGTCGTCTACGGCTTGGGGGTAGTAACCAAGTTGATAATAGATCAGACCGCGATCGCGTAACTCTAAAGTTACACCAGGAAACAGCAATAAAATTCGTTCAACTGCTGCCAGTGCTTTTTCTAACTCTTGCTGTTTGAGGTAAATAAATTTTAAATTTGTCAGCATCCGTGCCAAAAATTGCCGATTACTGACTACAGCTAAAAACTCTGGTTGTAGCGTTACAGGTTGCTGATAAAGTTGAGACAGCCGTTCTTCGCAATCTTGGGCAAATATTATTTCACCGCCATTGAAGGCATCCACAAAAATCTCTATATCTTCAATATCTGGGCGGATTAGGAAATGTCCCGGCATCCCCACACCCACCATCGGAAAATCGATCCGTCGAGCAACTTCCAGATAAACCAACGCCAAGCTAATAGGAATCCCTAGCCGACGGTCAATTACATCATTGAAAAAGCTGTTACGCGGATCGTAATAGTCGATTTGGTTACCAGAAAACTTTAAATCTTCATAAAGATACTGATTAATACTTTGAATCATCCGCAAAGGATATCGTGAATCAGGCAGGCGTTCTTGAAGCTCCCATGCCATTGTATCAAGGGCGTTGAGATATTCTTCTGGATCTAGCTTGGGATATTCTTCTTGTGCAATATATAAAGCTGCCTTTGCTAGGTCAATGTGTTCGTCAGACTGCTGAATCTCCTGATAAAAATATTGTCGTGCTGACGAGAAATTCATAAGCTTTTGCTTGGTCGAAGTGTGAGGATGAAGCGAGAACGCCTTGACTGAACTGAAAATAGTTTTTTCTACCTATTTTTATATTAGGGATATTCAGAAGATTTGAAAATCTAGTTTGTACATAAGTTTCATGGCATTAATCTATCCAGAAAATGAAAATAGGTTAATATAGCTCCTACGTATTGACAAATATACATGTTTATAGTATCAAGTAGAGCTTTTACATAAAAAATGTAAAAACGTATAATATAAAGCTATTAAACAGCATTAATTTACTCATATTACTGATTGATTAGATTCCGAAATGGCGTTGAGAGGATGTGTAGTAACTATTTGAATAAATGGTATTACGCTGCTCTTTCTGCGATCGCTAGAGAGAGCAGATTTTTTATGTAAACTTTCTTAACGTAGTATAAGTTTGTGCGAAATCTGTTTTAAGCAGTGTAAAGATGTATAGAATCCAAGTAAGAATTAGTGATTATTAATCAAGGAAGATTCCGAAATGGCGTTGAGAGGATGTGTAGTAACTACTTGAATAAATGGTATTACGCTGCTCTTTCTGCGATCACTAGCTACGGTGTACACAAAAGTACTATCTCAAAGGGTTTCAGGCGTTATAGACCCCTTAAATTGTCATTACGAGCGCAGTGATAACGGAGCGAAGTAATCACATAATCCGGTAAGTTAAAGCGATTGCTTGTCTACAACACGCTCTTGCGTTCGTCGTTCCTCCTTGCTGCGGACAGGTTTTGTGAGCGATCGCATAATCCTATTGCTAGAGGACGAAACCAAGTGTTAGGTGGGATTTTACGACTTGTGTGTACACCGTAGGCGATCGCTAGGGAGAGTAGATTTTTTATGTAAGCTTTCTTAAAGTAGTATAAGCATAAAGATGTATAGTATCCAAGTACCAAATACTGATTATTAATTATTCAGATTCCGAAATTGCGTTGAGAAGGTGTGTAGTAACTATTTGAATAAATGGTATTAAGCTGCTCTTTCTGCGATCGCTAGAGAGAGCAGATTTTTTATGTAAACTTTTCTAATAGAATTTAGCAAGCCTTGGCGTACTCTTACAGAGAAGCAAGCTACGCGGAGCGTCTCTTAGAGAAGCTCGCCGCAGGCATCGCTACCCTAAGTTTTTAACCACTACGGTTTTAATAGGTAAGCATCATAACAGTGTGTTATTACGGTATATTTAAATATAATATACGTATAATTACGTTGATAAATCTGTTTTAAAGGAACAACTTAAGTTTACAAAGTTTTAGCCAAATATTCATTTGATACCGCTTACACAAGTCCCATTAAATCTAAGCTCTGGCTGTTATTTATTCTAGTTTAGAATGTAATTTTTATGTGAATACACGTACAAAATCTAGTTATAAAAAAAATTTGCCACTAATCTAAGTGAATAAGCAAGTGAGGAAAACACAGATAAAACCTCTTGAAATAACTAGAAGACAAAAGCTAAGTTTAAAAGTTTAGTTATTTTCACTAGTGTTTATATCTGCGATCGCAGCGAAAGGCTGAAACTTCACCTGTCGTCATTGAGGCGTTATGTGCAATTTCGCTGAAAGTTTCGCGTAGGCAGTTGAGGATATTTCCACTGTTAACACATTTTTTTGGAGAAATGAGTTTTATGGCTACTTCAATTGTAATGAAATTCTCAATAGCTACCATCGGCACAGCATTTATAACTCTAGGAACCTTCAGTACAGCACAGGCTGGCTTGATTGACTTCGACACTGATGCTAATGGCAATCCTATAGATGCTCCATTTTTATTTTCTGACACTACTGCCCTTACTAATTTGTATGCCCCCTTGGGTGTAACCTTTAGTGGCCCATTTCAACTGAGTGGTGGCTCTATATTGAATCAAGGCAGCAACTTTGGAGTTAACGCACTCAGCGGCTCTAACTTTTTAGCGTTCAATCGTGATACGACCTTATCAGACGGTGGTTTACCAACAGACCCAGAAACAATCAGTTTTGCTGACTTGATAAGTGATTTCTCTATCTTTGCTGCTGGAGGATTTGATTTCTTGTTTCCTGAAGAATTTGAGCCTACTACTTTCCAGCTACAAGCATTTGATATCAACAATTTGCTACTAGGTACTGACACCATTACTCCAGCAGTCGGAGAGTGGAAGCAGTTAAAGTTTTCTTCATCTTTGGGTAATATCAGCAAGGTTGTCCTTACTGGAATAGGAGAGACTAATGCGTTTGTATATGACAATCTTTCTTTTACTCCTGCAAGTAAGTCAGTTCCCGAGCCTGGATCTGTATTAGGTTTAATTGCATTCGGTGCTTGCGGTGCAACTTCGCTCCTAAAACGCAAACAACACCAGAAAGCTGCATCTAAAGCCTAAAATTCATTTTTAACCTATTTTGATGGCTGCTGTGTCTGTTGTTGCAAGACATGGCAGTTTTTGATTTCGAGTCTCCCAAGCAGTTCGGGAACCTAGCCTATTATCCCCAAGCCCCAGTCTTAAGGATCAATTTAAGGCGAAGGTGGGGGCGTTCAGTGCTAATCTGAAAGGTGACATTGCTTAAATTTATGTCTTGTCCGACCGTATCTGAAATATAGCTTCAATCATTAGGCGCAGCATGGTCACAACCGCAGAAAAAACAAACATTGGCTACATTACCCAAATCATTGGCCCAGTTGTAGACGTTAAATTTCCCGGCGGGAAATTGCCACAAATCTACAACGCCTTGAAAATCGTTGGCACTAACGAATCTGGACAAGAAATCAACATCACCGTTGAAGTACAGCAACTGCTGGGCGACAACCAAGTGCGGACTGTTGCAATGAGTTCTACCGAAGGCTTAGTGCGCGGTTTTGAAGTCACCGATACAGGCGCTCCCATTACGGTGCCAGTTGGTAAAGCCACTTTGGGGCGGATTTTCAACGTCCTTGGCGAACCTGTGGATAACAGGGGGCCTGTAAATGCTGAGGCAAGTTTACCCATCCACCGCTCTGCTCCCAAATTCACCGACCTGGAAACCAAACCTTCCGTGTTCGAGACTGGGATTAAAGTTGTTGACCTTCTGACTCCCTATCGACGCGGCGGTAAGATTGGTCTATTCGGCGGTGCTGGTGTTGGTAAAACCGTCATCATGATGGAGTTGATCAACAACATCGCTACCCAGCATGGTGGAGTCTCCGTATTTGCTGGCGTGGGTGAGCGCACCCGTGAAGGCAATGACCTCTACAACGAAATGATTGAATCTGGGGTTATCAATAACGAAAACCTCAACGAATCAAAAATTGCTCTAGTCTACGGTCAAATGAACGAACCACCCGGAGCTAGAATGCGGGTTGGTCTTTCGGGATTAACAGTAGCAGAGTACTTCCGGGATGTGAACAAGCAGGATGTGCTGCTGTTTATTGACAACATCTTCCGATTTGTGCAAGCAGGTTCGGAAGTATCCGCGCTATTGGGTCGGATGCCTTCTGCGGTAGGATATCAGCCCACATTGGGAACCGACGTAGGTGAACTGCAAGAGCGGATTACCTCGACAACAGAAGGTTCCATTACCTCCATTCAGGCAGTGTACGTACCTGCGGATGACCTCACCGACCCCGCCCCTGCTACCACCTTCGCCCACTTGGACGGAACCACAGTACTGTCTCGCGGTTTGGCAGCTAAGGGAATTTACCCCGCAGTTGACCCCCTTGGTTCCACTTCCACCATGCTCCAGCCAAACATTGTAGGTGACGAACACTACAATACTGCTCGGGCGGTGCAATCAACTCTGCAACGTTATAAAGAACTCCAAGACATTATCGCTATTCTCGGTCTAGATGAATTGTCTGAAGAAGACCGTTTAATCGTGGCGCGGGCGCGGAAAGTTGAGCGCTTCTTATCTCAGCCGTTCTTTGTGGCAGAAGTGTTTACCGGTTCTCCTGGTAAATATGTGAAGTTGGAAGATACCATCAAAGGGTTCCAAAAAATTCTGTCTGGTGAGTTAGATGCTCTGCCAGAACAGGCTTTCTACTTGGTTGGCGATATTAACGAAGCGATCGCTAAAGCTGAAAAAATCAAAGGTTAGTCATTAGTCAGAGACGCGATTAATCGCGTCTGTACATTAGTCATTAGTGCGATCGCTAATGACTAGTGGCAAAAGACAAAAGACAAAGGACAAAGGACAAAAGACAAATGACATTAACCGTTCGTGTAATTTCCCCAGACAAAACAGTATGGGATGCCCCAGCTGAAGAAGTAGTTTTGCCTAGCACTACTGGTCAACTAGGTATCCTAACTGGACACGCACCACTTTTGACCGCACTAGATACTGGTGTAATGCGAGTTCGCGGTGCTAAAAATCAGAATTGGGAAGCGATCGCCCTTTTGGGTGGCTTTGCTGAAGTCGAAGAAAATGAAGTGACAATTCTGGTTAACGGCGCTGAACGTGGCGACAAAATTAACCTTGATGAAGCGCGTACTGCTTACAACCAAGCAGAAGCTCGTCTAAGTCAAGTGTCAGCAGACGATCGCCAAGCCCAAATTCAAGCAAATCAAGCCTTCAAACGCGCCCGCGCTCGGTTTCAAGCGGCTGGCGGTTCGGTCTAATTTTACTTTCTATTTCAACTCTGTAGGTTGGGTAATGTCCAGCCTACAAATTATTTATTAAATTTTAAAAAAATTACATCAAGTTTAAGAAATCGAGCCTAGTTTTAGTGAAGTGTTAACTTAGCTAATTAGTTGCCCAGATGGGCACAGATTATGAAAAGGTTTTCATCTTTACTTGGTACTCGTAAACAAAATAAGGTAGTTCGTCTTGCAGCATCTATCGTAGCAACGTTAGCGATGGCTGCGCCAACATCTTTGACGATGGTTGGAAGTATTCACTCTGCCAATGCGACCCCTGTAAAAACAACTACTGCACCAGTCCAGCAAAATCAGACCAAATCAAATATTGCTCAGTTACAAATTAGCAGGACTCAATATCAAGCTGCTGGAATTAATCCTGTTGTAGTGGTTCCCATCCTAGTTGTCGGGGGTTTAGTTATATTTGTCCCCCTATTCTTTGGCGGACTTGTAGTAATTGGCGAACGTGAAGTCGGTATTGTAGTTAGAAAATTTACCCTTTCCGGGCGTGGACTCCCCGCCGGCAGTTTAATTGCTCTCAACGGCGAAGCTGGCTTGCAAGCAGATACTTTAGCTCCTGGCTGGCACTGGGGCTATTGGCCTTGGCAGTATTCTGTAAAAAAAGACCCGGTAGTTGTCGTTCCCCAAGGGGAAATCGCTTTGATTGTGGCAGCAGATGGTCAACCCAACCCACCAGAGCGGATTTTGGGTAAAATTGTCAGTTGTGACAACTTCCAAGATGCTCGGAAATTCCTCACCCAAGGCGGGGAAAAAGGGCGGCAAATGGGTTTTCTTACGGCTGGTACGTACCGGATCAATACCGCCCTGTTTAAAGTCATCATGGCAGCAAATGCTAGCACTCATGGCATGACTCCAGAACAGTTGCGGGTGTACAATCTGGCGTCTGACAAAGTAGGCATCGTTACTACCTTAGATGGTTTACCAATCTCTGCTGGTGAACTCGCAGGCCCCATAATTGAGGGACACGACAACTTTCAAAATGGTCAGAAATTTATTAACGGCGGTGGACGGCGAGGTTTGCAAGAACAGATATTGCTTTCGGGTTCTTGGAACTTGAATCCTTGGTTTGTCCAAGTTGAGCAAGTGCCGATGACCGAAATTCCCATTGGGTATGTGGGTGTAGTAATTTCTTTCGTGGGTAAGGCGCATCAAGATGTCAGTGGTGCAGCTTTCACCCACGGTAACTTGGTGAATCAGGGACATAAGGGTGTGTGGGTCGAACCGCTATATCCTGGTAAGCACCCGATTAATTCTCGGATTATGAAGATTGAACTCGTGCCAACGACCAACATTGTTTTAAACTGGTCAGGTCGGACTGAACGCCACAGCTATGATGCTAAACTGGCTTCTTTAACAGTGCGATCGCGTGATGGGTTTGCCTTTGATTTGGAAGTAGCGCAAATTATCCATGTGGGTGCTTTAGATGCTCCGAAGGTAATTTCTCGCGTTGGTGCAATGCAAAATCTAGTAGACCATGTATTAGAACCAACTATCGGGAATTATTTCCGCAACTCAGCCCAAGACTATACTGTACTAGACTTTCTCACCGCTCGGAGCGAACGACAATCTGAGGCTGCTGAGTATATTAAAACAGCATTGCGGGCTTATGACGTACAAGCGATCGACACCCTGATTGGTGATATTCAGCCACCAGCATCACTAATGCAGACACAGACAGACCGGAAAATTGCTGAAGAAGAACGCAAGACTTATGAAGTCCAGCAGATGGCGCAAACCCAACGGCAGCAGCTTGTCCGGGAGACAGCACTCGCTGATATTCAGCAAGAAATGGTGAAATCGGAGCAGAGTGTACATATTGCTGACCTAAAAGCCCAAGCCCAAATTAAGCAGGCGACTGGTGAAGCCGAGGGGACAAAACTTCGGTCAATTGCTGAGGCTGAAGGTATTCGGGCTACAGGTAACGCTAAAGCTGAAACCTACCGCGCTGGTGTGGAAGCTTTGGGGCCACAAGGTTATACGGCAATGCAACTAATGCAGATTATAGGCGATCGCAATGTCCGCTTAATACCAGATGTCTTAGTTGGCAGTAATGGCAGCAATAACGGCTTAGTGGATGGGCTACTATCCATGATTTTATGGAATCAAACTGGGAAAGGCGAATTGACACCAACACCTTTGCATCCACAACCAGTTGTTAACAATGGACAATCAACCACAGAAAACGGTCTTCCACCGATAGTTGTGAATTTTCCTGTAGATAAGTAACATCAGGAATATGAGGTAGGGGCATAACAATGTTCTGCCCTTACAAAAAACAAACGACAGTATCTTCTTGTGGGCAAAATGCCCACCTTGTAGGTAGATAAATTTTGCTTTTACAAGAACGTTATCATTTAATCAAGCAGATTGGTAAAGGGGGATTCTCTAAAACCTTCCTCGCTGTAGATGAGGGTGAGTTTCCTCCAATTCCTTGCGTCGTTCAAGAATTATCGCCAGAATACGAAACTTCTATTACTTTTGGGCAAAAGGCGCAACAACTAGAAAAATTAGGGAAGCATCCGCAAATTCCCGCATTACTAAATTATTTTCAGCAAGATGGGCATTTCTATTTAGTGCAAGAGTTTATTGCAGGCACTAATTTAGCTCAGGTGGTTGAAGAAGAAGGCGCTTTTAATGAAACTCAGATTTGGCAACTTTTAGAAGATGTGTTGCCAGTTTTTCAGTTTATTAGCGATGCCTGCGGCGGGCTACGCCTACGCAACATCATCCACCGCGATATTAAACCCCAAAATATCATCCGTAGATCCCCAATTACTAAAAAAGGGAATTTCGTTATAGTCGATTTTTCCACTGCAAAAATCGTTACAGAAATTGATTGCCTAACATCTGAAACCAGTATCGGCAGTCCAGAATACGCTGCACCAGAGCAAGCGAGAGGAAAAGCGGTTTTTGCTAGTGATTTATATAGCTTAGGTGTAACTTGTATTTACTTACTTACTCAGATTTCTCCCTTTGATTTATATGATATTGCTAATGATTGCTGGGTTTGGCAACAATATCTTACTACTAAGGTAAGCGATGTCTGGCGACAAGACTCAAAGAGTCTACGCTTGGCGCAAATTCTCGACAAGCTGCTGCAAAAGGCTGTTAACCGCCGCTTTCAATCGGCTGATGAAGTTATGCAAGCAATGGGTATGGAATCTAAAACTCAAAATTTTAAATTACCAAATCCTCCTTGGCGATGCTTGCATACCTTAACTGGGCATTCTGGGACATTAAGTAGTGTGAATGCCCTTGCCATTAGTCCTGATGGTTATACTTTAGCCAGTGCTAGTGATGACAAAAATATCAAATTGTGGGATTTAAATACTAAAAAAGTCCTAGCTACCTTATCAGGACATTCTCAAGCTGTAAAATCAGTTAGCTTTAGTCCTGATGGTCAAATTCTGGCAACTGCTAGCGATGATAAAACTATCAAATTGTGGCAGGTTGAAAGATTAGAGCAAATCTGCACCCTCTTGGGACACGCACACGCTGTAAAATCAGTTGCTTTCAGTCCAGATGGGCAGATTCTCGCTAGTGGTAGCTGGGATAAGACAATTAAACTCTGGGATGTCAACACTGGCAGAGAAATTTGCACTATAGCTGGACACCAATTAAAGGTAAATTCAGTGGCATTTAGCCCCCAAGGACAGCTTTTAGCCAGCGCTAGTTATGACAGAACAATTCGCCTGTGGCAGATACCAACAAGAGGCAGGGGAGCAGGGAGCAGGGAGCAGGGGGATATAAATAGTGCTGAGTTAAAAGACCACTCACAAGGAGCGGAGAACATTCCACCTTTCCCCCTGCCCCCTCTCCCCCAATCCCCACTCCGTGGGGGCCCCGAGTCCCCTTGCCCCATTCCCCCTGCTCCTTTGCCTCCTGTTGAAAACCGCCCATGCTATAGCTTGTTAAGCACCCTTTCGGGTCATGCATGGGCGGTTTTGACAGTCGCTTTTAGTCCTGATGGTCGAATTTTGGCGACGGGTAGTGATGATAACACTATTAAATTGTGGGAGGTAAACACTGGTCAGCTAATTTGCACACTTGTAGGCCATTCTTGGTCTGTGGTGGCTGTGGCTTTTACTGCCGATGGCGAAACACTCCTAAGTGCAAGTTGCGACAAAACAGTTAAACTTTGGAGGGTAAGCACAGCAGAAGAGATTGTTACTCTCTCTGGTCATGTAGACTCAGTATCTGCTGTTGCTGTGAGCAAAGTTACACAATTAATTGCAAGCGGCAGCCGGGACAAGACTATCAAACTGTGGCAGCTTGTAGAACATGACAATAGCTAATTTTGTAATATCAAGCGCTACCTGTGAAGGCAACTTCTGGAAATTTCAATTGAGCTTCTGCCATTGGACGGTTTCTGCCTTCCTCTTGCCAGTAGTTAATCACTTCTGTTGCTTTATTAAGCAACTCGACACGATCCACATCAGTAATCCAATGTTTGGACTCTAATTCCTTTTTTAACTCTTCCCAGGCATCATTTCTGGGCCAAAAAAAGTACTTAGTCAAGGGACTTGTGCCTTTGCCGACAATTTGATCGACTGCAAGAGCAACGTTCTCGTCTAACCACAGAATTTTCAAAATAAACTTGGTCAATCACACCTCCGGGAATTTCCGGGCATTACTGAACTAGGATAGCGATCGCTTATTTTAACGCAATACTCTATCAAATGACCAAACAGTGATTGAGAATGGTCTACCATAAGGTTTAGTTGGCGCTAACTAAAAAATGCTTATGCCTGCTCAACTGCCCCAATCTCAAACAACATCTGGTTCAGATTTGTACGAGCAAGACTTTTACCTATGGATTCAAACCACAGCAGAACTGCTCAAACAAGGTCGGCTCATAGAACTGGATTTAGAGAATTTGATTGAAGAAATTGAAACAATGGGCAGGAGTGAAAAGAAAGCACTCAGAAGCAATTTGGAAGTGGTGCTGATGCATCTATTGAAGTATAAATATCAAGCCGAGAAGCGGTCTAGTAGTTGGCGAGCCAAAATTCGAGAGCATCGCAAACGCCTTAGAGAAGCTCTAGAAGAAAGTCCTAGCCTTAAACCCTATTTTGATGAGGTTTTCGGGCTATGTTATGACGATGCTAGACTCTTAGCTGCCGATGAAACTGAATTGCATTTGGCTATATTCCCAGAAAAATCTCCCTTTACGCCAGAGCAAGCCCTCAATCCCGATTTTTTACCTGAGTCATAATTTCAACTGGATCTAAAATATTCTACTGTTAATTAATTTTGACTTTTGAATTCGGAGCGAAGCGACGTGACTGCCCAACTGCCCCACTCTCAAACAATATCTGGTTCAGATTTGTACGAGCAAGATTTTTACCTGTGGATTCAAACCACAGCAGAACTGCTCAAGCAAGGTCGGCTCACAGAACTGGATTTAGAGAATTTGATTGAAGAAATTGAAACGATGGGCAGAAGTGAAAAACGGGCATTGGAGAGCAATCTGGAAGTATTGCTAATGCATCTGCTCAAATACCAAATTCAAACTGAAAGGCGCTCAAAAAGTTGGCAGTACACAATTCTGGAACACCGCAGGCGAATCCAAAAAGCACTCAAGGAAAGTCCGAGTTTGAAACCTTACTTTGAGCAAGTTTTTGACGAAAGCTATCAAACTGCTAGACGGCTGGCTGTGATTGAAACTGGATTAGACATTGCTATTTTCCCAGAAAAATCTTTCTTTACGCCAGAGCAAGCCCTTGACCCCGATTTTTTACCTGAGTCATGAGCGCATTATGATGATGTAAAACTCCTTAGCTCTCTGTCCCATGACTCAACAAACTTCAGTAAAAGCGATCGCTATTTTCGATATTGATGGTGTTGTGCGCGATGTTAGCGGTTCCTATCGCCGGGCGATCGCAGATACCGTAGAATATTTTACTATCCAAGCATATCGTCCAACCCCACTGGATATTGACCAACTGAAGTCTGAAGGCGTATGGAATAACGATTGGGAAGCATCGCAGGAATTAATTTACCGCTACTTT
Organism: Nostoc sp. CmiVER01; assembly: GCF_034531135.2. Classification (NCBI taxonomy): domain Bacteria; kingdom Bacillati; phylum Cyanobacteriota; class Cyanophyceae; order Nostocales; family Nostocaceae; genus Nostoc; species Nostoc sp. CmiVER01. The sequence continues at coordinate 57,317 of NZ_JAVRBU020000007.1, forward strand.
GAAACCCAAGGACAGACGCGTGAAGAACTGCAATTAGATTACAGTGCGATCGTTGCTTTTTTTCAATCCCGCTACCGTGGCTCAAATCCAAATAATTTTACAGGGTATATCTGTAATGAACCCTTATTACTACAACCTAGCTATTTAGAACAACTTACCCAAGCCGGGATTGCTTGGGGATTTTTTAGTGGTGCAACTCGTGCTTCTGCTAACTATGTCTTAGGAAAACGCTTGGGTTTGGAATCTCCGGTGTTGATTGCGATGGAAGATGCACCAGGGAAACCTGACCCTACGGGGCTTTTCGCTACAGTTCGTGAGTTAGATAATGGAATTGAGCAAAAATTAGCTGTAGTATATGTGGGAGATACGGTAGCAGATATGTATACCGTCGAGAAAGCGCGGAGTCTAGATTCTTCTCGCACTTGGCTTGGTGTAGGGGTTTTACCACCCCATGTCCAGGAAACAGCAGCGCGTAGTGATGCATACAGTGAGACGCTAATAGCAGCAGGAGCAGCAGTAGTCTTGCGTAATGTGCAAGAATTGACTCCAAGGCAGATTCAAGAATTGGTAAGTTCATCTGCCCAATCTGTGGTTTAAGATTAATCAAGCTACTACAGCACAGCATAAATAAACCTCCCATTCCAAATCAACGAAACTCTTACGCTGTATAACTGTTTGACTTTTGACTTTTAACTTCGCCTTGCGGTACTACGGGTGCATGAATGACTGGCTGATAACAATCTTTTAATCATTGGGAGATTAATAAAAATGTCTGCACTTAAACTGCCTAACGGTCCTCAAACTCACCCTTGGGTACAGACCTATCAGTGGCTGACTAATCCCTTAGAATACATGGAAGCCTGTGCTAAACGCTATGGTGATATTTTCACCCTTCGGATTGGCCCTGTTTTTACTCCTCAAGTATTCATTAGTAATCCCCAGGCGATTCAACAGATTTTTACTACAGATCCAAAACAGTTAGACTCTGGTGAACCGGCAGGGATTAAATCGCCCTTATTGGGAAAGCAATCACTACTAGCTCTAGAAGGTAAGCCTCACCAACGCCAACGAAAGTTGTTGACACCCCCTTTTCATGGAGAAAGAATGCTGGCTTATGGTCAGTTGACCCGTGAAATCACAGAACAAGTAATTAGTCAATGGCAGGTTGGGGAATCCTTTTCAGTTCTGCCATCTATGCAAGCCATTTCCTTAGAGGTGATTTTGAAAGCTGTATTTGGTCTAGCAGATGGGCCACGTTATGAAAAACTCAGGGAAGTGCTGCTGAAAATTTTGAATCCAAACCAACCCTTCGTTACGGCAATGATGCTTGTTTTTCCATCACTGCAACGAGATTTAGGTTCTTGGAGTCCTTGGGGTAAATTCTTGAATTTACGACAGCAAATTGACGAACTCATCTATGCTGAGATTCAGGAACGCAAACAGCAATCTGACCCATCTCGGACTGATATTCTATCTTTAATGATGGCAACTCGTGATGAAGACGGGCAGCCAATGACTGATGTAGAGTTACGTGATGAGTTAATTACCCTTTTGGTGGCGGGTCACGAAACTACTGCAACTAGCTTAACATGGGCTTTGTACTGGATTCACCATTTGCCACAGGTGCGTGAAAAATTAGTGCAAGAAATAGATAGCCTGGGTGAAAACCCTGATCCAAATGCTATTTTGCGATCGCCCTATTTGAGTGCTGTTTGTTCAGAAACTCTGCGCTTATATCCAGTGGCAATGTTGGCACTAAATCGCTTGGTTAAATCTCCCCTAGAAATCATGGGTTATCAGTTAAATCCTGGTACTCTGGTAATTCCTTGCATTTATTTGACCCATCATCGAGAAGATTTATATTCCCAGTCGAAACAATTTAAGCCAGAGCGTTTTCTAGAACGGCAATTTACCCCTTCTGAGTATTTACCCTTTGGTGGCGGGAACCGTCGCTGTATTGGCATGGCATTTGCGCTGTTTGAGATGAAGGTGGTTTTGGCAACAGTGCTATCTCATTGGCAGATGGAATTAGCTGATAGCAAACCAGTGCAGCCAGCCCGTAAGGGGGCGCTATTGGGGCCAAAAGGAGGTGTACAGATGATGGTGACAGGGAAGCGTGAGCAAAATCAGACAGTCCGGGAGACTAGTTTGGTTTAGAAAGTTTGAGAATGATATGAGATAGGATGGGAGCGATCGCATCTTATCTCATTTCATTTCCATATTTAAGTTTCAATATTACTAAGTTAGGCTAATTATCTCTCATCAAGCTTTGAAAATATGTTCCTGAGCAATTGTAATTTTGCTCAATCCTTGTTCTTTATAGTAAATCGTAAAGAGTGAGTACTTCTTGTTTATAATAATCTTCCGTCAACACCTCCAATGTGAAATTTTAGCATATATATGCTTCTTCAATATTAGCTATAACAGAATCTGCTAATAACTTTGCTGTCTTAGTACTTACCAGCGGAACTACATGGGCAAAAGTGCAAAATAGCTGTTCATGGATAGTCACTACACCTAACCAAAAAGAACTACCAATCAAATGCTGTCCTGTTGCAAAATATAACTCTTTCAGCTTTAATTCACCATACTTATCTGCTAAGTTAAATTTTCCCAAATTTGAGATATGTATTGTATTTTTTTGTCCCATTTGATGATTTGACATTTTGAGAATAATGTCTCGATTAACATTTTTTAAATCATCGCTTAAAATTCGAGCGATTGGATTTCCTATGCTAATGGCATGACTAATTTTTAATTTACATTCTCGTGCTAAATTCCAAAATTTCGTATTTGATTGTAATGTATGAATTTCTTCTACGATAGAGGCAAAGCAAGCTATGTGGCCAGTGGATACTTCCGGTTTGCAATATTTTCGTAAATTTACGTTTGAACCACAGGATAAACTAAGTGGTAGATCAGTAAAAGCAATTTTTGCCGCTGCTAATAACATGGCAGCACACAAAGCACCATGTACAGTGGTTTTCTCTTGTTTACAGCGATCGCTTAGTCTCAAAGTCATGTCTTGACTGACAATTCGAGTCACAAGACAGGTATGGCGATCGCTGGGAGGTGCTTCTTCTTCAATAATTAACTGGGGTGTAGAAATTACCTCATCATGTTGTTTTTCAGCAACATTATTTTTACTGATGAGACTACTATTAAGCAACTTCTCTAGCGGAGGCAATAGTTGCATTGTTACTACTTTTGGTATATTCTCCCCAGCAGTCATTTGCTGGTAATAGAACAATAACTGATCCACAAACAACATACATGACATTCCATCAACTATCGCGTGATGAAATGTCATAATGATTTCATTAATGCCATTATTTATTGAAGAGCGTAATAAAGTTACTCGACAAAGAGGACTGGTATTTCTAGGGAATTTCTGATGTAACTCTTCTTCGGCAACTTTCAGCCATTGATTTTCATCTTGCTTATCTATAACATATAAGGGTATTTTTGTTGTACCTTCCCATTGAAAATAAGCGCCATCTTCTAAATTAACAATGTGAGATTGAAGCAGAGGATGAACCTTTTGTAGACAATCGAGAGCTTGTTGTAAAATAGCAGGTTTTATTGCTCCTTCTATACGAGCAACATTAACATCGATCATACCGCCTACATCATGGAGAATATCGAACAGGTTCTCGATTAAACCAAGTTTTCTATTGGGGAAGTTCATAATTGATGTTATGGAAATCAGCTAATTTTTTCAAAAGTTTGTCATGCCGTATATTAGGAAGCTAAAACCGGCTTCCCTGTAGCAACAACTTGTTCCACAATATCAATGGCTCGGCTCACACCCCCTGCTTTTTTAATCGCTTCTTGTAACCTAACCGCATTCTGTTTATAAGAATCTTCCGTCAACACCTTTTGGATAGCAGTTCGCAGTTTAGTAACATTCACACGACTCAGGGGTATAGCCTCACCAGCACCAGCCCAAGCCAAACGTGCTGCTACACCTGGTTGATCATTAGCAACGGGAATGGCAACCATTGGTACACCATTATTTAAGGACTCCAAAGTAGTATTCATCCCTGCGTGGGTAATGGTGAGAGCCGCTTTTTGCAGTAATTCCAATTGGGGTGCATAACCAACAACTAGCGGATTTCCCGGCAAACTTCCCAAAGCCTCTGGAGTTGCAGAACCACCTAACGAAATTACTAGTTGGGCATCCAAATCATTACAAGCTTCGGCAATAGATTTAAAAATTCCCAATAGGCGATTTTGGACAGTCCCCATTGAGGCGTAAATTAATGGTTGCCCTGTCAATTTTTCATAAGGAAAATTTGGAACTTCCCGACCAGTTGGACTATGATAAGGGCCTGTAAAATGAAACCACTGGGGCAAATGCTGCCTGGGAAATTCCAATTGGGCAGGCTGTTGACTAATTTGAGCTATTGAAGAATAGTTGTCATTGGGGTGAGAATGCAAAGGTAACTTCCACCCTCGGCGATACTCATTTATTACTTCTCTGACTGGTTTAGCAATGCTATTTAACAACTGATAACCCGCTCTGTTACGTAGTTGCGCCCACCAAGCAGTGTTATACCCCCAGTTTGTCATAAATGGGGGAACACTATCTTCTCGATTAAGTACTACAGCACTGCAAATGGTAACAAAGGGAAGTCTTAAAAAGTCTGCAACAGTTCCTCCCTCTGGAGTAACCTGGTCTACTAAAAGTGCCTCCACACCCGCTTCTTTAATTGCTGGTGGTGCATCCCTGAGCATAACATCTGCCCCTTCTTTGAGCAGATTAACGGTATATTGCAATGCAGTAAGTCCACTCAATTTTCCCAACTTAGCCAAGGATTCTGCCATCCTCCCGCGGGGAAACTTAGATTCACCAATCGTCCTAAATTCTAATCCTGCTGCCAGTGTTCGCGGTTGAGCATCGGAAAAGGCAAATACGGTAACTTGATGACCCCGATTTTGCAGTTCTTTTCCCAAGGGGAGCATAGTGTTGAGATGACCAGTTGATGCTGGGCAAATCAGTCCATAATGAGTCATAGTTACTGCTTCTGGTTGATTACAATGATGTATACCAGAAAACACCTAGATAGGCAAAGAAAAGAAATCTTTATTCAGTTAGAAGTGCCTACTGAATTTTCAAGAACTTATCCAAAGCTGTAACTAGGCTGGGAGGCCAACGGCGGATATTTTTTACCCAGTTGATATCCTTATAGCGGCTATCAAGTCCATAAGCTGCTACCCAGTTGCTTTCGGCTTCACCTTGTTCTCCATTTACCCAATATGCAGCAGTAAGGGCGGCACGCACATCAGCAAATTGGGAGTATTTACGGGCGATATTTCGCATTTCACGGATTGCTTGCTCTTTTTGACCAGTTTCATACAGAGCGAGGGCGTAGTTAGCACGGGCGAAGGCAAAATTTGGGGCTATCTCATTAGATTTTTTGTAGTCTGCGATCGCATCTTCCCATTTTCCTAAACCTGTTTTGGCATTGCCGCGATTGTTATACGCCATCGCATCGTTAGGATCGAGTTCTAGAACATGATTATAATCTGCGATCGCCGAATCCCATTTTCCCATCCCTTCCAATGCTGCGCCCCTATTTAAATATGGATCGGTGACATTCGGCGCTAGTTCTATCGCTTTGTTATAATCTGCGATCGCCTCTTGTAACTTATTTTGACTTACCCGCGAATTTCCCCGATTACTCCACGCCCCGGCATTGGTGGGAAATTGCTCAATAATCTTTGTCCAATAAGTTTCAGCTGTCGCAAAATCACCTTGATTTGTCGCTGCAAACGCTTGATTTGCCCACTCATCGCCTTGTCTTAACTGTTCTTGAGTAATGGGCGCTTGAGATTGTGCCATGACTGGAGTACCCCAGCCAAACACAATTAACAGACTGAGAAAAATACCAATCAACTTAATCATCTAGGTTTACCTAATTTGTCATTTGTCATTTGTTATTTGTCATTGAGCAGAGGAATAAAATTCAAAGGCTCATTTACGAGTATCAATGCCCAATGCCCCATGCCCATAATTACAATAATGACAACTGTTCATTAGGCGGCGTAAATCCCAAATGCTTATATGCTGCTTTTGTCGCCATCCTGCCGCGATGAGTCCGAGTTAAATAACCAATCTGCATGAGGTAAGGTTCGTATACCTCTTCAATTGTTTGAGTATCTTCACCCGTAGCTGCTGCCATTGTTTCTAACCCCACTGGCCCGCCGTTAAATTGTTCAATTATCACACTTAGCATCTGGCGGTCTGTCCAATCCAAACCGCAAGGATCTACTTGGAATAGTTGCAATGCTTCAGATGCAATACTTTCATCAATCTCTCCAGATATTTTTACTTCCGCATAATCACGGACTCGCTTAAGTAATCTATTAGCAATCCGTGGTGTTCCGCGTGAACGACGGGCAATTTCTGTGGCACCATCTTCTGTAATAGGGGTTTTGAGTAATTGAGCGGTTCGCAGTACAATTTGAGTCAGTTCGTCAACTTCATAAAATCGCAGCTTTTGAATTAAACCGAAGCGATCGCGCAGTGGTGAAGTTAAAGCACCCACACGAGTTGTAGCTCCCACTAAGGTAAACTTTGATAGCGGCAAACTTCTAATCCGAGCGCTGGAACCCTTACCAATAGTAATATCTAAGCGATAATCTTCCATCGCGGGATAGAGAATTTCCTCCGTCATCCGCGAGAGGCGATGAATTTCATCCACAAATAAAATATCACCTGGTTTCATATTCACCAGTAGCCCGACAATATCCCGTGGACGTTCTAGGGCTGGCGCACTAGTAATTTTGTAATTTACCCCCATTTCCGATGCTAAAATCATTGCCATTGTGGTTTTGCCCAATCCGGGCGGCCCATACAACAGCAAATGATCCAGCACCTCACCACGAGACTTGGCTGCTTTGATGGCAATATCTAACACATCCTTTAAATCTTTTTGCCCAATGTAATCAGCAAATCGGTGTGGTCGAATACCCTCTTCCTGCTGTTCTTGTTCATCAATAGCAGCTTCAGGCTTCAAAATATTTTCTGTGGATGGTGCTTTCGCCGACTCTCGCAGCTGCTTTGGTTCTCCATTGGGTTCTGGAGGCTGTTTTTTCGATGAGATTATCGCCATAATTCAGCTATCTACTTTTAAGGGACTAGGGAGTGGGGAGCGGGAAGTGGGGAGAGCAGGCGGACAAGGGGACTTGTGAGAACTTGCAACAAGTCTTTCCCCTTGTCCTCAATTCTTCTTGTCCCCTTGTCCTCTTGCCCATGTCCCATGCCCAATACCCGTGAAAATTTTAGTTTGAGAATACCCGCGCCAATTTAAAATTTAAATTCCGGTCAATTACCCAGAAGTACAAAAGTTATTATGTTATCTAAAAGAATCTTACCGTGCTTAGATGTGAAGGCGGGACGGGTTGTAAAAGGAGTTAACTTTGTAAATCTCCAAGATGCAGGCGATCCGGTAGAGTTGGCCAAGGTTTACAACGAAGCCGGTGCTGATGAGTTAGTATTTCTGGATATTACAGCTACTCATGAAGACCGAGCTACTATTTTAGATGTGGTCTACCGAACTGCTGAACAGGTCTTTATTCCATTGACTGTGGGTGGTGGCATTCAATCCTTAGAAAATGTTAAAGCTTTGTTACGAGCAGGCGCAGATAAGGTTAGTATTAATTCTGCGGCGGTGCGTGATCCAGACTTGATTAATCGGGCAAGCGATCGCTTTGGTAATCAGTGTATAGTTGTTGCAATTGATGCCAGACGCAGAAATAACCCGGAGAATCCAGGTTGGGATGTCTATGTGCGGGGTGGCAGGGAAAATACAGGCTTAGATGCTCTACTGTGGGCACAAGAAGTTGAAAAACGGGGGGCCGGAGAACTGCTAGTAACAAGTATGGATGCTGATGGAACCCAAGCCGGGTATGACATTGAGATCACACGGGCAATTGCCAATGCTGTAGAAATTCCAGTCATTGCTTCCGGTGGTGCAGGTAATTGTGAACATATCTACACTGCCCTAACCCAAGGCAAAGCTGAAGCAGCATTACTCGCATCCCTGTTACATTACGGACAATTAAGCGTAGCAGAAATCAAAAATTACTTGCGCGATCGCAACGTGCCAGTAAGAACATTCTCTTGACCCATCATTTACTGTTTAATGACATCTATCTAAGGCTAGACACACTTCCCTGAAAGGGTGTTAATATTATTTTACAAGTATTAACAATTATTAAAAAATATGTTGCTTCCTATTTTACTTTTTGATGTCGCCCTGGTGGCGTGGTCACTGCATTTAATGGAAAAAGCCTACGAGAGTAAAGAATTTTCTCTGATGTTGGCTGGTACATTAGTTGCTCTGGCTGCTGCTGCCATGTTAGTAGTTTACTTCTTGATGGGGCACTGTATGACCTATTTGTTGCAAGTGTCCTTGTAGGTGCCCAGTGGTTGAGGAGATGTTAAAAATTTATTTTTCACAAAAAGCTTGACAAAGTACCAAAAATCAAGCCATTATGTATAATGGATTTTAAGGGGTTATAGCGCAGTTGGTAGCGCACCTCAATGGCATTGAGGGGGTCAGCGGTTCGAATCCGCTTAGCTCCATTATTAAAAACCTAAGCTTCTCTATTAAGGGAGAGGATTATGAGGGTTTTCAGAAGGTTTTATTAGCTGTTTACCTAGCCAGTCTCGAAAATTGGAATGATAGAGACTGTAATGGGTTTCTGAACCGATTCGCTTTTGCTGTAAGAACTCTAGCCAATTTTCTAGCACTTCTTCAACTTCATACTCATCAGTATCAATGATTTGTGCGATCGCTGCGGCAGTCTGCGCCAAAGCTTCCACTGATATTGCTTTTTGCTGCTGTATTAAGACATTTAACACATCTGTGCTATGTTCCGTGTCTTGTTCGGGTGGAAACATTTTGTGTAAATGCTGCTGATAATATGCTTCTAAACCAGGCGGGAGTTGATCGCACTCGAAAGATTCCGGGTAGAAATTTTCTGCCATCGCACCTACAATCTGGTTAACATACATAAAATTATTTTCGCTCAAAGTTGTGAGGCGATCGCTAAATTCTTCCTCATTAATCTGGTGATTACTCAACCAAGATTTAAGATCCCCTCTAACCCCCATTAACAAGGGCGAAATATTGCCCCCCTTTTCAAGGGGGGTTGGGGGGATCTCTTGAGAAGTTAGGTAATTTTGAATATATGCTTGAATATCCCGCCGATTTTCTTCTGGATAATCTGCTAAATCAAGACTTTGCGACGGCGTTTCAATTAATAAACCCGACTTGTCCCGCAAGAAAGGTCTACGAGTGAGGAGGAAATAGACTTTATCAGGGAGATAGCGGGGGAGATAAAACAGATTTGTACCAGATGGTTGGCTGTTGCGGTCAATGCAATTCAACCCATCAATGGCAATTATCAGTTTTTGATGAGGTTCCAACTTATCGCTGATTTGCTGGAGAAGACTAGAGAAAAACCAACTTCCCTCTGTGGCGTTATCTGGGAGAGAGGTGTAATTAAGCGAGTATTGATTAATGAGTTGCGTGCAGATATTTATGAGAAATTCGTCAGCACGATTTTTACCCTCAAGTTCGGCATTGTAATAAATAACTTGAGGATTGTTTGTCACATATTTGGCGAGAATTGCACTTTTACCGCTACCGGGTGCGCCAATGATAGTGAAGTAACCGTGGCGATGGCGGTGGAGAAAGTTGTTAATAGCTGTGAAGAAAAATTCACGACCGACAAAGTTTAGACTTTTTTCTTGAATGATTTGCTCAAACTCTGTTGGGGCCAGGGTTGGAGGTCGAGGGCTGGTATTCATGGTTACACCTCTACTCCTTCAAGCCGCAAAAAATGCAGCCTTCCTGATTTTTCACCAGCAATAATTGTCAATTGCTTTACTGCAACAGCACAACACGTTAACGCACTTTCTCCACTAAAGCTGGTTATTAGATTTTGACTTTCCAAATTCCAAACTTTAACAGTGTTGTCGTTTGAAATATGATAAATTAAGTATTTGCTATCTTTAGTAATTGCAATAGCATTGACCTGATTTCCATTACCTGCAATGCTGACGATTTCTTGGCCTGTTTTCAAGTTCCAGACTTTAAGAGTATTGTCCATTGAACTGGAAATCACCTGTTTGCCATTAGGTGTAACAATTATAGATTGTACAGAGTCAGTATGGCCTGTTAACGTATAAAGCTCTGATCCGCTTTCCAAATCCCAAACTTTAATACTTTTATCACTAGAACCAGAAACTATCAATCTCTCATCGCACATCAATGCTAAAGAAGTAACCTTTTCACCATGACCGTTGAGAATATTAATTACTGCCCCTGTTTTTAGATTCCAAATTATTATTTTCTTATCTTTGGAAGCAGAAATTAATCTCTCACCACTGGCTGCAATAGTAACAAATGTAACTTGTTCTGTATGTGCTGCCAATGTAAAAACTTCACTTCCTGTTTCTAGATTCCAAACCTTAATAGTTTTATCATTTGATCCAGAAATAAGTAGTTTACTATTATGTGTGACTGTTATGGTATTTATTTTGCCAGTATGACCCGTAATAGTGAGATGTTTCTTTCCTGTTTTTAAGTTCCAAATATTTATATTTATTTCATTTAAACCGGAAATCACCCATTGGGAATCCGGTGTCACAATTAAAGATTGTATATAGTAATTAGAGCCAGTTAGTGTAAACAGTTTATTTCCTGTTTCTATATCCCACATCTTAATAGTTTTATCAGATGAACCTAGTAAAGGTTTACCTGAACCAGAAATAACTTTCTTCCCATCTGGTGTCACAGCTACTGCTCCTACTAAATTGCTGTGTCTTGTGGAAATATCTAATTTTCTTGTTTTATAAAGATTCCATACTTTAACAGTATTATCCCATGAGCCAGAAATTATCTGTTTTCCATCCGGTGTGACTGCCAAAGATGTTAAAGGGCTAGTATGAGCTTGAATAGTAATCAGATTCCTACCTTTTTCCAAACTCCAAACTTTGATAGTATTATCCCATGAGCCAGAAACTATTCGTTTACCATCAGGCGTTACAACAACAGATTGTACAGAATTAGTATGACCAGTTAATGTGTGAACTTCTTCTCCTGTCTCTAGTTGCCAAACTTTAATTGTATTATCCCATGAGCCAGAAACTATTCGTTTGCCATCAGGTGTGACAACAACAGATTGCACAGAATCAGTATGACCAGTTAAATTATAAAGTACTTTTCCTGTTTCTAAATTCCAAACTTTAATACTTTTATCATCAGAACCAGAAATTACACATCTGCCATATAGCGAGAATGTTACATGATTTACCTTCTTAGTGTGACCTATTAAAGTATTTAGTTCTTTTCCCGTTGTTAAGCTCCAAACCTTTATTGTTTTGTCTTCCGAAGCAGAGATTACTCTTTTAGCACTAGGTGTTACAGTAACAGATGTTATTTGATCTGTATGACCTTTAAAAATAAAAACTTCTGTTTTAGTGTCTAAGTTCCAAACTCTTATTGTTTTATCACTAGAGCCAGAAATTAGAAACTTACCATTAGGTGTAACTGCTATTGTGTTTATCTTTTCGGTGTGACCTTCAATAGAAAAAATTTCCTTTCCTGTTTCTAGATTCCACACTTTTAGAGTCTTATCATTGGAACCAGAAATTAGAAACTTACCGTTATAAGTAACGGTGATAGCATCTACGGAGCTGCTATGACCAGTGAGAGTGCGTAACAGAGTTCGACCAGGGGGATCTAAACTTAGTATCATCGGACGTAACCAAGGTTGAGATTGTGTTTGCTTTGTAATTGTCAGAAAATTTTTAATTCCCGATAATTCAAAAGATAACAAACGCCCCCATAGTTGAGATAATAACTGTAGCTGGTTTTTGTTCAAAATATGCGCTGATAACTCTAATGCTCCCTCGATTAATTTCAATATTTTAATTTGTTCGGTATTATATTCAGCGTTATTAAATATTTCTGAATTATCTATAAATTTATAATCATCAATTAGTGGCTGCACACCAAACTCAGGATGGGTAATCTTTGCAGACAGAAAATCAAAATCAGTCAGGGTTTGGTAATACTTATCCAAATTTCCCGACTTCACCAAGCTTGGCGCTAAACTACGTAAGTAAGCACGTTGAAAAGCGGGACTTTGTGCCACTAACTTGTCAGTAAATTCTCCCATATCAGGACATCTTCCTTATAAGATAGTTGGCAATGCGTTGATTAACCTCTTGAAATAGCTTCCGTTTTGAATCGAGAATCCGTTTTTCTTTCAAGAACTCTAAAAAACTAGTGTGATAAATGCTGTAGCAGTTTTCTCCCTCTAGCTCTTGCGGCTTCAAATACTCAACCCACACATCTAAAACTGATTGCACATCATATTCGTCTTGTTCGGCAATATCCGCTATCATTTCACAGGGAATTGGTGTACCAATCTCTACTAAAATAAACAATATAAATACCTTTACTTCGTGGGTTTTTTCCTCCATCCCCATCCGCTGCCAATGATCTTGATAATATTCTTTTAGACCATAGGGTAATTGCTTTAAAATCAAGTCATAGTAGTCACCTTTGGCAATTCCTGGCAAAACATAGCGCAGATACATGAAATTATTTTCACTCTTAGTTGCTACCTGTTCAACAAAATCTATATCTGAAATATTCTGGTCTTCAATCCATCGTCTAAGTGCATTTTTATAGTCTTGATCGACATTTAAAAAGAATCGAATATACTCTTTAATATCTTCATGGCTCAAATTAACATACTGACTTCCCCTTAAATCTAGCTCCTCTACCGGGACATCTGGTGCAGACAAGCGTTTTTTATCTCTGGTATAGGGTCGTCTAGTCAGCAAAAAATACACACGTTCGGGAAGCGACGACGGTAAATCTAAAAGATTACCTCCTGCTTCTTGTTCCACTTCATCCAGCGCATCAACTACAATTACGAGATGTTCGCCAGCAGTCAGTTTTTTGCTAACCTGTTCTAGTAAATCTGCTAAATTAGCATTCTCGGCATTCTGTAACTGGTAACGCTTGATTAATTGTTTACGAATACTTTGCAGAAATAGCTCCGCTCGATTGCGGCCATCAGAGCGAATATTAAAATAGCATGGCGATTTATTGTCCCAGATATATTTAGCAGCAATGGTACTCTTACCCATCCCCGCATCACCCAACACGGTAAAATAACCACTGCGATTTTTGGTGCAAAATTGCTTAAAAGCCTCAAAAACAAACTTACGACCGCAAAATGAGCGAATTTTCTCTCTAATTAATGACTTAAATTCTGCTGGATACTCATCTAAATTCCATTCAGGGAAAGATTCAAACTCTTTCGATTTACTTCTTTTAGCAACCTTGATAAATATTTCCCCAAACTCCTCTAACTCCGATCGCAGTTCAATTCTCATCAATCGGATATCAAATTCTGAATCCTTCCCCTGCAAAAACTTTTCTACTTCCTTGTAGAAACCCAAAGGATCATTTGAAGTATAAGCACTCCAAAAAGCATTTTTAATTTCTCTTTCTCGAAAAAGATTCAGCAGTACTTCCTGCTTATCCACACCATACTCAATTAAAGAATAAACATAAACACCATCAACATCTTTAGGTGGTTGTACTGGGTCAAAATTGAATTGTTTTAAGGTTCTAACTACAGTTTCATTGCGTTGAACTTGATTAATAACTAGAGAAGCCGCAGGTTTAGCAATACTTTTAAGTGCATTAACTACAAGGTCAATATTCATCTTCGTTAGCAATAGATATAATTTTTACACTTATAACTTATCCTCACGACAGATGACAAAATTAAGCAAATACACGCATATAATAACGATACCTTTAATAAGCTGCACTAACGCACCCTCTCAAACTCTTCCTCCGCGCCCGGTTATTGAGCGAAGTCGAAATACTGCGCCTCTGCGGTTCAATTCTTACACTCATTGCCAAAGCACGTAGATGTAGACCTTCGTAGACATTCCCTAGCTATTTCGAGTTCCAAAGCTCAACGTTGACCTTCCGAGGCTCAACTTTGACCTTCTGAGGCTCAACTTTGACCTTCTGAGGCTCAACTTTGACCTTCTGAGGCTCAACTTTGACCTTCTGAAGCTCGACGTTGACCTTTTGAGGCTCAACTTTGACCTTCTGAAGCTCGACGTTGACCTTTTGAGGCTCAACTTTGACCTTCTGAAGCTCGACGTTGACCTTTTGAGGCTCAACTGCGGCAATATTAACTTTGCAACCATATCAACAAGTAGAAACTCCATATATGCTTGGACACTAAAGATAGCCATCTATGGTATAGAAATGTATAGAATCTTGTAAAGATATAAAATATAGTTTTTAAATGCACACATTTCTTGCTTCTTCCTCAATGCAGCTGTCTGTACCACCAAATCACTTTCAGCCAATGAAGATTGTCGCACTGGGGGACAGCTTAATTTATGGATTCGGCGACCCAGAAAAAGGAGGTTGGATTGAGCAACTACGGCGATGGTGGATGTTGCCGGATAGTGCGGGTCATGTTCTTTATAATTTAGGCGTAAGAGGCGATCGCACGCAACAAGTAGCCCAAAGGCTAGAAGTTGAATTTCGCCACCGGGGTGAACTGCGAAATCGTGTCCCAGACTTGATTATTTTATCAGTAGGTGTGAATGACTCAGCGCGGTTAGCGCGTCCCGATGGCCGAAGTTACACAGATTTTGCATTGTTTGAAAAGGAAATTGCAACTCTTTTAGATTTAGCACAGCAACTATGTCCTGTGTTATTTGTGGGCATGGTGCCAGTGGATGAAGCCAAGATGCCATTCTTAGATTGTTTTTACTATAATCATGCCGACCAGTACCGTTACAAAGAAGCAACTCGAATTGCTTGTACTAAACGACAGATTCCCTATTTAGATATTTTTGAGCAATGGATGGAACGCGGTGAAAATTGGCGGCTAAAACGCTTGAGTGAAGATGGTCTTCATCCCAATACACTAGGTTATCAAGCTTTGCTAGAAGATGTGATCAATTGGGATGCTATAGCAAATTACCATTCTAAATTTGATTACCAGCTTAAGCGATCGTAATTAGATAAATATCTTGATGCTTTGGGCTAACCTAATATTCTCGTATCTCCCACCCTTGCAAAAAGCACTACAATAGTGCTGAATTTTTAAATCCATCTTTTCCCTATTTTTTACTCAGTATTCCTATGACACCAACTTTATTTGGTCGTTGGCAAACTCGATTATTATTACTTGCAACGGTGGGTGTACTTGTATCTTTGCCCTTTGTAATGGGTTGGATTGGTTCTAATGCTAGCTCTGTTTATTTTTGGATACTTGGTTATGTCGCCGTGTTTGGCTTAGGTTGGGATGTACTTTATAACTATCTCCAAAAATCCCGATGGGACAGGGATTGGCCCGCAGTTTATCAACTTTTAGCTGGTATATGGGAATTAATATTTGTGTTCTGTGGAGTAAAACTATTTGGCTTTTTACCAATCCCTTTACCTAAAGAAGAGCTACCTTTATCAGTTTTTTTATTGCACTATACCGTCGTATGGCTGGCAGTTTTTATTAGTTCACAAAGCCTAATGCGAATTATCTTTCCCCGTTGGCGTTTCCGGGGTGGTGAGTGGTTTTAATATCTTGTCCCCAAATAAACTTATACCGTTTCTTTGTGAAGCTGCGCCAAATCTCTTAATTTCTTATTTCTTCTTGGCGTACTTGGCGCTCTTGGCGGTTCGTTCTTCATTTCTTGCATCATAAGCGCATCTTTATACAGAATTGGTATTAACCCCCTAACCCTCTTCCCGAAGGGGGAAAAATTCAAATAAGTGTATTGATTTATGGTCTAGACACAAGTCTTTTGAGGTGTTACGCCAATACATCGGTTTGTAAAAATTAATTTACAGATGGCGGTTTCGGTTTGAATGCAATATGTTGTATTGACGTACAGTTGTATGCATTTTTACGAACAATAGAGCAGTTCTAGCAACTGCTCTATCTCATCAAATTAAAAATAGCTATCTTATGTTTCCAAAATTGGTACTTGTACTGATGTAGTTATCTATGAGAAACACAGGACAAGCTTTGCAGTTTGGGGAGATTGTTCAATGCAGAGAAGCAAATTAAGGAAGTACAATGTCAAATTTTGATCTGGTTATTAAGCTATTTCTACAACTCACAGTTATTTTAGCCACTTGTCGCATTGTTACAATTTTAGGACGCCGTTATCTTGGTCAAACTGATGTTGTCTGCGAAATGATTGCAGGTGTAATGTTAGGGCCATCTCTTTTGGGATTGATTGCACCAGATTTTCAGCAATGGCTGTTTCCTAAGCTTCCCATCATCACTGCTGTAGGACTTAAGATACCTAACCCATCAATGTCTATTTTATATGCTATTAGCCAGATTGGGTTAGTAATTTATATGTTTTTAATTGGTTTAGAGTTTAACACCAAATTATTAAAACATCATATTAAAAGTGCAAGTTTGCTATCTGCTGCCGGGATTATCACTCCCTTTATTTTAGGAGCGATCGCATCTTTTTTGTTTTACCATAATGGCGATTTTTTTCAACCAAAAGTAACGCCTTGGTCAGGCGCTTTGTATCTTGGTGCGTCGATGACAATTACGGCTTTTCCGATGTTAGCTCGCATTCTTTACGAGCGCGGTCTTGCACAAACCCGCTTCGGTACTTTGGCTTTAGGTGCAGCATCGGTAGATGACGCAGTTGCTTGGTGTTTGCTAGCGATCGTGCTTGCTAGCGTGAAAAATTCTCTCAGCATTGCCATATTAGCAATTGGTGGTGGCATTTGCTATGTGCTATTTGCAATTTTTTTTGGTCAACCTCTACTAAGAGCGTTCACACGCATGACAAAACGCGATGCAGGTGTGAACAAACAAACCCTAACTTTGATGTTGATAATTTTGATGTTTTGTGCATGGTTTACTGATGTCACAGGTATCTATGCAATATTCGGTGCTTTTGTGCTAGGAGCAGTTACACCACGCGGGGAATTCGCCCAACAAATTCGCCAATATACAGAGTTTTTAACTACTTCTTTTTTGCTCCCAATCTTTTTTGTATTCTCTGGATTGAACACTCAAATTGGATTGGTAAACACACCGACTCTGTGGGGAATTACACTTTTAATTATTGCGCTCGCAATTCTCGGCAAAGGTGTTGCTTGTATGTTGGCTGCAAAATTGGCAGGAGAAAATTGGCGTGAATCTGCAACTATCGGCGCTCTAATGAATGCTCGTGGTTTGATGGAGTTAATCATTCTTAATATTGGTCTAGAGCAGGGTATAATTACCCCAACTTTATTCACTATCATGGTTATTATGGCAGTCATTACTACACTCATGGCATCACCACTGATTGCCTTTCTCTTGCAAGGTACAAGCTATGAAAAATATTCTGCTTAAGCAAATTTAAATATTAGATTAATTATCTTGTAATTGAGAAAAATTCTGTGCTTTGACTCTGGTTATAATCGCTAAGTAGTTTGTAGTAGCGTTTTAGCAGCACTACAAACTTACTGCCTATTAACTAATTTTCTTGCTATCGTTAATTCGGATGTTCTTAGAAATGTAACTTCTAAAATCATCAAAATTAATGTTTCATGGCTATAACTGCATTGTAACAATAATTGACATTACAACAAAGCACAAATTAATCTTAGCTGTATCTAACAAGCTTGACATTTTCCAGTCTTTTAAAGAATTATCTTAGGGAAACCAGATAGTTAATTTTGAGGAAACCATGCATATAGTTATTCTCGTTCTGGTTGAAGTGCTGATTATTATCGGCCTTTCACGGCTCGTAGGGCTAGGATTCCGTTCTATTAAGCAACCACTCGTAATTGGTGAGATTGTTGCCGGGATTATGCTTGGCCCATCTTTATTTGGTTTAGTTGCTCCTGATATAGCAGTTTCCTTGTTTCCACCAGAAACTATTCCTTTTCTAAATGTTTTGTCTCAGGTGGGACTAATATTTTTCATGTTTCTAATTGGGCTAGAACTAAATCCCAAATATCTCAGTGGACAATTAGAAGTAGCTGTTTTAACTTCTCATGTCAGCATTTTAGTGCCGTTTTCTTTAGGAACATTGCTAGCGGTACTACTTTATCCCTTAGTTTCCGATGCAAGTGTATCCTTCACTGCCTTCGCCTTATTTTTAGGGGCGGCGATGTCGATTACAGCCTTTCCAGTATTGGCGCGAATCATTACTGAAAACAATTTACAAGGAACACGTTTAGGAACGTTGGCGTTAACTTGTGCAGCAGTGGATGATGTGACAGCTTGGTGTCTTTTGGCAGTAGCGATCGCAGTTGCTAGAACTGGTGACTTTGCTGGTGCAATACCCACAATCATCGCCAGCATAGTTTACATCGCTTTGATGTTGACGGCGGGACGTTGGTTTCTCCAACGCCTTGCTAAACACTACCTTCGTGCGGGACGACTCAGCCAACTATTGCTAGCTGGGATTTATATGGCAGTGGTTGCGTCGGCATTAATCACCGAACTAATTGGTATTCATTTAATTTTTGGGGCATTTTTACTGGGAGCAGCCATGCCCAAAAATGAAGATTTAGTGCGGGAATTAGCAGTAAAAACCGAAGATTTTGTTTTGATATTCTTGCTGCCCATATTTTTTGCCTACAGTGGCTTAAAGACACAGATTGGTTTGCTCAATCGTCCCGAATTGTGGCTTTTGTGTGCGTTGATTTTAGCAGTAGCGATCGCAGGCAAATATGTTGGTACTTATGTAGCGGCCCGTGTCAGTGGCATTAGTAAACGGGAAGCCTCAGCACTCGGTTGGTTAATGAACACTCGCGGTTTAACCGAACTGATAGTACTAAATATTGGTCTAGAGTTAAAGGTAATTTCCCCCTTAATATTTACCATGCTGGTAATTATGGCATTGGTAACTACATTCATGACCTCGCCACTGCTGGAATGGACATATCCGAAAAAGCTGATCAAGTTAGATGTCGTGGAACCAGAGGCAGAACCACAAACAGGTATAGATACCTCTACTGGAAGTGAAACTTTCCCTCATCCTTTCCGAATCTTGGTGCCAGTGGCTAATCCAAGTACCCAAAAAGGTTTGGTACAGTTGGCAGTAGCGTTGGCACAGCCCGCCGTAGGCATCGCTCTCAATTACCGATATCCTGCCATTGTTAACCCTCTGAGCCTGATTGAATTTCAAGAAGATTATGCTTTTGAAAGTACCCCAGTTGAAGCAGATCGATTAATCTCCCAGCGCCGCCAGCAGCTACAAGAATTGATTAATACTCTCGAACCCCCAGAAACTCGTTCTTGTGTGCATCCTATCGTTCGCATATCCAGCAATGTTGCCCGCGAGACAGCACAGATTGCCACATTAGAACAAGCTGATTTAATTCTCGTGGGCTGGCATCGCCCAGCTTTTAGTAGTAATCGTTTAGGCGGAAGAGTCGGACAAATGCTTACCACTGCCCCAGTGGATGTAGCAGTGTTTGTAGATAAAGGCAAAGAGCAATTAAAAAGTTTACTGGTACCTTATTCAGCCAATATCCATGATGATTTAGCACTAATCCTAGCTTTGAGACTGCTAATCAATCGTGATTGTATGTTGCAGATATTACAGATAGTCGCAAATCATGCCAAGGAAGAATCGAGTTATGAACTGCACACGATGATGGAACAATTGCCTACCAGTGTACGCGATCGCATTGAAATCAAAATTATCGAAGCCCCAGAACCAATCCAAGCCGTCATTCAAGCCTCAGAAGGTGTAGACCTAACTATTGCTGGCACCAGTCGCGCTTGGGGTATTGAGCGCCAAACCTTAGGAAGATATACAGATCAACTAGCTATCCAATGCCGTTCTTCCCTGCTGATTACCCGCCGTTACAGCCAAGTCACCGCTCACCTTGCCTCTATGCTTCCTGAAGTTAGTAGTCAAGAGCCAACATTAAGGAGTTGAAATTCATGAATCATTTCAACTTTAAATCTTTAACTTTTTACGGAGTAGCAATAATTTCAGTGCAACTGTTGTTTAAAACTGTCAGTGCTTACGGAGAAACAAATCTTAAAGCTCCTCCTGCAATTAGCGGTCGGTATCATTTAACCTTGTCAGAGAATTTGCCTAACTGTGAAAAATCGGATACTCTAACGTTAAACATTCAGCAATCGGGTATTTACTTAAATGCCTCTGTATTACCGGCAAACGCTAACGCCGATACTGACGAAAAGCACTCTCTGGCAGGCATCTTCCGAAATCAACAGTTAAATTTATCTGGGAAAGTTGGTAAATCAATCCTTTGTAATATTCCTCGCCCCCAAAATGATCCTCTGAACTCAGTCACAATTCAAATGCAACTTGTGGATAAAGGTAATATGACAGGTCAATTAACCGTAAATGGTATTCCACAACCTCTAAAATTTACTGCTGTGCCTCAAAAAGCTAATTGAATTGGGAGTGGGTACAAACGCGATTCATCGCGTCTTAGGGATTGTGAACGCATTATATGGGTTTTATGGAGCAGATAAAAAGAATGGATCAGGGACTAAAGACTAGGCAATTGTGTCAATGGCGCAAACAACAATTTAACATCAGTCTATTAGGCTTTTGTGCAGCGATCGCGCTTGAAACTTGCACTACTGCTGCTACACCAGTAGCAAAGCTCGAAAATTGGCGTTTTTCCTCCAAGACACAGCAACTCGAAATCACCCTCTCAGCAAGCACAACCCCCCGTTATTTCTACCTAGCCCAACCCTCCCGTCTAGTTGTAGATATACCGAATACTAAGTTGGGCAAAGTTCCCATACAACAAAATTATTCTGGAGCAATCAAAAGCATTCGCGTTTCTCAACTGAACGCAAATGACACACGCATTGTCCTAGATTTAGCACCAGGGACTGTTTTAAATCCCAAACAGATACAACTGCAACCGGTTTCTCGAAAAAACTCCACTCGCTGGGTATTACGTCCGGTTATTTCTAGTAAAACTACTGCCGTAAAACCAGGGAATTCCCCATCTTCGCCCAAAAAACAACCTCAAACAGCCAAAAAGCCATCTAGTAACCTACCTGTAACTACTACTAATCTACAAGCACCTTTACTCACAGCTCCGCCTATATCAAATAACCTACCCTCAACAATTACTAATAGCTCAGGGCAGCCTTTTGTAACCGTACCTCCCTTAAATCCCAATACATCCTCTCCACAACCTGCTTTGATTCTTCCCCCTCCTTCTTTCCCAAATCAACCCAGTAACTTGAATAGCATTCCTCCTTTAGGTATGTCAGAATTTCCAGTTCCAACAATCCCCAATCTTCCCAATCCCCAGGTAATCGAATTTGGTCAACCTTTACCCAAAACCCAATTCAAATAGGGCATGAGGCATGGAAAATCAAACCAATGCCCCATACCCTAATTTGGATATTTGTCCAATTAGCAACTATTACCTTTCTCCAACTAACTCCTTCACCTTGTTGATGATGCCGACTGGATCGATACCTTGATATGGGTACTGTTCCCACAAACCGCCGCAACCTTCTTTATAAGTTCCAAGATGGGCATATTTGGGAGTCAACCCCCGCTCTAGCAGCCAGGAACCGAAACGGCTGCCTAAACCAGTGCGACGGTTGAAGGGTTCTACTACAAGCACAAAAGGAGCATTACCAACTTTGGTAATTATTTCTTCATCAATGGTATTTAAAGTTGGTTTGTTAATTAAACCAACGTCTAGCCCTTCTTGCTTAAGACGCTCTACAGAATCAACGGCACGGTAGAGAGCATCCCCAAAACTAATAATGTAGCCTTGCGTCCCTTCTCGTATAACCTCATCTTTACCGGGAACAAATTTGTAACCACTTCCAAAGAAGTCATTGCCGTTGCTGTCCTGAATATTGGGCACTTTAGAACGGGTGGAGAAAATAAACCGCAGTCCAGGGTCAAAAAACACAGCTTTTACACAAGCTGTCATCTGATTATTATCTGCCGGGAAGTACAACTGTGTTGGGTAGCCATCATCCAAGCCATTGTCGGCAAACATATTATTTATACCAAAGTGGCAGCTGTTATCTGCCATGTCATCTATACCCGCATGGGAAAAATGACACAGAACATTGGAATAGTTCAGCCGTGCCATCGTGATTTCTGAGATACACATTTCTAAGAAGGCGCTGAAGGTCGCAAAAATACCTTGCTTGCCCTCGTCCATCCCGAATCCAGCCGCAGCAGAGAAGTTGCTCCGTTCCATGATGCCGGAGGAAATAAATATTTCTGGGTATGTTTCATGAATTTTCTTCAAACCGCAGGAGCCTTCTAGGTCGCTATCAATGACCTTGACTTTTTCTTTACGCTCCGTCTCACTCATGCGACTGAGGACACCCACCACGGCTTCACCAAACACACTACGGTTAGCACCCCATTTGTCACCAGAACCTAGAAATGTATACGTTTGTTTCGGTTTCTCAATACTTTTAAGGTATTCGACAGCCGCAGTTTGTCCGCGAGATTCTAGATACTTAACTGCTAAATCTACAGAAATTACATCATGACCATGAATGGAACCTTCTAAGCCTTCAATACCAGGACACATCGGACGTTTATTAATAATAGCGATCGCTCCGGGAGTATTCACAGCTTCGCTTATACGATGGTATAAATCGTCTAAGTCTTCACCGTCTCCCTGAATAACCTTCAAACCGTGGCCTTCTAAGGTTTTGGCGACACTAAAACCAGGTAAATATTTAGAAGGATGTCCAGCGATCGTTACATCATTGTCATCAATGAGCAGCTTGACATTGAGATGTTGAGCAACAGCCAAGCGAGCAGCTTCGGCATCGTTACCTTCTTGTTGCGATCCATCAGAACCGAGACAGAAAACAGCCTTGCCTGGATTCGCCATTGCCACACCATTGATGTAAGGCCAAATATGGCCCAAGCGCCCAGAACTAAATTTCACACCAGGAGTTAGTTTTAGTTCGGGGTGTCCCGGTAAATTGGAATGTGCTTGCCGATAACGTAAAAGTTGCTCGGCAGGTAAATCACCATGCAACGTTGCCATCAGATATTGGGTGGCGACTCGATGTCCTGCCTCATCAAAGAAAATCGGTACAAATTGCTCCGATGCTCCTCGGAAAAAGGCATCAAGGATCATCACCTCTGGCACTGTATCATAAGGCCCACCAGTATGGCCGCCCACTCCGCTAGCCGCGCCAGTCGCTGTAAAAAAGACGATCGCATCTCGGCAAAGTTGAATATTCGCTTTGAGAGTATCTCGTTGTTCAGCAGTAAGGCTGGAATTTGCGGGATTGAGCGCTAAAGGTTTGTAAGCACTGAGGTCGATTGGAAATTGGGTATTAATAGTAGTCATGGTTTATTGATTGAATAAAAAACAATTTGAACAGACAGGACGCGCGATCGCACTACAAAAAATCGTTAAAACCCCCATTGGGCAACAATTATCCAAGCTCAAGCCAACCACTCGGAACCATTGTGGAACCGTGTGATTTCATCAAAAGCAAAAATCAATACATTCAATTGTGCATGAATGTGCTTGAATTCAATTGAAGTTACGGATTACCGTACAAGAACTTGCATATCAATAAGTATAAACTCACAAACATGCAATTTCAAGTTCAAAAACGCAATTTCAGGAAAATTAATTATGCTAACTGCTGAACGACGACAATTCATCTTAGAAATACTGCGTCGTGATAAAAAGGTACTTTCGACAGAACTTAGTGCTGTTCTCAAAGTTTCTGAGGATACTATTCGCCGGGATTTGCGAGAACTGGCAGAAACTGGACTATTGCAACGCGTTCACGGGGGAGCGCTCCTTAAATCCCCAGCCACCGCCAGTTATGCCGACCGTCAAAAGCAAGCGCCAAAAGAAAAGGAAGCGATCGCTCGGACAGCAGCAAAATTAGTTTGTACAGGACAGGTGGTGATTTTAGACGGAGGTACAACAACTCTCCAAGTAACCCGTCATTTGCCCCTAGATTTGCACGCAACAGTGATCACAAATAGTCCGCCAATAGCAGTTGCTTTAGCAGAACATCCCCATATAGAGGTTGTGATGTTAGGTGGACAACTCTACAAAAAAGCCTTGGTGAACGTGGGTACTGTCACGATTGAGACATTACGGATGATTCGTGCAGATTTGTGCATGTTGGGAGTTTGCAGTTTGCATCCAGAAGTTGGGATTAGTGTACCTAATCTAGACGAAGCCCACGTCAAACGAGCCATGATTGCTGGCTCGGCAGAGGTAGTAGGATTAGTGACAGCAGAAAAATTAGACACAGCAGCTCCTTATCTAGTGGAGTCTATTCGTGCCCTGACTTACCTAGTAACTGCACCTACAGTATCTAATAATATGTTGAGTGCCTACAAAGCTTTAGGTTTGACCATTATACGTGATGAGTACGAATGATCTGATAAAGGCAGATGCGATCGCTAGGGACTGGGGATTGAAAAAGGGAATAGAGTACAGATTATTCCCTGTTACCTGTCACCTCTTCCCTAACCCCAATTCCCAAATCTAAAATCTGTCAGTTTCTTGAGGTGTTCCAACTGCTCCTGGTTGAGCCGTAAAAAAGTTTTGAGCAGCTTCATTCTGATATATACACCTAATATCAGGTTTGTCACTGTCCAAATTACCTGTAAAGCCAAAGGTGTTCAGGCGATTTTTGCACTCATTTACTTGCTCAGATGTCACCAACTTACGTTGCTCTAAAAGCGCCCAGTTATTTTGTCGGATTACGCATCCAGGACGCATACTCGGCTGGGCAACATAGACATTGAAGGGGTTGAGAGTGACGAACAGTCGAGCGTCCATCACCATCGCGCTGGCTCCATACTGCACGCAAATTTCAGGGTTAGGTGCTTTCAAATCAATGAATTCACGAGAAGCCACATTTGATGGAGCTAACGTGGTTGTAGAACTAAAAGCAATGCCAATGCCAATTCCCAAAATCAACACCCCTCCCATAATTGCGATGGTGAAGAGGTTAAAAATTGGGGATTGGAAAATAGAGGGTTTAGAAGTAGTAGCCGATCTACCAGTAGGTTTACGTCTCATTGTTGCTTAATCACCTTCACGCCGATTAGGAAGGGAGTGGTCTAAAGTTTTCTCCCTCTTTCAGTATGCCTATTCTTAACTGTAATTGTCTGCCACTTTTTGGTCAGTCTTCTTCTTAAATGATAAAAGTAGTAACTTATATAGATATCTGGACAGAATTTCAACCTTGTCGGTTATTGTTTCCATCTTGAAGAATTGATGAGTATTTTATTTATTTGTCAATTAAGGAATTGTTATTAACTTTATTCTGCTTCACATGCAAATCACAGAGTAACTGTTTTTAAGTTTTACATTGAATTTTATTAGGTAATTATAGCATATTTTTGATATTTATTAGATAGTATTGATTGAATTTGCATAAATGATCCAGTCATCATGCATGGATTATCTAGCTTTTTGTTTGTAATTTGGCGAAAATTTTGAGCGAAGGAAACCTTTGCTTATAACTTTTCCAGACGAATTTTTCGTATTCGTATGAGATATTTTTGTTACCCCTAGTAATTGATATGTCAAACAAAATAAATTAAAATTTAAGAAAGTTTTAATAACTAATTAGAAACAAGTGGCATCTCAAAGAGCGTTATTCTCAAGCAAGAAGTTCAAAACTTCGCAACTTCAAATTTTTCTAGCTGATAGTCTGACTATTTTTTGGGGAGATTGGTTAGATTTACGTGTCAGAATCTTACCAGTTGCTGCATCAGGCTTAATATCCCCACTGATATATATTTTAGCTTTTGGCTTGGGTTTGGGTAGTTCCATCAAACCCGGCTCAGGGATTAGTGGTAACTATAACAACTATTTAGAGTTTATATTACCAGGGATGGTGGCGCTATCGTCAATGACGGTTAGCTTTGCTGGAACGACATTCTCGATTTGTGGAGATAGACTATTTACTAAAACCTTCGAGGAATTGTTGTTAACTCCTATACATCCCTTAGCTTTGTACATTGGAAAAATGTTGGCGGGAGTAGTACGAGGGTTGATGACATCGGCTTCAGTGATTTTGGTAGCAGTCCTGTTGACTGGAAACTGGAATTTTCTCAACCCACTATTTCTATTGTTGGTAGTGCTGAATTGTTCGGTATTTGCTGGGTTAGGGGTGATTGTGGGTTTGAGTGTGCGATCGCTCGAATCAGTCGGACTCTACAACAATTTTATAATTATCCCCATGTCATTCTTAGGAGCGACCTTCTTTGACCCTGGTACATTACCATCAGCCCTCAAAGTCGTAGTTTACCTGTTACCACTCACCTACGCCAGCATCGGACTGCGTGCGGCTGCCCATTTACCCTTGTCTCAGTTTCCTTGGTACAGCATACCGATTTTGCTAGTGATTGCGATCGCTCTTTCTTTGTGGGGTGGTTATAGATTCGCTCACCAACAAGATTAAAATAATTTGTAATTCGTTAAAGCCTTTATGACAATCTGTGCTTTAACTTTTGCATCTTGTAGTTTTCGACCCAGCATTATTGAAATGGTGATTGAAGTGAGTCATTAGTCATGAGCAAATGACTAATGACGCCACGTGCTTCACTTGGGGAGACCCCAAGACCGCAGTGGCTCACCAATGACAAAGGACTAACTAGCTAAGAGAGTTTTTTCTAGAGAAGTCCAACGGAAGGCGCGATCGCCACCTCTCTCAATGACTACTCTTACTCGTGGTTCTAACTGAGGCAAATTCGTTAAATACTCAAGTTCCTCATTGGAAAGAATATGCCCTTCAATAATCCACAACACCAGCCCCTTAGACTTTGGTGGTAGCTGTTCTAGATGAGAATTGATAATTGGTGGCAAGTAGTACACATGACCTACTGCTGCACCACTACCAGTGCTTTTTTTACCAAGATGAGGAGGTCTGACTCCATGAATTCTTGTGAGATACGCAGCTACATCACCCAGTCCCTTGGCGGTAATATGGAGGGTAGTATAGCCAGCTGCGCGTAGTCGGCGCTGATATCGACCTTCATAACCCCCTTCCAGAGGTACATATACCCCAAGAGCGCCAAATTTTTCCAAATCGCGGATTAAACCATTGCCAGTGGTAATTAGTGCCATAGATTTTCGTCTTATCCCACTTAGATATCTCTATTATTTACCCTGAACCGATAGATTAAAAGCATTTTTTTGGGAATTGGGCATTGGGCATGGCGCATTGGTTATTAATTCTTGTCCCTCACTCCCCCTGCTCCCCACTTTCCAAAAATAACTCTATAAATTACTAGACAAACATAAATAAATAATTTATATTATTAGATTGTGACCAAAGACGCAAATTAGACTAGCTTCTTACTGTCATTTTGAGATAGTGTTAGCATCAAAAGCTGATGACTCAATCCAAATTGGATAATCTAACTCAGATTGATCATAGACTGGTAAACTAAGAAAGCTTTCAGGTCAACATTGGAGCTTATGGACGAAGAATTAAAGCCAATCCAAAGCTCCAGAGTACATTTACTCCTGTGCCTCTGAAAAAGCAGGCGAAATCTTAAACAATAGTTTAAGGTGTTTAAGGAAGTGAAAACTGAGCAGCAATGTTGGTTTAATGGCATTACGTCAGTCTCAGTTAAT
Organism: Nostoc sp. CmiVER01; assembly: GCF_034531135.2. Taxonomy (NCBI): domain Bacteria; kingdom Bacillati; phylum Cyanobacteriota; class Cyanophyceae; order Nostocales; family Nostocaceae; genus Nostoc; species Nostoc sp. CmiVER01. Next base: position 84,976 of record NZ_JAVRBU020000007.1, read on the forward strand.
GGATACTGGGTGGTAAAAACCGCTTAAGTCCAACTGCAACACGGCAGTAGCCAATCTCCGGGAAGCCGTCTTATGGGCGTCTAAAAATCGGAAAACCCGCCGACAGCGCTGCCTCCAGAAAGTGCCAGAGCAATTGCTTGGACGAAAGCATTGCTGCACACAGCTTTAAGCTGTAGCGCCTTGCATTGATTCCAGAAGTTACTCCTTCCCAACGGGAAGAGACTTGTGGCTGTTCTGGTGATCTAGTGAGTGAAGCTAAACAAATTCACCAAGCAGTACGGACACGGTTTGTTGTGTCCGAAAGCATTTGGAGCGGTTTATTTAAACCATTCCAAATTTCGCAGGCTAACCCAGCCTAAACTGATGCGTACAAAGCGTGTCCTCTAGAGTCCAATTCCAAGGTCAGCAAGTAGAAAGGAGAACCAGTTACTGTGTCTGTAGGTATTCTCGGCACCAAGCTGGGCATGACCCAAATATTTGACGAAGCAGGAGTAGCTATTCCTGTAACTGTCATTCAAGCAGGGCCATGCACTGTTACACAAGTTAAAACAAAACAAACCGACGGTTACTTTGCCATTCAAGTTGGTTTTGGCGAAGTCAAACCAAAGGCACTAAACAGACCACTACTGGGCCATTTAGCTAAATCATCTGCCCCAGCATTGCGTCACCTAAATGAATATCACACCGAAAGTTCTGGTGATTATGCTTTAGGTCAAGAGATTAAAGCAGATATTTTTAGTGCAGGTCAAATTGTCGATGTAGTCGGCACAAGTATCGGTCGCGGCTTTGCGGGCAACCAGAAGCGCAACAACTTTGGTCGGGGGCCTATGTCCCACGGTTCTAAAAACCACAGAGCGCCGGGTTCTATTGGTGCTGGTACAACACCAGGTCGTGTCTATCCAGGTAAGCGGATGGCAGGCCGTTTAGGTGGCAAACGGATCACAATCCGTAAGCTGACCATAGTTCGAGTTGATGCAGAACGCAACTTATTACTTATTAAGGGAGCAATTCCTGGTAAACCGGGCGCTTTAGTAAGTATTGTGCCTGCAAAAACAGTGGGATAGTCAAAAGTCATTAGTCAAGAGTCATTAGTCATTAGTCATTGGCTAAGGACAAATGGCAAAAGACAAATGACAAATGACAAGTGACAAAGGACAAATAACAAAGATGGTTGAAAGCGTAGTTAAAAATTGGCAAGGAGAACAGGTCGGCGAGACGACCTTTGAGTTGCGCACTGCCAAAGAAGAAACAGCATCTCATATTGTACACCGCGCCTTAGTCCGGCAATTGACTAATGCTCGTCAAGGAAATGCCAGTACAAAAACTCGTTCAGAAGTCAGAGGCGGTGGCCGTAAACCTTGGCGACAAAAAGGTACTGGTCGCGCTCGTGCAGGGTCTATTCGTTCGCCATTGTGGCGTGGTGGTGGTGTAATCTTTGGGCCAAAACCTAGAGACTTCAACCTTAAGTTAAATCGCAAAGAGCGACGTTTAGCACTGCGGACAGCATTTGTCAGCCGCATTGAGGATTTGATCGTAGTAGAAGAATTTAGCACCGAGCTATCTCGCCCGAAGACTAAAGAATTAGTAGCAGCGCTTGCCCGTTGGGGAGTAGTACCAGAAAGCAAGTCACTGTTAATCTTGTCTGAAATTGCGGATACAGATAATGTTTATTTGTCAGCCCGCAACATTGAAAATTTAAAACTAATTGCAGCCGACCAGCTAAATGTTTTTGATTTACTGCACGCTGACAAAATTGTAGTTACGGCATCAGCCCTAGAAAAAATTCAGGAGGTCTACAGTGCCTAGCTTTGACCCCCGCGACCTTGCCGACTTAGTACGTCGCCCAATCGTCACCGAAAAAGCGACTATTTTGATGGAACAGAATAAGTATACCTTTGAAGTAATTCCAAAGGCATCTAAGCCAGAAATCAAGGCTGCGATCGAAGACTTGTTTCAGGTCAAGGTTGTAAAAGTCAACACCACCCTACCACCGCGTAAAAAGCGGCGCGTTGGTAAATTTATTGGTTATAAACCCCAATATAAGCGAGCCATTGTTACCGTCGCACCTGGGGATGAAGACAAGATTAGACAAGTTCTATTCCCAGAAGTCTAGGAATTTTAGATTTTAGATTTTAGATTTTAGATTGAGGAGTTTACTCAATAAGTCCCCAAGATGGTCGCAATTAGTTAAACACTCATTAAATCCAAAATCCAAAGTTCAAAATCCAAAATTAAGTAAATCCAAAATCCAAAATCCAAAATAGATTATGGGTACTCGTTCTTATCGCCCTTATACCCCCAGTACTCGCCAAGTTACAGTTTCTGACTTTGCGGAAATCACAAAAACCGAGCCAGAAAAATCCCTAACTACCTCGAAGCATCGCGCCAAAGGTCGGAATAATACTGGGCGGATTACTAGTCGTCGCCGGGGTGGCGGACACAAACAACTTTACCGAATCATCGATTTTAAAAGGGATAAACATAATATTCCTGCCAAAGTCGCAGCAATTGAATACGATCCTAACCGCAATGCCCGAATTGCCCTTTTGTATTACCAAGATGGCGAAAAACGTTATATCCTCCATCCCAACGGGTTGAAAGTTGGAACAATAATTATTTCTGGGCCTGAAGCTCCTTTTGAAGATGGTAATGCTTTACCTCTTTCAAAGATTCCCTTGGGTACTGGTGTTCACAACGTAGAACTGACTCCTGGTAAAGGTGGTCAAATTGTGCGTGCTGCTGGTGCTAGCGCCCAAGTTGTGGCAAAAGAAGGTAATTATGTAACTCTCAAATTGCCTTCAGGAGAAGTCCGCTTGATTCGGCGCGAATGCTACGCCACCATTGGGCAAGTAGGCAACACCGATGCAAGAAACCTGAGTGCAGGTAAAGCAGGGCGCAATCGCTGGAAAGGTCGCCGTCCTAAGGTTAGAGGAAGCGTCATGAACCCAGTGGATCACCCACATGGTGGTGGTGAGGGTAGGGCACCTATCGGTAGATCAGGGCCTGTTACACCTTGGGGTAAACCCACATTGGGCGCGAAGACACGCAATCGTAAGAAACTTAGCAGCAAATTGATTATCCGTCGTCGCCGTAAGTCTTCTAAACGCGGTCGCGGTGGTCGTGAGTCTTAAAGAGTTAGGAGTTAAGAGTTATAAGTTGAGAGTAAAATCTAACTCCTAATTCCTCACTCATCATTCCTAAATCCTAAATCCAAAATTGAACTATGGGTCGTTCTCTAAAAAAAGGTCCTTTCGTTGCGGATCATCTCCTAAAGAAAATTGAAAAGCTCAACGACAACAACAGAAAAGAAGTTATTAAAACTTGGTCAAGAGCTTCGACAATTTTGCCTCTAATGGTAGGTCATACCATAGCTGTTCACAACGGACGCCAACACGTTCCAGTTTTTGTAAATGAACAGATGGTAGGTCACAAATTGGGTGAATTTGCCCCAACACGCACCTACAGGGGTCATGGAAAAAGCGACAAAAAAGCGGGTAGGTAGTCATTAGTTATTAGTCATTAGTCATTAGCTAAAGACAAGTGACAAATGACAAATGACAAATGACAAAATTGGAGAAAATTATGGCTACTAATACTACTGAAGTAAAAGCGATCGCTCGTTTTATCCGCATCTCGGCCTATAAAGTGCGTCGGGTACTCGATCAAATTCGTGGGCGATCGTACCGTGAAGCGTTAATTATCCTAGAATTTATGCCCTATCGCGCTACTGAACCCATATTGAAAGTTCTCAGAAGCGCTGCTGCTAATGCCGAACACAACGCTGGGTTAGATCGAACTCAACTAGTGATTACTCAGGCTTATGCCGATCAAGGGCCATCTCTGAAGCGATTCCAACCAAGAGCGCAAGGTCGAGCTTACCAAATTCGCAAACCGACGTGTCATATTACTGTGGCTGTTGGAGCCGCCCCAGAAAAATAATCACGTTTACACGAATAAATTGGGTAAAGTAAGAAATTTTAGAGGAAGCATTCGTGGGACAGAAGATTCATCCAGTTGGTTTTCGCCTGGGTATTACACAAGAACATCAATCCCGTTGGTTTGCTGTTCCTGATCGCTATCCAGAACTTTTACAAGAAGACCACAAACTGCGTCAATATATAGAACAAAAGTTGGGTAGGCAGGCTCAAAACAACGCCGGAATTTCCGAAGTGCGAATTGAGCGCAAAGCCGACCAAATCGACTTAGAAGTACGTACCGCTAGACCAGGTGTAGTAGTGGGTCGTGGTGGTCAAGGTATCGAATCCTTGCGTACCGGACTCCAAGGGTTGTTGGGTAGTAATCGTCAAATTCGCATTAACGTAGTTGAAGTCCAACGAGTTGATGCTGATGCCTATCTAATTGCCGAATATATTGCTCAACAATTAGAACGTCGGGTTTCCTTTCGGCGCGTAGTGCGGCAATCAATTCAACGGGCCCAACGCGCTGGTGTCCAAGGTATTAAAATCCAAGTTAGTGGTCGGCTCAACGGTGCAGAAATTGCCCGGACAGAGTGGACTCGTGAAGGTAGAGTACCTTTACATACCTTACGGGCTGATATTGACTACTCTTATTGCACAGCAAAAACTGTTTACGGCATTTTGGGCATCAAAGTATGGGTGTTCAAGGGAGAAATTATTCCTGGACAGGAACCAGATCCGCTACCACCAGCAAGCCGCGAACGCGATCCCCGCGATCGTGGAGATCGCGATCGTGAACCCCGTCGTCGTCAACAACAACGTCGTCGCCAGCAATTTGAAGACCGCTCAAATGAAGGATAAAAGGGGAATGGGGCATGGCGCATAGAGAATTGACAATGCCCAATGCCCAATGCCCAATGCCCAATGCCCAGTACCTAGTAGCCAATCATGTTAAGCCCTAGAAGAACTAAATTCCGCAAACAACAGCGCGGACGGATGGAGGGACTAGCCAGCCGTGGTAGTACCCTTAACTTCGGTGATTTTGCGCTGCAAGCGCAAGAACCGGCTTGGATTACCTCGCGGCAAATCGAGGCTTCCCGTCGGGCAATGACTCGTTATATTCGTCGGGGTGGACAAATCTGGATTCGGATTTTCCCTGATAAACCTGTAACCATGCGTCCTGCTGAAACCCGGATGGGTTCCGGTAAAGGTAATCCAGAGTTTTGGGTAGCTGTAGTTAAACCAGGACGAATTTTGTTTGAAATCGGTGGAGTTTCTGAAGAAATTGCCCGTGAAGCAATGCGTTTGGCTTCATTTAAACTGCCAATAAAAACTAAGTTTATTGTGCGCTCTCAACCACAGGAGCAGGAGTAACTTATGCCTCTTCCCAAGATGTCAGAAGCTAGAGAATTAAGTGACGAGAAGCTTTCTGATGAAATTGTCGCTATTAAAAGACAACTATTTCAGTTGCGCTTGCAAAAAGCTACAAGACAACTAGAAAAGCCTCACCAGTTCCGACAAATGCGACATCGCCTAGCCCAGTTGCTAACGCTAGAAACAGAACGCAAACGGGCAGCAAGTCAATCGGCTAAAGAAGAAAAGTAGGAGATTATGGCAGTTAAAGAACGAGTTGGCTTGGTAGTGAGCGATAAAATGCAAAAAACTGTGGTAGTAGCCATAGAAAACCGCGCTCCTCACCCCAAGTACGGCAAAATTGTGGTTAACACCCAACGATATAAAGTTCACGACGAAGAAAATAAGTGTAAAGTAGGCGATCGCGTTCGCATTCAGGAAACTAGACCCCTGAGTAAAACCAAGCGCTGGAAAATCACAGAAGTCCTGAACGTCAAGCCTACTTAAACCTCATCGTTGTTAGAAATTAACAACATTACAAGGGAGAATAATTGTGATTCAACCCCAGACTTACCTGAATGTCGCAGATAATAGCGGTGCCCGCAAACTAATGTGCATCCGCGTTTTAGGCGGAGGCAATCGTCGTTATGGTTTTATCGGCGATAAAATTATCGCCGTTGTCAAAGATGCTACACCCAACATGGCTGTAAAAAAGTCTGATGTTGTGGAAGCAGTAATTGTTCGCACTCGGAAAGCTGTAAGTCGTGACAGTGGCATGAGTATTCGCTTTGATGATAATGCTGCTGTGATCATCAACAAAGACGGTAATCCCAGAGGTACACGGGTTTTTGGCCCAGTTGCTCGGGAACTGCGCGATAAAAACTTTACTAAAATTGTTTCTCTGGCTCCGGAGGTGCTTTAATGGCAACCAAACAAGGTACGCCCAAAGTATTCCACAAAATGCACGTCAAAACTGGCGACACCGTACAAGTGATTGCTGGCAAAGACAAAGGAAAAGTTGGTGAAATTATCCAGGCACTTCCCCAACTGAGTAAAGTCATCGTCAAAGGTGTCAACATTAAAACCAAGCACGTCAAACCCCAGCAAGAAGGGGAATCAGGGCGGATTGTCACCCAAGAATTCCCGATTCATAGCTCTAACGTAATGCTTTATTCTACTAAGCAAAATGTTGCCAGTCGTGTTTGTTATACCTTTACCTCAGAAGGCAAAAAAGTTAGAAAACTCAAGAAAACTGGCGAGATTCTGGATAAATAGTTATTAGTCATTGGCCATTAGTCATTAGTTATAAAGACAAATAACAAAAGACAAAGGACAAATAACGAAGGACAATAAAAGTTCCCTGACCAAGCCCAGGGATATCAGGACAAAAAACTATGGCGACAACAAGACTCAAAACCTTATATCAAGAGACAATCGTCCCCAAACTGATCAATCAGTTTCAATATACCAACGTTCATCAAGTACCGAAGTTGGTAAAGGTTACTATTAACCGGGGTTTGGGTGAAGCAGCTCAAAATGCGAAGTCGCTGGAAGCATCCATAAACGAAATTTCAGTGATCACTGGTCAAAAACCAGTGGTGACACGGGCGAAAAAGGCGATCGCTGGCTTTAAGATTCGTCAAGGGATGCCTGTAGGGATCATGGTTACTCTCAGAGCCGAACGGATGTATGCCTTTTTCGACAGACTAGTTAGCCTGTCACTACCCAGAATCAGAGATTTTCGCGGCGTTAGCCCTAAAAGCTTTGACGGACGCGGTAATTATACTCTAGGTGTCAGAGAACAGCTAATTTTTCCAGAAGTCGAATACGACAGCATCGATCAAGTACGTGGTCTGGATATTTCCATCATCACCACAGCAAAAAACGACGAAGAGGGACGCGCCTTACTTAAAGAATTAGGAATGCCCTTTCGCGATCAATAAGTTCATCTATAGAGGGAACGATGGCGGCTAACGACACAATTGCAGATATGCTGACGCGCATCCGCAATGCCAACCTGGCGCGGCATCAAACTACACAAGTGCCAGCTACAAAAATGACCCGGAGCATTGCCAAAGTGCTACGGGAGGAAGGCTTTATTGCTGAAATCGAAGAAGCAGAAGAAGGGGTAAAACGCAATCTAGTGATTTCCCTGAAATACAAAGGTAAAAACCGTCAGCCTCTGATCACTGCCTTAAAGCGAGTGAGTAAGCCTGGCTTGCGTGTTTATTCCAACAGAAAAGAATTACCAAGAGTACTAGGCGGCATTGGCATTGCCATTATTTCTACATCCAGTGGGATTATGACTGACCGCGAAGCGCGGCGTCAGAACTTGGGTGGCGAAGTACTTTGTTACGTTTGGTAGTCATTGGTCATTAGTCATTTGTCATTAGTGAAGGACAAAGGACAAAGGACAAATAACAAAGGACAAAAAGTCATGTCTCGTATTGGTAAACGTCCAATTACTATTCCCGCCAAAGTTCAAGTGGCGATCGATGGTACGAATATTGTGGTGAAAGGCCCGAAAGGAGAACTTTCTCGCACTCTCACACCTAATGTCTCGCTCTCTCAAGAGGGAGACATATTACAGGTAAATCGTCGGGATGAAACTCGTACCTCAAAGCAACTGCACGGCTTGAGCCGTACTTTAGTTGCCAACATGGTTGAGGGAGTTTCCCAAGGTTTTCAACGCCGTTTAGAAATTCAAGGTGTTGGTTACCGGGCACAAGTTCAAGGGCGTAACCTAGTTTTGAATATGGGTTATAGCCATCAAGTGCAAATTGAACCACCAGATGGAATTCAATTTGCTGTAGAAGGTACCACTAACGTCATTGTCAGCGGCTATGACAAAGAAATCGTAGGCAACACAGCCGCCAAAATTCGTGCCGTTCGTCCACCAGAACCTTACAAAGGTAAAGGTATTCGCTATGCCGGTGAAGTGGTCAGACGGAAAGCTGGTAAGACTGGTAAGGGTGGTAAGAAGTAGAAATGAAACTTACTCGTAGAGAATCAAAAAACCGTCGTCATCGACGCGTTCGTGGCAAAGTTATTGGCTCTCCAGAACGTCCGCGTTTAGCGGTATTTCGTTCTAATGAGCATATTTATGCCCAGATAATTGATGATACTCAACATCAAACCATCGTGGCAGCATCGACTGTAGAACCAGAGTTGAAATCTAGTTTAGCGTCAGGTGCAAACCGCGATGCATCTGTGCAAGTTGGTAAATTGATTGCAGTGCGATCGCTAGAAAAAGGCATCACCAAAGTAGTCTTTGATCGCGGTGGTAACTTATATCATGGTCGTGTCAAAGCATTAGCTGATGCAGCACGCGAAGCTGGTTTAGATTTCTAAAGTCATTGGTCATTAGTCATTGGTCATTAGTCATTAGTGAATAACAACTGACTTTGGACAAATGACAAAAGACAAAGGACAACTGACAAGTGACATTAAAAGAGCACTAAATTATGGCAACAGAGCGTAAAAGTAGAACAAAGCGTGCCAAAAAAGAAGAAACCACTTGGCAAGAACGGGTTATCCAAATCCGACGCGTAAGTAAAGTGGTCAAAGGTGGTAAAAAACTCAGCTTCCGAGCGATCGTTGTTGTCGGTAACGAACGTGGTCAAGTTGGTGTTGGAGTAGGCAAAGCCTCAGATGTAATTGGCGCCGTTAAAAAAGGCGTAGCCGACGGCAAAAAACACCTCATTGATATCCCTATCACCAAATCTAACTCTATCCCTCATCCCATTAATGGTGTTGGTGGCGGTGCGAAAGTGATGATGCGCCCAGCCTCACCTGGTACTGGGGTAATTGCTGGTGGTGCTGTGCGGACTGTGTTGGAATTGGCAGGAGTTCGTAACGTCTTAGCCAAGCAACTTGGCTCTAACAATCCGCTCAATAATGCTAGAGCCGCAGTCAATGCCTTATCTACACTGCGGACTCTTTCTGAAGTCGCAGAAGATCGCGGTATTCCTATTGAAAGTCTCTACATTTAGTAGAGTCCCACTTACAGAGCTTTTGTGTAAACAAGAACTAATTACATCATGAGACTCAACGATGTTAAGCCGCAAAAAGGCTCAAAGAAACGCAAGAAGCGTGTAGCCAGAGGTATTTCTGCCGGTCAAGGTGCCAGTGCTGGTTTAGGTATGCGAGGTCAAAAATCTCGTTCTGGTAGTGGCACTCGTCCAGGTTTTGAAGGTGGTCAACAGCCATTGTACCGCCGCTTACCTAAGCTGAAGGGCTTTCCGATTGTTAATCAGAAGATTTACACTACGATTAATGTAGAGAAGCTAGCCTCTCTTCCTGCTAATACGGAAGTAACTTTGACCTCCTTGAAAGCCGCAGGCATCCTGACTGCTGTCAAGGGGCCATTGAAAATTTTAGGTAACGGGGAATTGAGCATTCCGCTCAAGGTACAAGCGGCAGCTTTCACAGGTTCAGCTCGTAGCAAAATTGAGGCAGCTGGTGGTAGTTGTGAAGTCTTATGAGTGAGCCGGAACAGCGCACTTAAATGGAAGCCAACTCGCTGTCAGCGCCTGGTTCACTATAAAGGTAGCACTCTATGATCAGTCGAGATAAAGCCCCAACGGCTCAAGAAACTTTTATGCAGATGGCGCAAGCAGCTGGCCTCAGAGGTAGGCTGCTTGTTACCGTCGGTATTTTAATTTTGGTTCGCCTGGGTATCTTTTTACCCGTGCCAGGCATTGATAGACCTAGATTTGCCGAAGCCATATCAGGCAATAATTCCATATTCGGCTTATTGGATATATTTTCCGGGCGAGGACTTTCAACTTTAGGAGTCTTTGCTTTAGGGATTTTGCCCTTCATTAATGCGTCTATTATCATCCAATTGCTCACCGCAGCGATTCCATCTTTAGAAAATTTACAGAAAAATGAAGGTGAAGCAGGTAGGCGCAAAATATCGCAAATTACCCGCTATGTCACTGTAGTTTGGGCAATTCTACAAAGTACAGCTTTTTCGGCATTATTCCTCCAGCAATTCGCCTTAAAGCCAGGGCCAATTTTCGTAGCTGAAACTGCGATCGCTCTGACTGCTGGTTCCATGTTCGTAATGTGGGCATCAGAACTGATCACAGAACGTGGTATTGGGAACGGAGCATCATTGCTGATTTTTGTCAACATTGTCGCGTCATTACCAAAAGCTTTAGGCGATACCATCGACTTGGTACAAGTTGGTGGCAGGGAAACAGTGGGCCGTGTGATTGTGCTCGTCTTAGTTTTCCTAGCAACAATTGTTGGGATTGTGATTGTGCAAGAAGGAATGCGCCGCATCCCAATTATTTCGGCTCGTCGCCAAGTCGGTCGGCGAGTATTGGCAGAACAGCGTAGTTATCTGCCTCTGCGGTTAAATCAAGGCGGCGTGATGCCAATTATTTTTGCTGCTGCCATCCTCAGTTTGCCACTGCTGATCGCTAATTTTACAAAAAATGCCGATTTGGCGAATATAGTTAACACTTATTTGAGTCCAAGCGGTTCTAGCTCCTGGGTCTATGCCTTGGTCTACATGATTTCCATCGTTTTCTTCAGCTACTTTTATTCTTCGTTGATTCTCAACCCAGTAGATGTAGCGCAGAACTTGAAGAAAATGGGTTCTAGTATTCCTGGAATTCGTCCCGGCAAGGCAACTAGCGAGTATATCGAACGCGTGTCCAATCGACTAACTTTATTGGGTGCGATCTTTTTGGGCTTGGTTGCTATTATACCCACCGCCGTGGAAAGTGCTTTGAATGTGAAAACTTTCCGAGGAATAGGTGCCACCTCTTTGTTAATTTTAGTTGGTGTGGCAATTGAGACAGCCAAACAAGTCCAAACTTATGTCATCTCTCAGCGCTATGAAGGAATGGTGAAATAATAGTGACGCGATTAATCTTCTTGGGGCCACCTGGAGCGGGTAAAGGAACACAAGCTCAAACTTTGGCTGAACACTTGAATATTCCTCATATTTCTACTGGTGAAATCTTAAGACAAGCCATGAAAGAGCAAACTCATTTGGGAATCAAGGCTCAAGCTTATGTTGATGGTGGCGAGTTAGTACCCGATCAGCTTGTGCAGGACTTGGTACAGGAGCGCCTCAATCAACCAGATGCCAAAAATGGGTGGATTCTTGATGGTTTCCCCCGCAAAGTGACCCAAGCAGGTTTTCTGGAGAAGTTACTGGAAGAAATACATCAGAGTGGCGAAAGGGTAGTCAACCTAGATGCACCAGATGAAGTTGTGATCGCACGTTTGCTAGCTAGAGGACGAAAAGATGATACCGAAGAGGTGATTCGTCGTCGTTTAGAAGTGTACCGCGCTGAAACTGCACCTTTAATTAATTATTACGGCGATCGCAAAAAACTTCTAACAGTCAATGGTAATCAGTCCCAAGAAGATGTCACTAATGAACTGCAAAGGGTAATTGCTTCCTGAAAGGGGGGTAGAAAATGGGGAATAGGGAGTAGGAAATAGGGAATTAACCAATACAGACGCTATTAATCACGTCTCTCCCCACTCCCCATACCAAGAAAAAGATCAATTTTAGCTAAGATATATTAATAAACTGTTGATATATTTCTTAAAGTGTGTTCTCTTGCAGATAAAGTGCTGCAACTGAACACGAAATTGTTGAGTTGAGGAAAAAACAAATTGTCTAAGCAAGATTTGATTGAAATGGAAGGCACGGTTACAGAGTCCCTGCCCAATGCGATGTTTCGCGTTGACTTGGACAATGGCTTTAACGTGCTAGCTCACATTTCCGGCAAAATTCGCCGAAATTATATCAAGATTTTGCCCGGCGATCGCGTCAAGGTAGAACTAACTCCTTACGACTTGAGCAAAGGCAGAATTACCTATCGACTAAGAAAGAAGTAAGTATATGTAGAGAATTTTACCATAAAACCATTTTTTTGGCTGTTTACTAGTCATTTAACTGGATTAATTTCCCTAGAAATGCTATAATTTTATATTTGGAGTCAAAAAATAAAAGGCATGAAAGTTAGAGCCTCAGTCAAGAAAATTTGTGAAAAGTGTAACGTAATCAAACGTCGTGGTCGCGTTATGGTGATTTGCGTGAACCCAAAGCACAAGCAACGTCAAGGATAACACTCTTACCAACAGAGTGAGTTGCAGGACGCATATCATCATTAAAACGAAAAGACGCGATTAATCACGTTTTTCCAACCAACAGTAATTGCGAGAACAATAGGGAGAGTTCATTGTGGCACGTATTGCCGGAGTAGACCTTCCACGCGATAAACGCGTTGAGATCGGTCTGACTTACATCTATGGAATTGGTTTATCACGTTCTCAAGAAATTATAGCGGCTACTGGTGTGAACCCAGACACTCGCGTTAAGGACTTAAGTGATGCCGATGTGACAGCCCTAAGAGGGGAAATAGAAACCAACTATCAAGTTGAAGGCGACTTGCGGCGCTTGGAGTCTTTGAACATCAAGCGCTTAGTTGACATTGGTACCTACAGAGGTCGTCGTCATCGCATGGGCTTACCAGTAAGAGGACAAAGAACTCGCACCAATGCCAGAACCCGTCGAGGTAGAAGGCAGACAGTGGCTGGGAAGAAGAAGGCTCCAGGGAAATAATTTTGCAACGCTTGCTAATCCAAGCAAGTTTTACCTTAAATCAACTAAAGAAGTATGGCGAGACAACCAACTAAAAAAACCGGGAGCAAGAAGCAGAAACGGAATGTACCCAGTGGGATGGCCTACATCCAGTCTACTTTCAACAATAGCATTGTCACCATTACCGATCAAAATGGAGATGTTATCTCCTGGGCTAGTGCTGGTTCTAGCGGTTTTAAGGGAGCAAAAAAGGGAACTCCCTTTGCAGCGCAAACTGCTGCTGAAAGTGCAGCCCGTAGAGCCATCGATCAAGGAATGCGCCAAATTGAGGTAATGGTAAGTGGGCCAGGAGCAGGTAGAGAAACCGCTATCAGGGCACTTCAAGGAGCAGGACTGGAAATTACACTCATTCGGGATATTACCCCCATTCCTCACAATGGTTGCCGTCCACCCAAGCGCCGTCGAGTTTAAACACCAAGACTTGGGCATTGAGGGCGAGAAGCTACAATCAAACTAAGTAAAGTTACTTACGACGTCCAGTTGGGCTTCTAACGTGTAAATTGTCATTGTGTGAAAGCTTGGGCGACCAAAGGTTCATCATATTTCCCAGAGGGAAAGCTGTTAAACTTCGAGAACCCAAAATATTATTAGCGCCTGCAAGCTAAAGGAAAGTGTCAAACTATACCGTAATTTTATACTAATAGTTTGATATACCTATAATCTACAGGACATAAATTCAATTCGGGAGGCAATTGATTTGTCTGCTAGCAGCACCTTAGAAAAAGGGAGGCTCATCCGTGGCGCAGTTTCAGATTGAATGTGTAGAGTCGAATACTGAAGAAAGTCGGAACCATTACAGTAAATTTGTTCTGGAACCTCTAGAACGCGGTCAAGGAACAACAGTTGGCAACGCACTGCGGCGAGTTTTACTCTCCAACCTAGAAGGTACAGCAGTTACAGCAGTGCGGATTGCAGGCGTTTCACACGAGTTTGCTACAGTTCCGGGCGTGCGGGAAGATGTGCTGGAAATCCTCATGAGAATGAAGGAAGTTATCCTAAAAAACTATTCCTCGCAGCCTCAGATTGGTAGATTACTCGTTAGCGGCCCCGCGACAATCACTGCGGCGCATTTTGATTTGCCTAGTGAAGTAGAAGTTATCGATCCGACCCAGTATGTAGCCACCATCGCTGAGGGTGGAAAGCTGGAAATGGAATTTCGGATTGAGAAAGGTAAAGGCTATCGCACTGTAGAGCGAGGACGTGAAGAAGCCACATCGTTGGATTTTCTGCAAATCGACTCCATATTTATGCCAGTGCGAAAAGTCAACTACAGTGTTGAAGAATCTCGTGGGGAAGGCTTGATTCCAAAAGACCGACTGCTGTTGGAAGTTTGGACAAATGGCAGTGTTTCCCCCCAAGAAGCACTATCTTCGGCCGCTGGGATCTTGGTAGATTTATTCAACCCGTTGAAAGACATCTCCCTAGAACCAACAGACACAGGTTCAGAGATTCCAGACGATCCAACTGCTCAGATCCCCATCGAAGAGTTACAACTTTCTGTGCGGGCATATAACTGTCTCAAACGGGCACAAGTTAACTCTGTGGCAGATTTGTTGGATTATACCCAAGAAGACCTCTTAGAAATTAAGAACTTTGGGCAGAAATCAGCAGAAGAAGTCGTGGAAGCTTTGCAGCGACGCTTGGGCATCACCCTGCCAATGGAAAGAGGCTCTAAACACCCTTAAGAAAAACCGTTCATAACTCATAGTGCATAATTATGCGTCACCGTTGTCGCGTCAAAAAACTCAGTAAACCAACTGATCAACGCCGTGCTTTACTGCGATCGCTCACCACCGAGCTGATCCGTCATGGTAAGATCACCACCACTTTAATTAGAGCGAAAGTTCTCCGAAGTGAAGTGGAAAAAATGATTACTCTAGCTAAAAATGGCTCCTTGGCAGCACGCCGGGAAGCTCTTGGCTACATCTTCGACAAACAACTGGTTCACGCTCTATTTGAGCAAGCTCCTACTCGATATGGCGATCGCCAGGGCGGTTATACCCGCATCCTCCATACCGTACCGCGTCGGGGCGATAATGCAAAAATGGCGATAATTGAATTGGTTTAAGTCATTAGTCATTAGTCATTGGTCATTAGTGAATAGCAAAGGACAACTGACAAAGGACAAATGACAAAATCTGTATGTTAGAAAGCCACCAGCCTACACAAACTCATCGAGTAGCCTTGGTAATTCAATACCTGGGCACTCACTTTCATGGCTGGCAACGGCAAAAAAAACAACGGACTGTCCAAGAAGAGATAGAAAGAGCGATCGCTACTATTCTTGGGTATCATGTAACACTACATGGTGCTGGGCGAACCGATTCTGGAGTTCATGCTGCTGCTCAAGTAGCCCATTTTGAAGCAACAGGTTTAATTCCGCCTCACAAGTGGGCAACAATCCTCAACAGCTATCTGCCGCCAGATATATTAATCAGGGCTTCAGCTAGTGTAAATAACCGTTGGCACGCTCGCTTTAGTGCAGCTTATCGACGGTATCGTTACACAATATATACTGAAGATCGGCCTAACTTGTTTGTAAGACCCTTCAGTTGGCATTATTATTATGCACCCCTGGATGAATCTTTAATCCAAGCTGCCTTGAAACCTCTCTTAGGAAAGCATCACTTAGCTGCTTTTCACCGTGCAGGCTCAAAGCGATCGCATTCCTGGGTAGAAGTGCAAGCAGCAGAGTGTCGTCGCAGTGGGCCATTTATCCATATTGAAATACAGGCAGATGGATTTTTGTATGGCATGGTACGGCTGTTGGTAGGGATGCTGGTACAAGTAGGTTCTGAACAACGAACACTTTCTAGCTTCACCGAACTCTGGAAAGAACAACGCCGGGAAGAAGTGAAATACGCCGCCCCGCCCCAAGGCTTGTGCTTGTTGCGAGTCGGCTATCCCGATTTTCCCTTTCCAAAAGAGATTTGGTACGACACCTTGCCAAAGTTCGTCACTAGTCAAGAGTCATTAGTCATTGGTTTTTAGTAACTACAAATGACAAAAGACAAATGACTAATGACAAATTAAAAATGACAAAGGACAAATGACAAATGACAACAGTTAAAACATACCTTCCTTCTCAAGCAACCCTTGAGCGTGAGTGGTACATAGTAGACGCCACCGATAAACGTCTTGGTCGCCTCGCCAGCGAAATAGCTCAGGTATTGAGAGGCAAAAAGAAACCCGAATATACACCTCATTTAGATACAGGTGACTTCGTAATCGTCATTAATGCCGAGAAAGTAGCAGTCACAGGCAAAAAGCGTACTCAAAAGCTTTACCGCCGCCATTCTGGTCGTCCCGGTGGGATGAAAACAGAAACTTTCGCTAAACTGCAAGATCGCATACCAGAGCGGATTTTAGAACAAGCTGTTAAAGGTATGCTACCTAAAAATAGCCTGGGTAAGCAGTTGTTCACCAAGCTGAAAGTTTACGCTGGGCCTACGCATCCCCACGATGCTCAAAAACCTAAAGAACTAAAAGTTAATACAATTCCCGGAGAAGAAAATTAATGGTAGTAGCAGATGCTAATAGCGGTCGCGCCGTATATTGGGGTACTGGTCGTCGTAAGAACGCAGTAGCACGGGTACGCTTGGTTCCAGGGACCGGTCAACTGATTGTGAATGGTAAAGATGGAACCTTGTATTTCCAATTTAACCCCAATTACCTGGGAGTGATCAAAGCACCCCTGGAAACTCTGGGACTAGAAAACGAATATGACATTTTGGTAAAAGCAGAAGGCGGCGGCTTGACCG
This sequence comes from Nostoc sp. CmiVER01, assembly GCF_034531135.2. Taxonomy (NCBI): domain Bacteria; kingdom Bacillati; phylum Cyanobacteriota; class Cyanophyceae; order Nostocales; family Nostocaceae; genus Nostoc; species Nostoc sp. CmiVER01. Next base: position 101,640 of record NZ_JAVRBU020000007.1, read on the forward strand.
GACAGGCTGATTCTGTTCGTTTGGGAGTTGCTCGTGCTTTGTGCCAACTAGACCCAGACAACCGCCCACCTTTGAAAACCGAAGGTTACTTGACTCGCGATCCGAGAGCAAAAGAGCGGAAGAAATATGGTTTACATAAAGCTCGAAAAGCGCCTCAGTACTCTAAGCGTTAGGGAATTGGACATGGGGCATCTCCCCCAGTCCCTAATTCCCTAGCTCCGATTGAAACCTGAAAGTTATAATTGATATAGATTCATCACAAAAGGAACAATGGCTAAAGCTGATATTCACCCCAAGTGGTATCCAGATGCTAAAGTTTACTGCAACGGTCAAGTTGTTATGACTATTGGCTCTACTAAGCCAGAATTGCATGTAGATGTTTGGTCTGGAAATCACCCATTTTACACCGGCACTCAGAAGATTATTGACACTGAGGGTCGAGTAGAGCGCTTCCTCCGCAAGTACGGCATGAGCAGCACTCAAACATCTGGCGACGATCAAAACAAAAAGTAGCGGGTTGGCTCTGCTGTTAAGACGGCCCTGCATCAGCTGGGTCGATTTTCATTTATATGCTCGAGCCAATTTGTTATTTTTTAAGGAGCGATCGCAATCGTCATGGCTGAATCATACTTACTGGACAAACTAAAATCCGTTGAACAAACTTTTAATGAATTAACACGTCGTCTTGGCGACCCCGATACCGCTAGCAATCCTGATGAGTATCAAGAAATTGCTAAGTCTCGTTCTTCTTTGGAAGAGGTCGTTAATACTTATGAAATTTGGAAAACAGCCCAAGAAGACTTGATCGGAGCGCGTGAAGTTTATAAAGAATCTGCGAGTGATCCAGAGTTGCAAGAAATGGCATCACTGGAAGTAAAAGAACTTGAAGAAAAAATAGAACATTTAGAGTCTCGCTTGAAAGTCTTACTGCTACCACGCGACCCCAATGATGAAAAGAATATCATGTTGGAAATTCGCGCTGGCACAGGTGGTGATGAAGCGAGTATTTGGGCTGGCGATTTGATGCAGATGTACACCCGCTATGCTCAGACTCAAGGTTGGAAAGTTTCTCTAGTGAGCGAATCTCGGGGAGAAATGGGTGGCTGGAAAGAAGTCATTCTCGAAATTAAAGGTAATAACGTTTACAGCCAGCTAAAGTTTGAAGCTGGAGTGCATCGTGTGCAGCGCGTGCCGGCAACTGAATCTGGGGGACGGGTTCATACTTCCACAGCTACGGTGGCGATTATGCCAGAGGTGGATGATGTGGAAATTCACATTGACCCGAAAGATATTGAAATGACTACAGCCCGTTCTGGTGGTGCTGGTGGACAAAACGTCAACAAGGTGGAAACAGCCGTTGACTTGATGCACAAACCGACGGGAATACGCATTTTCTGTACAGAAGAACGCAGTCAGTTGCAAAACAAAGAACGGGCAATGCAAATTCTGCGGGCGAAGTTGTATGAAATCAAGTTAAGCGAACAACAAGAAGCTGTAACTTCCATGCGGCGATCGCAGGTTGGTACTGGCTCGCGATCGGAAAAAATTCGCACCTATAATTATAAAGATAACCGCGCTACCGATCATCGGTTAGGTCAGAATTATTCCCTTACCCCAGTTTTGGATGGTGATTTAGAGACACTTATTCAATCTTGTATATCTCTAGACCAACAGGAACGTCTCGCGGAGTTAGCGACTTCTGCCGCTAACTAATTTTTGCTGTTAACGATCATGTAAAACCACTTGTTGTACTGTTGCTTTTAACACATACAAGTGGTTTTGTAATATCGTGTGGAGTGTATCTTCTATTTCACTAGGATAATGGTAATAAGCAAATTCGTACTTCATAAGATAGTTTAACTTCGCCCATTCCTTCAGCGTTTGACAGGTATAAATTAGCTTTTGGGTTTCTTTTTGCCAACGCGCAAAAATCCGGTAGCTAAAAAAGCTGCTGCATATATTGCCTTTTGTATCCCAGTAAGAAATACATACTTGATGCTTCAGAAGATGAATTTTTTTGATTTGCTTAACATCGTAGCCTTTAACTTTTAAAGCTTCTTTGGTTTCTGCGTTAGAAATGTTCCACTGTTCTGGTTTAATTTTATTAGTGGCTATAAGGTTTTTACCTTTGCGGCGATATTGGTTAATTTTGCGTGGCTTGCGAAACATGATGCACCTTCGATATTATTTCTTTGCAGCAAAGTCTAGCTACTAGCACAAGCGCCATAGCAAACTAAGTTTTTTAGGTTGGTTAAAGATAGATAGATTAGTCTACTAGCTTGATGCCTGTAGTTGCCAACTTACAACTAGAGATATAGTTTAGTACTAAAACACAGGGCTGTCAATATAAAAGTAAACTTGTATTATTGAAAGTAAACTTGTAAATAAAGTTGGCTAGCTATATAAGCAGTGAAGATCGAAAGCAAACAAAAACTGATTGAAATCATTAAACTAGCTCGCGGTTCAATGAGTCAGCGAGCGTTTGGTAAGCTTTTGGGGGTATCTGCTACTGCTGTTCAGATGTGGGAAAAAGGTGTGAAGGTGCCAGATACAGAAAATTTGGCTCGAATCGCATCTAAAGCAGGTTACACAATGGAAGAGTTAATTAGCTGCATTGATGGCAAGCCAATTCCAGAAACTTCAGATTTGAGTCTGATTCTTAGACAAATCCAGCACATGCCTTTGGCCCAAGTGGCTCAAATTGTGCAAGCTGCGGCAGATAGATTGGCGGCTGTGGCTGAAGCATCCGGGGATGAGGCGAAGGCTAGTTGAATATTAAAATAATTCGTAATGACGCTCGATGACTCGCTACCGCTACGCTAACGTAATTCGTAATTCGTAATTAAGTTTTTTAAGGGAGATTTAGGGGACTTCCAGATAAAACAATATCCTAAAACTAACGCAAAAATTCTCTCTATCTCTTCTCCCTCTGTGTCTCTGTGGTAGCCTCCGGCAAGCCGCTTTGCGTCTACGTTTATTTAGGATAATTTATTTCTTGGAAGTCCCTAAGCATAAAATTGGCTCAAACTAGCTCGTGGTTTCTTGCTGTCAAGATTCAACTCTATGGACAAACCTTCTTTGTATGACCAAGACTTTTATGGCTGGACACAGCAGCAGGCTAAAGCGTTAGAGCAGAGGCTAGTTAAGGAACTAGACTGGCAACACCTGCAAGAGGAAATTCAAGCTTTGGGGAGACAGGAATATCGGGAACTCGTGAGTCGTCTGAGTGTATTACTGGGTCATCTCTTGAAGTGGGAGTATCAACCCGAACAACGTTGTCGCAGTTGGTTTTTAACAATTCGAGAACAGCGCCGCGCTATCCACAGACATTTGCGACAGAATCCTAGCTTAAAGTCTCGAATAGAAGAAGCCTTATTAGATGGCTTTGAAGCGGGTGTTGATTTGGCGCTACGAGAAACTAACTTACCATTACGAATTTTTCCAGAGCATTGCCTTTATTCGTTTGATGATGCGATCGCAGACAATTTTCTGTGCGATATTCGTCAAGACTGGGAAGGATAATTACTACCATTTTCCTTACAATCATTTGTTATTTGGAGATACCTTAAGTAGACGAGGTGAAAACACTTATATACTTATAAGTTTTACTCCAAGTTATTTAGATATAGTTACATCTATGAAACAAGTAATAGAAAATATCAAACAAACTATAGCGCAAAAACAAATACTTTGGGCTTATCCAATGAGCATGTTGGAATAATGGAAGCCATCTCGACTGTTGAATTAGTTTTACCTGATATATCTGATCATCATTTACTAGATCGATACCTGGAAGCTGCTGTAATAATTTTTGAAGAATACGAATCACAAAACTAGGCGTGTGAATAGTAGAATCGCATTGAGTCACCTGGCAATCGCTCATTTTAGCTAAGTAAAGGTTTTGGTAGAAATACTAACGGCTACACAAACTAAGTCTATCTGCGTGGACTCCAGCAAGTTGAAACCCAGGATCGGTAGCTTTTGTCTGTATAGCTGCGATTTATAATCGCCAGTGATAGGGTACTTTACTGGCAGTTAAGGAATAAATGGTTTTAGAATGGTGCAATCTTAAAATATTTAGGGGTGCAGCTATGTCGCTACGCAACGAACCATTAGATTGGCATTTTGAATCAAATGAGCCTTATATACCAATTTACCATAAAGGTGATTTGGTGGGATTTTTTAAACCAGAATATGCTGGCGAAATTATTAAGTTTCTAAATGAAGAAGAAGTTTTAAAAAAAGCACTAAAAATGGCTTGTACTGATTTAATTAAAAAACTAGGAGGCGATAACAGAAAAGTATATTATTTAATGGAGAAATATATAAAAACTAGTGAGCGTCCGAAGCATGGAACTAGAGCGATCGCAGTTTTACTTCAGGATCGCCAAAAAGAGCTTGACTTGAGTAACCAGGAGTTTACTAAATTCTGCGATACGTTTAAATTATCTCCAACTGAACTGAATAATATTTATGCTGGAGAAGCATTTGATGATAGTTTATTAGCGCCTTTATCCCGTATATTAGGGATGGCAAAAGAGCAATTGCTGAAAGTGCGAGATGGTTTTGAAGAACAAAGTAATACATGAACAAATCAAAATTTTCAAATGATATAAAATTGTGAAACCAGACATCATCTTTTATCGGCTGTTTCAAGAATTTCCTGATATCTTCTTTGAAATTATTGGTAATTCTCCAGAAGAGGCTAGCCTTTATCAATTTTCATCAGTTGAAATCAAACAAACAGCCTTCAGAATCGATGGTGTGTTTTTGCCTACACAAGGAAGCGAAAACCAGATTTACTTTGTTGAAGTGCAATTTCAAGCGGATAGTGAAATTTATTCACGGCTAATTTCAGAAATATGTTTATACCTCCGTCAAAATCAATCATCAAATGACTGGGGTGCTGTGGTTTTATACCCAAACAGGAATGTAGATACAGGAGATATCAAACATTACCGTGAGTTTTTCAAAAGTGGGCGCGTCAGGCGCATTTATTTGGATGAATTAGGTGAAGGTGCATCGCTTCCAATTGGCATTGCAACTGCTAAATTAGTAATTGCAACTGACGATATAGCGATCGCTAAAGCTTGGGAGTTGATAGACAGAACCAAGTCAGAGATAATCCCACCATCAAAACAGCAACAATTATTACAATTTATCGAGACTATTTTGGCTTACAAGTTTCCTGCAATGAGTAGGGAGGAGATGGAGGAAATGTTTGGCTTAAGCGAGTTAAAGCAAACCAGATTTTATCAGGAAGCCTTTCAGGAAGGTGTTGAACAAGGTGAGATTAAAGGGAAATTAAAAGCAGTACCAGCAATGTTGGCAGCAGGGTTGACTTTAGAACAAGTAGCAGAGGCGTTAGATTTAAGTGTCGAAGAAGTCAGACAAGTAACACAAAGTCAGTCTTAAGATAGATGTGGTAAATTTTATCCGTAGCTCAAGTCAAATTTGGTTTGCGGCTTCCAGACTTTCTCACGACGAATTTATAGTTAATTTTTGTTAAAATTAGAGGCGGTGTTAGTACTTCGTCCTCAACCACCCACTCCCTACCTGAGAGAAACTTAATGCTGCGACTAGAACATATAAGTAAAATTTATCCCACAGGCGAAGTTCTCAAAGATATCAACTGGGAAGTTAAACCAGGCGATCGCATTGGCTTAGTCGGTGTCAACGGTGCTGGAAAATCTACCCAACTCAAAATCATCTCTGGGGAAATTGAACCCACCGCAGGCGAAATTATCCGTCCTAATAGCTTACATATAGCCTACCTCAACCAAGAGTTTGAAGTAGACCCCACCCGCACCGTTAGAGAAGAATTTTGGACTGTCTTCAAAGAAGCCAACGAAGTACAGTTATCTCTAGCGCACATCCCACAAGAGATGGAAACGGCTAACTCAGCGGAACTGGAGCGACTGATCGATAAGTTGGATCGGTTGCAGCGCAAATTTGAAGCCTTGGATGGCTATAACTTAGATGCACGCATCGGGAAAATTCTACCAGAAATGGGGTTTGGGCTAGAAGATGGCGATCGCCTCGTCAGTGCCTTCAGTGGTGGTTGGCAAATGCGGATGAGTTTGGGTAAAATTCTGCTGCAAAAACCTGACTTGTTGCTGCTGGATGAACCGACTAACCACCTAGATTTAGAAACTATTGAGTGGTTGGAAAATTACCTCAGAGGGCTGATTACGCCGATGGTAATAGTCTCTCATGACCGGGAGTTCCTTGATCGCCTCTGCACCCAAATTGTGGAAACTGAACGTGGCGTTTCCAGTACTTACCTTGGTAACTACTCGGCATATTTGGAACAAAAAGCCGAAAGTCAATCAGCACAACTGAGTGCTTACGAACGTCAGCAGAAAGAATTAGAGAAACAACAAACCTTTGTTGATAGATTCCGCGCCAGTGCTACGCGCAGTACCCAGGCAAAAAGCCGGGAAAAGCAACTGGAAAAAATTGAACGCATTGAAGCACCAATTGCTGGGGTAAGAACTCTACACTTCCGTTTTCCCCCTGCACCCCGCAGTGGACGTGAAGTAGTAGAAATTAAAGATTTAACTCATCTTTATGGTGATAAAATCCTGTTTTTGGGAGCAAATCTCTTAATTGAAAGAGGCGATCGCATTGCTTTTCTTGGCCCCAACGGTGCTGGAAAATCTACCCTTCTGCGCGTAATTATGGGTATGGAACCACCCACAGAAGGTAGCGTTAAATTAGGGGATCATAACGTTATTCCCGGTTACTTTGAGCAAAATCAAGCTGAAGCTTTGGACTTAAAGAAAACTGTCATGGAAACTATCCATGATGAAGTTCCAGACTGGGATAATCAAGAAGTCCGCACGCTTTTGGGACGCTTCTTATTCACTGGTGATACTGTATTTAAGGCAGTTGGGGCATTAAGTGGAGGAGAAAAAGCTCGTCTGGCGTTGGCAAAAATGCTCTTACGCCCTGCGAACTTACTAATTTTAGATGAGCCGACAAATCACCTAGATATTCCAGCTAAAGAAATGCTGGAAGAAGCTCTCAAAAATTATGACGGTACGGCAATTGTAGTTTCACACGATCGCTACTTTATTTCTCAAGTAGCTAACAAAATCGTCGAAATTCGTGATGGGGAATTCCGCGTTTACTTAGGAGACTATCATTACTATCTCCAGAAAATTGCCGAAGAAAAAGAACAAGCAAAGTTAGCTGCGATCGCTGCTGAAAAAGCTGCCAAAAAAGCTGCAAAAGCTTCTAGTAAAAAGAAATAAGAGATTGAATACGGACTTAGTAGTAGTGCTAAAATGCTACTACTAAGTAATTATTTATTATTAGCAATAACCGACGTTACATAAAAATTGCTACATTTTAAAAAATCATTCAAAAAACTGGAAGTCTTTCATAAAATAAATTAATAAGCAAAAATTCACTTGCGGCGTGGATTAGCAGTGGTATCATTCGGATATTACAAAAAGTAAAGGGCAATTTTACTATGACCAAAGCACCTGTTGCTCCTGTGGTGCTAGTCATTTTAGACGGATGGGGCTACTGCGAGCAAAAGCGAGGAAACGCTATTGTTGCTGCTAAAACTCCTATTGTGGAAAGTTTATGGGCAGCTTACCCGCATACCCTCATCCGCACATCAGGAAAAGCCGTAGGGTTGCCAGATGGTCAAATGGGCAACTCGGAAGTAGGTCATTTGAACATTGGTGCTGGGCGAGTTGTACCGCAAGAACTGGTACGCATCTCTGATGCGGTCGAAGACGGTTCTATTGCCTTAAACCCAGCACTCGTCAAAATCTGCCAGGAAGTGCGCTCTCGAAATAGCAAGCTGCATCTAGTCGGGCTTTGTTCTGAGGGAGGGGTACATTCGCATATCACCCATCTATTCGGACTACTTGACTTAGCCAAAAACCAGCGAATTCCAGAAGTTTGTATTCACGCCATTACCGATGGTCGTGACACCGCCCCAACTGACGGTATAAGAGCAATCACACTGCTGCAAAATTATATAGACCGCACAGGAATTGGACGCATAGTCACCCTTAGCGGTCGCTACTACGCGATGGATCGCGATCACCGTTGGGATCGGGTCAAACGCGCCTACGACATGATGATACAAGATAGTGTTGGTAATGGTCTCAAGGCTGTGGAAGTCTTGCAAGCATCTTACGACCAAGGGATAAAAGATGAATTTGTCAACCCAATCAGAATTGCTCCCGGCGCAATAGAACCAGGGGATGGGGTGATATTTTTCAACTTCCGCCCCGATCGCTCCAGACAACTGACTCAAGCTTTGGTCAGTCCCACTTTTAACGGTTTTGAAAGACAGCAAATCACACCCCTGTCTTTTGTCACTTTTACACAGTATGATTCAGACTTACCCGTAAATGTAGCCTTTGAGCCTCAAAATCTCAGTAATATTCTGGGAGAAGTCATAGCTAATCATGGTCTGAATCAGTTCCGCACCGCCGAAACAGAAAAATATGCCCACGTCACCTATTTCTTTAATGGGGGTCTAGAGGAACCTTTTGCTGGAGAAGATCGGGAACTAGTAAGCAGTCCGATGGTAGCGACTTACGATCACGCCCCAGCAATGTCAGCAGTAGCAGTTACAGATGTAGCGATCGCTGCGATTCAAAAGGGTATATATTCTCTAGTTGTAATTAACTATGCCAACCCAGACATGGTAGGGCATACTGGTAAAATCGAAGCTACCATTACAGCAATCGAAACAGTTGATCGCTGTTTGGGACGCTTGTTAGAGAGCGTTATCAAAGCCGGTGGTACAACAATTATTACTGCCGATCACGGCAACGCTGAGTATATGCTAGATGAAGGGGGTAATCCCTGGACAGCTCATACCACTAACCCAGTCCCCTTCATCTTGGTGGAAGGAGAGAGAGTTAAAATCCCTGGATATGGTACAAATGTAGAACTGCGAAGCGATGGCAAGCTATCCGACATCGCCCCCACAATTCTAGAGATTTTACAGCTGCCTCAGCCACCAGAAATGACCGGGCGATCGCTGCTGAAAACAGCAGAATATGAGTTGCAACGCACTCGCACCCCCGTACAAGTCGGACTTTAAAAAAGTCCTGAATGCTGAGTTAGGAGTTTTTAGTAAACTCCTAACTCCTGAATTCTGTTTTTTGAAACTTCTTATAAATGAGATTCCTACCATGACAGTTAGTAATATCGTGCAAGGCATTTGGGCATTTTCCGCCACTGGTTTGATTATTTTAGTTTTACTGCATAGCCCTAAAGGTGATGGTGTTGGCGCTATTGGCGGACAAGCCCAGCTATTTAGCAGCACCAAGAGTGCAGAAAATACCTTAAATAGAATTACTTGGGCATTGACAGTAATTTTTCTCGGTTTAACAGTAGTTTTAAGTGCTGGTTGGCTACCTAAATAAGGATAGGTAAATGGGGAGAAAAACCAAACATCCCATACTTAACACCTTAATAAATTTAATTTCACAACGGTTAATTACAGCTCTTGCCTTTTTTATTGGCACAGGGCTATTAATCATTTTTACTAATCTTCAGTCGAGTGATGGGTTTACAAAAATACCAAAATCTATACATTCAGAATTAATAATCTCTCTTCTTCCATCATCTCCCTTAAAACCCCATCCCTTACCGTCCACACTTGCACAGTGGCAAGATAACACTAACAGTGGTGACTACTTTTCCCAAGTCACAACAACCGAAGTGGGTTACTTAGTTTGGTCGCAATTTCCTGTTCGAGTTTACGTAGAACCACCAAAAACTGCTAACGAAAAACAAGCTCAAGCATGGGTTAATGCTGTCTTACAGGGTGTAGAGGAGTGGAGTAATTATTTACCTTTAAGAAGAGTCGAACAGCCGGAAATTGCTGATATTACAATTGTGCGAAAAGCGCCACCTCTACAAATTTCCCCTGGTAGTAATATAACTCGTGCGCGATCGGCACAAACTACTTATGAGTTATACACCAGCAACAAAGTTTTATCCCACCGCTTCACCATCTTGTTAAGCCCCAGTCAAACAGGTGAGTATCTCATTGCAGCAGCCCGCCACGAATTTGGTCATGCACTAGGAATTTGGGGTCATAGTCCGCAACAAACTGATGCGCTATATTTTTCTCAAGTTCGTAACCCGTCGCCTATTTCTCATAGAGATGTAAATACTCTAAAGCGGGTTTATGAACAGCCAACTACTTTAGGATGGTCTTTAGTGGATAATTCAAAGATTAATTGATCGATAGGTATATCAATAAGTTCGTCACTACGGAAAAAATGCTACTAATAGCGAAGAATAAAAACTTAAGATTAAGGCAACCAATTTTTATCTAAAATTTGCTCTAAGGTATAAGGACATAATTCGGGTAAATTGGTTAAATTTGTTTTAGCCCTAACATAATCTAAAGCATTGCTATAAATTATGCTTAAATTCTCTTCTAAATGATTGCGTAAATTGGCACTTAAGTCTTCATTTAGTTGGTTTCGAAAACTAATAATTTCCGCAGCCCAATGATTAGAATTTATTGGCTTTTCTAAATCCCAATATTGAGAAAGTAATAAATGTCTAATAATCTGTTCTAATAAACTTCTTACTCGCCTTTTTTCCTTCTTAGCCAAATCTTCCAATTCTTCTATTAAGTTTTCATAGTCAACATCTGCTAATTGTCGATTTTTGAGACATTTAATAGTCTCCTCTAACCATTGCAGGTAATTGGATTCATATAATGTTTTTATGTCGATGATTGTAGTCATTTGTTAATTTTTTAGCTTTAATTTACTATTATTTATTCTTTTATGCTAACTAATATATTAATTTTCGCCGATAATTATTTACATTTTAGCTTAGACGAAAAGTATCGTTAAAATCAAAAACTCCACAGATATAATCTGTAGAGCTTTATCGGATCTTGTAGGGGATTAAGAGCAATTTCACGATGCCAGTCTTTTCTTAAGCACTTTTCCGTTAACGCTGCGCTATCTGTTGTAACAACTGGCGTTCCCTACGCTCTACGACTTAGCGGTAGAGGTCGTTGTGCTAAAACTTCTTTATAAAGTTCTTCGAGCAGAGTAATATTTTTACTAAGGGTATAGCGTTCTAATACACGCACTCTAGCTTTTTGCCCCAGTAAGGTTGTTAACTCAGGATGGTCTTGCAATACTGGCAAGAGGGTTCTTAATTGCGATCGCGCTGTTTTAGTATTAATAACTATACCTGCGCCCTTTTCCAAAACTTCTCCATCTGCACCCACATCTGTTGCTAAACAAGCCAAGCCACATGACATTCCTTCTAACAAAGATAGAGACAAACCCTCTACCAATGAAGGCAAAATAAATACATCTGCGCCTCGCAAAATCTCAATGCGTCGGTCTTCATCAGCGACAAATCCCAACCAGATAATGCCGTATTCTGAACCATAAAATTGCTCTAAGGAAGACTTTAAAGGGCCGTCGCCAACAATTAGCAACTTAGTACCAGGCCCCATTGCCGACTGCTTCCAAGCACGGAGGAGGGCTTCGACGTTTTTCTCTGGGGCTATTCGACCCTGATAGACAAACAAACGTTCGGCTTTAAATTCTGTTTTGACTTGAGAAAACCCTGGACAATACTTCGCGGTATCGACACCATTGGGGATTACGGCTATATTTTCTTTCCTTACACCCATCCCTGCCAATAATTCTCGCTGAATTTGAGAAAATACAATCACGCGATCGTAGTTAACCAAAAAAGGCGCGTAGAGTTGATAAGCCAAAAGTTGTGTTCCCGATATCAGCTTTGCTCCCTTGCCAGCAAAAGGTGTGTGAAAAGTGGCAATTAGGGGCAACCTCAGTTCCTCACAGATTTCCGGTAGAAAAAAGTCTAGAGGAGATAGCGTCAAGGAAGCATGGACTATATCTGGCTTAATTTTCCGCAGCGACTCCGTTAAAAGTTTGGTCGCTTTAAAAGTGGGAATTGTATAAACCTGGGACTTGTAAATGAAAGGGAGGGAAACCTCTCGAAGATTTGGCCAATTATCAGGTTCAGACTCTTCTTGAGCGAAGTGAAGAAAGCTAACTTGATGTCCCCTATCTAGCAAGGCATTTGTAATTTCTCGACTGTAGGTTACATTGCCGCAAAAGGGTGATTTTTTTCCAATCCAGGCTATACGCATTCTTTATTTAACTGTAAGAAAAGCGGGTTTGATCTATTACTTGTGTGTCCTTGGTGATTTTTATTTTATCTAGCTATACTTGCTGGTTTTTTTAGTTATTACAGATTTCCAACAGAATCTAGTTCAAAAAGCCTATTTTAAGCTGATTAAACCAGGGGATTTATGGCTTTATTTATTCTACTTATAAGTTGTTAATTTCTAATATTTAAACAACTTATTTTGACTAATGTCAGATTGATATCCCGCAAGTATGTGATAAATTTTCACTGACCATAGTTTACCATGAACAGAAAAGCTTTAAGTAAATATTAGTTACTTAAAAGTAATTAATAATAGCTCCTGTTAGCTGATAACTACTTGTGTGAGTTATACCAGGTTAAAATACCTCCTAAAAAGACGATCGCAGCTAATCCCAAAAAAACTGCCTCTAATCCTACAAAGGTTTCTGCCACACCTGCTAATGCCAAAGGTAAGGATAGAGCAATATTAATTACATTATTTTGTAGACCAAAAACTTTACCACGCATTTCTGGAGGTGTTTCTGTTTGAATCGCTGTTTGCATAGGAATACCCACTAGTGCCCCAAAGATACCTAATAGCGCTATCAGTAACAGGACTAGCCACAGTTGGGTTGTAAAAATTGATAGACCAATCAGGGATGCTGCCACGCCCATACAACCGTACAGACTTAGTTGGGTGTAGGAGAAGCGTTGACCAAATTGACCCAGAAGTGCTGCTCCCGCAGCGATGCCAACACCGCCAGCTGCTAGCAAAAAGCCAAACTGGGAGGCTTTCATGTTGGGAATGATTTCCGCCATGCGAACCGCTAGAACAGTTAATGCTGCAAAAACAGAAAATAAGATAATCAACTGAAGCAAAGCATTGCGGACACGATGATTTGCTTTAAGGTAGGCAAAACCATCTCGCAAATCAGAAAATACGTGAGGGAATTCTGTATCAGGGTGGTAGTGTTTTTCCTTAGTTGCTAGGAGGAATAAAATTATTCCTGCGATCGCATAACTACCACCTACTAAAAATTCTTTGCCCAAACTACCACTACCACCAATTTGCAGCCAAAGTCCATCGGCGATCGCTAACAATGGTTCCCCGACAGCAAACCCAACAATCACCGATGCCATCATCGTTGTCGTATAAAGCGAATTTGCCGAGAGTAAATCCTGTTCTTGTACTATTAAGGGAATTGCCGCCTGTTCTGCCGGTGCAAAAAACTGCGTCAGCGTAGAAACTAAAAAAGTTACACCCAGAATGATCAAAAAACCAACTGGCAAAACTCCTATGGGTTTCCAGTCATGAGTCAACCACAGCAGGAAGGGAATTGACAAAACCAGGATACCGCGCCAAATATTTGTTGCCACCAGCACAGCCTTTTTCGACCAGCGATCAACAAACACACCAGCAACTGAACCAAACAATACGGCGGGAATCGTAAAAGCCATCATCAAGGCTGATACCCAACCACTAATACTTTGATTACTAGCTTGAAACTGAGTATTAATCAAAGCAATCATCAGCACCAAATAAACTTTATCTGCTAGTTGCGAGAAAACTTGACCACCCCAAAGAGCCAGAAAATTAGGGTTTTTTAATACAGGCAAAAACCCTTGCCGTTTGATATTTCCTGAACCAGCTTCTCCACCAGAACCAGATCCATTTAATGTTGGTGATTCTTTTTCTGGGATAGTAGCTAATGGCAAATGCCCGTTGCTATTTTCTTGGGCAGTAGTTAATTTGTCCTCAGATTGTTTTTCTGATTGACTTAGAATATCAGCTTTTGGAATCTGGTCTGTGCAATTTTGCTCGTTTTTAGAAACGTCTTTTGGGGACATTTCTTGTCCATTTATTTGACTAGATGTACACTTTGAAACAGCACTCAAGTGATTCCTAACTGTAGGATCTGATACCCTATTTTGTTTTTTCGCGAGGCTTGGTGACAAAGGTAGGATTTTTTTATCCAAATCAGACGGTTGCATCATGGTTGGCAGCAAAATAAGAGTCGATCAAGGTAGCAGAGCGAATAGGGCGACCTAATTGATACTGAGCATACTGGCGCAAAATCTGTTCAACAGATAACCAGTCATGATCTCTAGCACCATCAATTTGCATTATCTCTGGTTGTGACAGATGTTGAAGCAAAGCCAGTTCCATAGCACCCGGACGACTAGAAATCACAGGTATTTCTTGCCGATGCACAACAACTGTTTGGGAGCCAGGTTTTGGAGGTAATGGGATAATGGGGTGATTGGGTGATGGAGAAAAAGATGAATTTCTTTGTATTTCCCTCTCCCTCTCACCCTCTCTTCGCAAACGTTCCCAAGCTTCTAAAGAAACCGTTCCACCCGCAGGGATACTAAATCCTACCTGCCAGTTTGGGTCTGTAAAATTTGGTTTGAGGAGGTGTCCAGATAGGCAGCAGACTTGTACTTGTGGCGTTACTCCTGCTAACGCTAAAAGGTGAAACACCCCATGAGCCAGATGAGCCAAAACCCCAGATGGATTTGCACTAGATAACGCCTCCAACCGATGGAGATGTTCATTGAACAACTCATAAAGTTCTTCTTGGGGTTGTTCGCTCAAAGCTTGACACAAGACTATTTCTGCTAAATACTGGCTGGCAGCTAATTTTCCCAAATCTTTAGCTAAACCAGGATAAGTTTTTAACGTCTGTGCTTGGGTAATTTTATCAAGCGATCGCCCTTTCGCAATCAATAGTTCATTCACAACAAACATACCACTCCTGCCGCCCAGGCTGGAGTTGTGCTTGCGTGCCCCTGGAGCCACTGCTCGAATCAGACCGAATTCTGGTGTCAAAATCGTCACTATTTTATCCGATTCTCCTAGCACTTGGGTTTTAAGATTAATTCCCGTTGCTTTATAGGTTCTACTCATTAGTCATTAGTCACTAGTCATTAGTAGTTATTAGTCATTAGTCATTGCTTAAGGGTCATTAGCTTAGGACAAATGACAAATGACAAAGCGCAAAGTCTGAGCGGAGGTTTCCTCCGATCAGAACTTTGTAAGAGAGGACAAAGGACAAATGACTATTCACCCTTTCCCAGGTTATCGCGCTGGCGGATCAAATCGATACCGCGAGATGTGCCTAATCTAGTAGCACCCGCTACGATTAAGTCTAGAGCTTGATTGATAGTGCGGATACCACCTGAGGCTTTAATTCCTACTTTTTCTTTGGCAAATTCTTGCAAAAGTCGTACATCTGCCACTGTTGCACCACCATTCCAACCTGTACTAGTTTTTAAGAAAGCCGCTCCCGCCTCCATAGCTATTTCAGCAGCTATTTTTTTTTCCGCATCTGTCAACAGGTTCGTTTCCAAAATTACCTTGACAGTTTGCCCAGTCTCTTCACAAATTTCGGCAATTTCCCGGTGGACTTGTTCAGTTTTACCAGCTTTCAACCAGCCCAAGTTCATTACCACATCTAACTCAGTAGCGCCATTATCCGCCGCTTCTTGAGCCTCATACAGTTTTACTGCTGAAGTCGTCGCACCAGAAGGAAAGCCAATTACCGTACAGACTTTCGGGTTCTTGCCGTGCAGGAGTTCGACTGCTTGTTTGACATAAACGGGAAATAGGCAAACCGCCGCAAAATTGAATCTGTATGCTTCTTCACACCACTGCTCAACCTGCTCTGGACTAGCAGTTGGCATTAAGAGGGAGTGATCGATAAATGGCGCAATATCAATGTTTGGATAGTCTGCTGCCATCGTGTCTTCTGCCAGGGATTGATTATTAAACTTTATAAAAAATTAAAACATTTCTTATATATATATTAAACCATATTTATGACAAGTTTATTCTGAAAAGAAGCTGCTGACTTTTCTAGGATGTCATAGGATGTCAGCTTTGTAGATGTCGCAGAGTTATTCTAAGTGTTTAAGTTGACATTAAAGAGTAGTAAGCTTAGAAATATCAACAGCGTTTTTCACACCAGCTGCTAAGAAATCCAAAATAGTTTTAGCTAACGCCTTAGATGCTAAATATGGTACGCCATTACTAATAGTTTTAAACATATTCGTAAGCGACATATTTTCAGGAAGTACAAAAGTCGTAGGCAAAGATTGTATTGCTAAAGCTTCCGCCACAGATATTCGCCGGATTTTATAGGGATGCAAATGTACTTCATTATTTCCATAGCAAGCTGTCGGAGAATAACGCCATCTATGCAGACGCTTGAAAGACTTTTTAGAATCATCTCCTTCATTAATAGCAGCAAATCGTGTGATACCTGCCCTTGGTTGAAAACAGTTTTCAGCATTGGGATGCTTTAGCACATTATTTTTTCTAAACCAGTATTCAACTGTTAATTCTTCAGGGATGTCGTCAGGGCAAGGCATGATGGAATTTTCTTGGAATGGTTCGCACTGACGCCAAGGGTAAGCAAAAACCTTTGCTTGAGGATATAAAATATGATTTTTCCAAGGAAAAGCCTCTTCATGTAGTAACTTTTCACTACCGACTTTTATTCCTATATCCTTAATAAAACTATTTCGGAAACCAATGAGAATAATTCTTTCTCTATCTTGGGGTACGCCATATTCGATAGCATTAATTAATCGCTCTGTTAATATATAGCCTGCTTCCAGTAATTGTTGCTTGAGCGATTCAAAAAATAAACGGTGCTTTTTTGTTCTCCACAATCCCTTAACGTTTTCAAATAAAAAGAAATCTGGAAGATTGCGACAAATTAATTCAACGTAAGAAGCGGAAAGCTTGCCATTATCTCCTAAATTCCCTCTATTTTTCCCGCCAATAGAAAAATCAGGGCAGGGAGGCCCGCCAATGAAGCCGACAATATTATTAGATTTACGGCAGTCTTGTACTAGCTCCCGGAGATGTTGTGTTTGTAACCCATAGAGAAGTTGGGTTACATCTCCTACTTCTCCATCATGATACCCGTATTCTGTTAACGGTAGATTGAGAACCTGCCGTGAATAGCGGTATGCAGTCATGAATGGCGGAAAGATTTCATTGACGTAAACAACCTTAAAACCGTTGGTTTCAAAACCTAAATCTAAAAAACCTGAACCAGCAAAAAAGGAGAAAATACAAGGGCGATCGCTCATTCAATAACTACTGCCGTAAAGCAGTCTTAATTAATATCAAAATATATAGGGTTTATACTTACGTACTGAATAAAAATGAACAATTTTAAGATTGGTTCAATAGTAAAAAAATTCACACTTTCTCTAAGTGTTGAATATCAAAATTTACTCAATCTTTAAGGAAAATACCTGACAGAAAAAGAGTCTGAAGTCACAATTAATAAATATAGGAGTTTGAAAACTCCAAATCATGTTTAAGACAAATATTTGTCATTAAATAAAAAACCGGGGTAATACGGGCTAATTTTTATGCGAATTTTAATTTACTCCTATAACTACTATCCAGAACCGATTGGTATTGCCCCACTGATGACTGAATTAGCAGAGGGACTAGTGAAGCGTGGGCATCAAGTGCGCGTAGTCACCGCTATGCCCAACTACCCTGAGCGTCAAATTTACCAGGAATATCGGGGGAAGTGGTATCTAAACGAATATAAAAATGGCGTTCAAATTCAACGCAGTTACGTTTGGATTCGTCCCCAACCCAATCTATTAGATCGGGTGTTACTAGATGCTAGTTTCGTTGTCACTAGTTTTGTGCCCGCCCTCGTCGGTTGGCGTCCAGATGTTATTCTCTCAACATCGCCATCCTTACCAAGCTGTGTACCAGTTGCTCTTTTAGGATGGTTACGTGCTTGTCCTGTAATCTTAAATTTACAAGATATATTACCAGAAGCAGCTGTCCATGTCGGTCTACTGAAAAATAAATTACTTATAAAGTTATTTACAGTGTTGGAAAAATTTGCTTACCACACTGCCAGTAAAATTAGCGTTATCGCCGATGGGTTTGTGGACAATTTGCGAGCTAAGGGCGTAGAAGCTGACAAAATTGTGCAAATTCCCAACTGGGTTGATGTCAATTTTATCCGCCCTTTGCCTAAAGAAAATAACCCTTTCCGCGCTGCACATAACCTGAATGGAAAATTTGTAGTACTTTATTCTGGCAACATTGCCCTAACCCAAGGCTTAGAAAGCGTTGTTAAAGCTGCTTCTGCGTTACGCCATATCCCAGATATTGTTTTTGTCATCGTTGGAGAAGCAAAAGGGTTACAGCGATTGCAACAGGAATGTCTAGACTGCGGTGCAGATAATGTTTTGCTACTGCCATTTCAAGCCCGCAAATCTTTGCCACAAATGTTGGCAGCTGCCGATGTTGGCTTGGTGGTGCAAAAGAAAAATGTTGTATCCTTCAATATGCCATCAAAAATTCAAGTGCTACTTGCCAGTGGACGAGCTTTGGTTGCTTCTGTGCCCGATAATGGTACGGCAGCAAAAGCTATTAGGCAAAGTGGCGGCGGAGTTATCGTTCCTCCAGAAGATCCCCAAGCTTTAGCAATGGCAATTTTAGATTTGTATCAAAACCCCGAAAAAGTCAAAACTCTGGGTTATAAAAGTCGCCAATATGCCGTTGAGAACTATGCTTTTGAGCAAGCTTTAAATCAGTATGAGTCGTTGTGTTACTCATTGACGGCAGAACGTGGAGCAATTCAGTCCAGAAGAATTACCAAACAAGAAGTTTAATTAGACAGCACTGGGGTTAGATTATCTAAAGCTTGCCAAGCAGCTTCTGCACCAAATGAATTAGCAATGATCGCATCTGCCTCATGATTAAATGGATCGTTGGTTAATTCACTTCATAAAACTAAACTGTGTAAAGAAAAGTAAACAAGGCTCAAACTCTCTTTCCCCTGCTCCCTGCCTTATCCCAACGATAATCACTTACGCCGACCTACTTAGCTTATCGACTTCCACCTCATTTTCATCGTCACCATCAAGTTCCAAATTTGTCATTTGGTTCCAGTCACATCTTCTAATGCTGGTGTGTTCCTTGCTTGTAAGCGCAGTTTTAACAAAATGTAGGGGTTTAAGTCCCCGGCTTCTATCAAGCCGACAAGTGTTGGGCTGCTTGTCTTTATCCCCGTTACAACACGTAATTGTTCTCCTCGTAGCGGGGCGTTCGCTTTTAGCGTCTCCAAGAGTTGCCCATTGCGAAAAAGCGAATTGCGAATTGGTTTAATTTATCTTTTCTAGTAAAACTGCTTACGAAGCTTAGACGGACGCGATCGCTCAGTACTAAATTTTCATTTATTGGTTTCTACAACAATAGCCATCCGCAACTGCTGATTACTGAGATCAAAATCTAAGCAGTCAATTATCAAGCTATGACAGGTCTACGGTAATAAACCTACCTATTTCATTACAGCCAGAAACCCCGATTTTAAAGCATGAGTGAGTTTTGACTTTTGAGAGCCAGCTGGTTCAACACTCTTAACCCGCGCAACGCACTGGCTCTTTTTAACTTCCACCTTGCAGTACTAGCCCCCATAGACACCCGTTTTTTTGTTAGTATTCAAAAAAACCTATTGACACATTTTCAGATCAATTGTTTGTGATTTGTAAGTAAATGTAAACAATTGTTTCAAAAGAAAGCACATGAGGTTTAATGACTGATTATTTCCAAGGAAATTTCCCATTACAATCTGTCTCACTGACGAAGAGTGTGGCCAAGAGCCACGCCCATACCGAAGAGGAGAGCGGAAAATTAGCTGCAACGATAGCCGAAGCTGGATCAGACCGCAAAGCGGGTGAGATTATATTGCTCAAAGTAGCAGAGGTATCTTACCTCGCTGATTACTTTGTGATGATGACTGGCTATTCTAAAGTACAAGTCAGGGCGATCGCTCAAGCAATTGAAGGAAAAGTTGAAACTGAGTTGCAACGGCGTCCCATAAGAACAGAAGGAAAAGTAGAAGGTAGTTGGGTACTACAAGACTATGGTGATGTGATCGTTCACATTATGATGCCCAAGGAACGGGAGTTTTATAATTTAGAAGCGTTCTGGATTCATGCAGAGCGTATTTCCCTTCCAGAATCTGATGAGGGTGAGGGTAAGCCAACATGATTAGGTCTTCGGTTTCAAATTGCCCAGTTCCTACAGACCAACAACCGCTCAACGAGTACGAAGAGTTAAAAAATTCCTGGCTATTTCGTGATAGCACTTTAGATTTGCGCGAGTATATCACGAAAATAGCTTGGATTTGGGGTTTGTCTTGGCTGGTCGCAGGGCCTGTGGCAGCAGCAAGTTTTCCTCCGAACAAGTATATTGCACATTTTATCCTCTGTGGTGCGGCCGCCGCGAGTGTTGGCGTAGTGCTGGCGCTGGTAAGGTTGTACTTAGGCTGGTTCTACGTGTGCGATCGCCTTTGTAGTCCCACAGTCTTTTATGAAGAGTCAGGCTGGTACGACGGTCAAACTTGGACAAAACCAAAGGAAATCCTCAACCGCGATCGCTTGATTGTCGCATACGAAATCAAACCTATTCTGCGGCGGTTACAATTTACCTTTGCTGGGTTGGCGGGAATGTACGTTATTGGTAGTATAGTTTGGCATTTGTTTTAAAAAGTCATTGGTCATTGGTCATTAGTCATTAGCTAAGGACTAATGACTAATAACTAATGACTAATTAATTAAAAAAGGTAATAAATATAAACCCATGACAATGGGAAAACGAACTCAAGCCACAGCACTGGAAGTCAGGTTGCTGCGGGAAGGTATTATTGAATCCAGGCATATAGTCCAAGCTGTTGTATGCGACGAACGAGGACGGGTTCTAACCGTTGCCGGAAATTCTGAAACTGCTGCATTTATCCGTTCAGCGCTCAAACCATTTCAGGCACTCGCAGTCACCACCACAGGTACACTGGAACGTTATGACCTCAGCGATCGCGACTTAGCAATTATCACAAGTTCCCATAAAGGAAGAATAGATCAAGTCCGACAGGTATTTAACATCCTTTGGCGGGCCGATCTTGACCCGACTATACTCCAGTGTCCAATTCCTGAAGGTAAGCACAGTCCTCTGGAATACAATTGCTCTGGTAAACATGCGGGAATGTTAGCTGTCTGTCAGCAACGCCGTTGGCCCTTGAATAACTACTTGGATCGCAAGCACCCAGTACAGCAGTTGATTTTAGGCAAAGTAGCAGAATTGCTGCGAATGCCAGCTGAAGAATTTATCAGCGCTCATGATGACTGTGGCGCACCAACTTATCTGATGCAACTCGGTCACATGGCATCTTTATATGCACTGTTAGCCTCTAGTACAAACTTGGATATGGAGCGCATTGTCCGGGCTATGACTCACCACCCCGCAATGGTCGCTGGAGATGGAGAATTTGATACGGAACTGATGCGTTTAACTCCAGGGGAACTCGTGAGTAAAACTGGTGCCGAAGGAGTGCAGTGCATTGGTAGACTCGGTGAAGGCTTGGGATTGGCAATTAAAGTTATGGATGGGGCAAAACGAGCAAAATACGCCGTGGCTATTCACTTACTCCAGCAAATGGGTTGGATTAGTCCCAGCGCCGCCGAAAGCCTCTGTGAAAAGTTTGTCACCTTGGGAAAATATAAGCGTTTAGAAGTAATTGGAGAATTATCATTTTTGTAGTTGCCAAACTCTTGACTATAGGTTATGATAAAAAAGTTAAGAGCGACGCGGGATAGAGCAGCCTGGTAGCTCGTCGGGCTCATAACCCGAAGGTCAGTGGTTCAAATCCACTTCCCGCCACCAAATAAAAGATAAAATAAAAACCCTACAATCGGTGAAGATTGCAGGGTTTTTGTTTTATTTTGATCTATTCTGGAAGAAATAGCCATCTAAAAGGCGCAAAGAATCATGGTTGTGAAGTTGCAGCGACCAATTTTAGTAGGAGGATTAGGACTGTCCTTTTCTCTGTGGATGTTGGACAGTTGGCACGATTCTATAGTACAAGTGGGTGAGTTTGGTTTATTGAGTGCTTTAGCTGTAGGCGGTGGTTTGTGGTTATTCCAAAAAAATCGCCTAAAAGACAGTTTAGAGCAGCTAGATGGTATGGTGGTGGATCGGACGACTGTCGAAAGTGCGATCGCTAAAACTGAAACTGTAATTAATCAACTAGCACAAGAAGCTGAAAACCACACAGCATTAGAGACACTTAGAGAACAAGTTGCCCAACTGTTGTTGGAGTTAGACAGACAAGAAATTAAAGTTGCTGTGACTGGCGGTAAATCCGTAGGTAAAAGCACTTTAATTAAAGTGTTAAAGGAAAGTGTCGAGACACGAAACTTAGTGTCTTTAGAAGAAACAGCACCTTTATTTAGAGAAGCAGGTGACAATTCAGATGCAGCTGTTTTAGCCGAAGTGGCAAAATCTGATTTTGTTCTGTTCTTGACAAACGGTGATTTGACAGACTCAGAATTTCAAGCCTTACAGCAGCTAAAAGCAGCAAATCAACCCACAATTCTGGTTTTGAACAAACAAGACCAGTATTTAGCTGATGAAAGCGCCAGCGTCTTGCTGTCATTAAAACAGCGAATGCAGGGAAATGTAGTTGCAACTGCGACCTCTCCCATTGCCATCAAAGTCCGAAAGCATGAGACTGATGGTTCTATGCAAGAGTGGATGGAACAACCAGCGCCAAATATCCAACAGTTGACGCAGCAGTTGAGTGAATTGACACAGCAGGGACAACGGCTAGTTTGGTTAACAACCATGAGAAAAGCTGGGTTGTTGAAAGCTGACGCGAAAAACTGGTTGAATGGAACTAGACGCGATCGCGCCACCCCAATTATTGAACAATATCAATGGATAGCTGCTGCTGCTGCTTTTGCTAATCCAGTCCCAGCCCTTGATATCCTAGCGACTGCGGCAATTAATGCTCAGATGGTAATGGATTTAGGTAATATCTATCAGCAGAAATTTTCCTTGGAACAAGCGCAAACTGTAGCTGGAACAATGGGAAGTTTGATGCTGAAACTGGGTTTAGTTGAACTTTCTACAAATGCTATTAGTACTGTCCTCAAAAGTAATGCCATTACCTTTGTTGCTGGCGGCGTAGCGCAGGGAGTAAGTGCAGCTTATCTGACCAGGGTAGCAGGGTTAAGTCTAGTTGAGTATTTCCAACAGCAGGAAATAGCAATAAATTCAGGGACTGGTTTAAATTTGGAGAATTTGCGACAAACCTTACAAAAGGTATTTGGGCAAAATCAGCAGATTGGTTTTTTGCAAGGTTTTGTTAAGCAAAGCATGAAGCATTTGTTACCAGAAGCACAGCAGGTTGAAGTCGTTGGTATTCAGAAAGGGGTGGGATAATTTCATGCAGAAGATTACCAAATTTTAGATTTTAGATTTCTAAAATTAGCTGTAGGTGAACCTAAAATTTACCCAAGCCTAAATTAGGCTTGGGTATATCTAACAATTACTGTGATTAGGAGTTACCAAAAAATTGTAAATAAGGATATTTAGCTAAACAGCACCACTATTTCTATTAAACAGAATAGCTATAGTTTTGAAAATTAGCTTTAAATCGTACACCAAACTCCAATTTTTTTGATACTGCAAATCTAGGCGAATTACATCTTCAAAACTCCGGACTGTAGAACGTCCATTGACTTGCCATTCGCCAGTCATACCGGGTTTAACATCTAAACGTTGCCACTCCGGTACTTCGTAGCGCTCTACTTCATCGGGTGTAGGTGGTCGAGTGCCTACTAAACTCATTTCTCCTTTGAGGACATTCCAAAATTGGGGTAATTCATCAAGACTAGTTCGCCGTAAAAAGCGCCCTATTTTGATAATTCTGGGGTCATTCTCATTTTTGAAAAAAGCACCTTCCACTTGGTTTTGAACTTGGGATTTTTTCGCTTCTGCATCCACACACATAGAGCGGAATTTCCAAATCTTAAACCGTTTTCCCATCCAACCACAACGGATTTGACTAAAGAAAATGGGCCCGGGATCATTAATTTGAATAGCGATCGCAATCGGAATAAATAAAACTCCTGTAATTAATAAACCGACCACAGACCCCACAATGTCTAACAACCGTTTCATCCAAGATGCCACAGAAGGGTGTGTAGTGGGTAACTGCTCTACTTTACGGGAAGTTGTCTTGCGATTATCTACTAAGTCTTCCTGTTGTATTAGCGGCGCATCATCTACAAGCTCTAAGGGGAAAACCTGATCCAATCCTGTGAGTTTTAGGACTGCCATAATTTGAGGTGTTACATTCCGCAGTGTTAATGTAATCCCTTGAGTTTGGGCATATTTAAAATTACTGACTAGAGCACCTAAGCCACTACTATCCATAAAAGTAGTTTGGTGAAAGTCAATAATGATTTGCTTAGGATGTGAATTGGGCTGGATTAAGCTTTGGCAGGTTTGTTTAAAGCCTAAGGCCTCCAGCACACTCAACCGCTTAGGCATTTGCACTATAGCCGTGTCGTTTAGGGAATTAACTGGAAAATCGGCCTCTGTCGGTTGGCTAGTCATGAAGCTCTGCACTTTCGTTGCCATGTATAATGTAATCTGCCAAATATTATTTTGTCCTAGAAAATTACCTAACCTAATATTGGAATCAGTAGTAATAAGGACTAATTTCGATTTACCGGGGCTGAGATTGGAGATCGCTAGCGACGATTCACAATAGAACAAGAAGCCAAAAAACATCCTTGTTGTTGTGCCGACGCAGCGCGATCGCGTTGCTCTCATCAAATGATTACTAAAAATACGGTTACACCTACCGCACGCCTGATTGAAATCTTTTCTGCCATTCAAGGGGAAGGACTAAATGTAGGGACGCGTCAGATATTTATTCGTTTTGCTTTGTGTGATTTGCGCTGTAACTTTTGTGATAGTGTCCACACTTGGAATGCACCTACTAGTTGTCGGATAGAGCGATCGCCTGGATTGCGCGACTTTGAAATCCACTCTAACCCTGTCTCTCTACCCATATTAATTGAATGGATTGAACGACAAAATGTACCTTCTCTACACGATAGCATTAGCTTAACTGGAGGCGAACCACTTCTTCATGCCCCATTTTTAACCCAGTTTCTACCAGAAGTGCGAGCCATAACTGGCCTACCTATATACTTAGAAACTGGCGGACATCGCCCAGAACAACTAGCAATGATTCTCCCTTACTTAGACTCTGTAGGTATGGATTTAAAATTGCCCAGTGTTAGCGGCGAAAGTCATTGGCAAGAACATGCTAAATTTCTCCAATTATGTCATGACTCATATTTAAATGTTTTTGTCAAGATAATTGTGTCTCAAAACACAGATCCAGCCGAGTTGGAACGTTCAGCTTTGTTGGTGGCAGAGGTTAGTCCAGATATCTCAGTATTTTTACAACCTGTTACGCCTTTAGCAGTATCTGAACAATTCTCATCCATACCTGTGTTTGCCCCGACGGCTGATCAAGTTTTAACGTGGCAAGCTTTGATGAAGGGCTTTCTCAGGTATGTACGTGTGATCCCACAGACGCATAAAATGCTGAACCAACTGTAAAATTTGAGTTTGATAAAGATGTAATCAAGAAAAAAGTAAGATTTAATGAAATCGTCATTGCTGCCGCTAATCAGGGAGGCAGCAGCCCCCTTAGTAGGCATTCCCACTCGGAGGCTGTTAACGAGGAAAACAGTAAGGAGTTTGAAGTTCACTCATAATTCATAACTCATAACTCCTGTACAGACGCGATTAATCGAGTCTCTCCTAATTACAACCCGCCCTCATCTGGAGTTTTGGATTTAGCTTTTGCCTTATTAGCACTGCGTTTAAGGGCAGAGAGCCTTGCTTCGTACTTCGACCGTTGGCGCTTACTAGGAGTATTGTCAATCAGGGTTTTCAAGGCGCTACCTAGACTCTTGTAGGCATTGGGGAGGGTATAACCAAACCGAGTTGCCAAAGCGATCGCTTTCTCATCAGCATTCAGCAATTCTCTCAGTTGTTTTTCTCCACTATTTTTTTGGTACAATCGCCAGCCTGACACGCCACACAGCGACAAAGCTAACACCAGAAGCAATCCATCTTGTACCCACAATTCGCCGACAGCACCACCTAAACCGATGGCTAATGCTGCCATTTCCCAACCATCTTTAGGAATCGTGTCATTTTGAACGCGAGCAACTTCATGCCAGAACAGCAGATTACGCTGATCCATTGCGAGGGCATCCCATTTCACCAGGTCAATTTGAATTTCTACCTGGTCTTTACCAATTTCTTCGCAACGAACCAGGGGTGGATTGACTTCAGTTGTGCCTTCAACCGTGACCCAGCTCTGTAATTCTGGCGGTAGTAAGCCTTTCAACCGCCGTAGTTCACTCATTTCCGCTTTGGCAGAGGAGGTTGCATAGGATGTCATAATATCCAGCCCCAGAAAATTTCAGTATATAGTGAGGGTATCACTTTGGAGTATAGCGATTTAAGTGATGATCCGTCTCACTCACCCTTAAAACTTCCTCGCTTTTTTCTCGCTTCCATTGCCTTTTCTAGCAAATCTAGCAATCCTGGAGCTTCTTCTTGGATACTGAGTAACAGTCTTTCCCCAAGTTCTATATTCCCCGGATCAAAACCTGTTGCCATAACTTCTTTCAGGCGAGGTATTGCTATGCTATCGACAATCTGGATTAACCCACTGAGACAACGGTGAAATTGTTTTTCTGTGAGAATCGAGTCTTCTAAAGGAAACTCAATAATGGCACGAATTTCGCCATCAGATGGGTCATACTCCCATTGCAACATTTTGGTTTCCCAGGAAATGGCAAGCATTGTCTGGAGGATAACTGCCTTGTGAGGATGGTCTTGAATTCCTGCTAGAACTTGAGGGGCAAATACCCGGAAAAATTTTCCCTCTTCATCCAGTTGGACAACTATTAGAAAATCTTCTAAGTTATCAGCCTCCACACCTGTTATAATTCGGTCTTCTTGATCATCAAAACGGTAGTCCCAACCAAGGTTATCTAAATAGTTGGCAATCTGTTTGAGGTTAGCTCCCATAAAAGCCTCATAAGGAACGTGGAGCAGTTGTTACCAGACCTAGTTTAACCTGCTAGGGGTAGTTGTTTAGGTTGGTTTGGCTACTTGCGATGTCTCCGACGGGCTACGCCTACGCATAGAAGTATGCAATTAGGGTATTGGACATTGAAAATAATAAAAATAGATGATCGTTCGGCGCTGTGAATGATATTTCCTGAAGGAATTTTGTTAATTATTAAAGAAGCAAAAATCACTATTTTTACAAATCTTAGCCAGTGAAGGATATAGTACTAACTCACTGAAATTTTAATATTTTATTTACAAGCAACAAATCGTTTTCACTGAATGATTGTAGTGAGCAATATTTTTTTGATTATCTAGTAAGTTATGAAGTTCATGCGTAACTCAGCTTTAATTCTAGCGATCGCAAAGACTAGAGATGCGATCGCTCCTTGTGTTGAAGAGTCAGGACAAACAGCAAGTATATTTGCCACTCCAAGCAGTAATCCAGCAGCAGTAGCAACTCGAAATATTAATTTAACCTTTCCATCCCACAACTTCACACCAAGCAGCAGCAAAAAATCCATCTGGGTGCTGACTCCATTCTCGTAAAGCACGACTCATTGCTGTAAGCGCTCCCTCATCAGTCCAACCTTTCTCTACAGCTCCATCCACCTTTTCAGAAGCCTCAATTCGCAGCGCCAAATATTCTGTAGCTTCACTCAGTGGCTCAGAACATTGATAAGAAGCCGAAGCTTGGATATTAGTAAACCCACTTTGGCGCAGCAAGGCGCGTAACTCTCTACCTACGTAAGGATTACCAAAATTTTGCTGCTGGAGCCACTTGTAATAAGCAAATGCTTTTTCCAGTTCTGGTGTAGACGGTGCAATCAAAAACCCGCCCCAGTCAGGACTACGAAGCCCAACAATTCCCCCCGGTTTCAAAACTCGCCACAGTTCTCGTAACGCCTGCGCTGGTTCTTGAAGATGCTCAAACAGCGCATGGGAAAAGATTGCATCAAATAAGTTATCCGGGAAGGGTAAAGCATATATATTTCCCTCTAGAAAATTAGCATTACTAACACCTTGAGTAAAAGCAGTCTCAGCAGCTATCTGGATTTGAGAAGCTTCTCGATCAATACCTGTAAGCGTACCAGGAGCGATCGCTTTTGCTAAACCCAAAGCGATCGTCCCAGGCCCGCAACCGCAATCTAACAATTTCATACCTGGACGTAAATAAGGCTTGAAAAACGCACCATGAGTATCTAAGCTGCGTTTTGCCATAAAATTCGTCGCATTACTTGAATAGCCTGGAGTATACTTTTCCTGCATTGCTCTGATTCCCCGCGATATTTGTATGAGTATCATAAGCAGGGGCTTTTCAGATGTCCAATATATATTTAAATAAAATTGAAACTTATAAAATATCAAAAAAATGGAATTGCGACATCTGCGCTACTTTATTGCTGTCGCTGAAGAACTGCACTTCAGTAGAGCCGCCGAGCGATTGCATATTGCTCAACCGCCTTTAAGCCAGCAAATTCAGCAACTAGAAACACAATTGGGAGTAGAACTGTTTCAGCGTAAAACCAAGCGACAGGTGCAGTTGACGGAAGCTGGACAAGTTTTTTTGCAAGAAGCTTATCAACTTTTGGCTCAACTAGAAAAAGCAATTGAGCTAACCCAAAAAACGGGAAGAGGTGAAAAGGGACAACTACGAATTGGGTTTACTAGTTTGGTAACTTATGATTTACTTCCTGTAATTTTGCGACGCTTTCGAGAACAGTTTCCAGAAGTAGAGTTGATTTTGCAAGAATTAACCACAACTCAGCAGGAACAAGCGCTACAAGAACGCCGCATCCATGTAGGTTTTGCCCATCCACCGTTAGAAGACAACACACTCAATCAAAAGTGCATTCAGCAAGAAGCTTTAATTGTGGCTATGTTAGAAACTCATCCCTTAGCTGAACAAGAAAAGATTTCAGTGCGATCGCTAGTAAACGAAAACTTTATCATGTTCCCTCGCCATTTGGGCCCCGGACTTTACGACCAAATCGTAAGTCTTTGCCAGCAAGGAAATTTCAGCCCGAAAGTGACTCAAGAAGCGATTCAAATGCAGACAATTATCGGATTGGTTTCAGCAGGAATGGGGATTGCGATCGTACCGTCTTCATTGAAAAATCTTCAAAGGGTTGGTGTAGTTTATCGCGCTGTAGAGGAGAAAACACCATTAGTAGAAACGGCTATAGTGTGGCGGGAAGAAGATATGACACCTATACTAAGGGAATTTCTGCAACTTGTCAGAAGTATCTGTGGTTAATTGATTAGTTGTCTCCACGCCAGGTAAAAATAATTTGTTCATCAGCTTGCCTAAACTCAATATTAAATTTATCAAATACAACTTCTCTTCCTAGAAGTAATTGTTCTCCACCTGTATTAGTTTGTAACCATGCCACAGTCGCAATAAAACTGTGTTCATCAATTGTCATTTCAACATTACGTAAAACATACTCAACTCTTCCGCCAATGGTTTCTGCTAATAACGTTGATTCAGCATCAGCCAAAGCGTAGCCTAAATCTTGACCGACTTTTAAGGAAATTAAACTTAATTCAGCACCAGAGTCTACTAACATTATTGTAAAAACTTCTATATCTCTATGCTTCAGCTTTACATGATAATTTGGTTGCCAGTCATGCCGAGCAATTGTACGAAAGCGAATTGGTAGAATTTGGATAGAAGCGGTGCGACGTGGAACTAAGTAAATTACAAATAGCTGTTTTGAAGCCTCTGCCAATTCTATAACTTCACGCAGATTTTCACTGTGAGCGATTAAGCCATTAGCATTGTAAGCAATATATTGATTTTTATATAAATCTAATAACATTTGGCGATTCTGGTTTAGCCACTTCAGTATTTGCTGACTTTCATCGGGAGAGGGCGTTTTATTCATAGATTTTTTTATGAGTTTTTGATTTTAGAAGATAGATAGTTTTATCTTCTGCATTTGGTGTTTCAATTAACACGATCACTTTCGTAACAGTTTCCAATACTGCTCAGTTAAGAATATTGGTAGATTGGACTGAACGAAGTGAAACCCAACAAACCCCGCAAAATATTGGGTTTGGTTCCTCAACCCAACCTACACATTTTGATTTACTCGCGTCTTTATTACCATATTCTAACTGTATCTGACTAAGATAGAATTTGAGCGATCGCTCTATCATCTGCGGTTTGTTCAATCCTCTCGACCATTACAATCGATCTTTTTTTGTGTTAATCTACTTATTTAGTTAAGAAAATTTCGCTAGCTTGTCAATGTATTATTAAAATAGAAATTCTTATATCAAGCGCCGCCATAAATTGGAATTAAACCTGTGTCTGCTAAAGATGCTTTTCATACAGTTGTAAAAACAGCACTTCAGAAAGAAGGGTGGTTAATCACTCACGATCCTTATACTCTCCAGGCGGGAAGCCTTGAGCTATATATTGATTTAGGAGCAGAAAAAGTTATTGCAGCCGAAAAACAAGGACAAAAAATAGCTGTTGAAATTAAGAGTTTTCTAAGTCCGTCAAAAATAACAGAACTTTATGCTGCATTAGGACAATTTATTATTTACCGAATTGCTTTACAAAAACAAGAAGCTAATCGTACTTTATATTTAGCAGTTCCTAGTACTGTTTATAATGATTTTTTTATACTTCCATCTATCCAATCTGTAATTAAAACTAATCAATGTTTACTAATTTATAATATTGAACAGGAGGCGATAGACCAATGGCAAAGCTAGACGAATATCGACAATATATTAAGAATTTACTTCAACAAAACGCTAGTATTGTTTGGGATAATCGCATTCAAGCAGAGACAATTTTTGATACAGAACACGATCGTTATCAATTAGTTTATGTAGGTTGGCGCGATCAAAACCGCATATATGGGCCTGTTCTCCATCTAGATATTATTGACGAAAAAATCTGGATTCAGCAAGATGGAACAGAGATAGGAATTGCGAATGAATTGGTTGATTTAGGTGTCCCAAAAGAGGATATTGTTTTAGGTTTTCAGTTACCTTCTGTGCGTAAATATACAGATTTTGCTGTTAATTAAGGGTGGGTTTCAAGCCGCGTTCAACAGTCACCTTTAAGGCTTTTGATAATAATTTCAGCCATTTCTACCAGCTTGCCTTTTACTTATGATTGTATCTGCGATCGCTCTGCATCTTCTGGTTAAAAAGAGCGATCACCTGAACTAAAACAATATCCCAGCCTTAATAACCTTTATTACTCATAATGATATTTGCAAGTCAAAATAATCAATAAATCTTCTTGCACTTTGTAAACTAATCTATGTTCATCTGTGATCCGCCTTGACTAGTAACCTTGTAGTTCATATTTTAATGGTTCTGGCTTCCCTATACCCGCAAAAGGATCTCTTTGTATATCTCTAATCAGTGCTAATATTTTTTTGAAAATTTTCTTGTCTTCTGTTGCCCACTGTCCTAATTGTTCAAAAGCTTCTGGTTCAAAGGCAACTTTTTTCATATTCATCTAAATCTACATAAATTAGGTTTCCTTCTTCTACATTCTTTAAAGCTTTGAGCAAATGTTTTTTATTAGTTTCGGATTTCAGAAGATAGGTAGTTTCATCTTCTTCAATTGTTGTTTCAACTAACACAATGACTTCTACAACAGTTCCTTCTGGTAATTCCGTTGAAGACAGTTCAATTTTGCCATCTTTTCCAACAATAGTCTTTTGTTTAATTCCACTAAGCATAATTCATATTTACTCTTATCTTTACACCCTATTTTAACTGTATATGACTTAGATGAGATTTTAGCGATCGCTTTCTCCTCTGCGGTTTGTTCAATCTTCTGGAGGATGCCAACCCGCAAGTACCCAATAACTGTTAATTCATGGCTGGTTTCAAGCCGCGTTCAACACCTACTTTTAAGGCTCTTGCTTTACTTACTAAACCATGTCGATAGACCTGCATGAGTTCATCTAGTTGACGAACTTCTGCATCATTCAACTGTCCCTCTCGATGACGCGCTTGCAAGTCACTGAAAACCTCTTGCTGCTGAGTTTCCATCTGCATATCGCACATAGCTAAAACCTGATCATCCGGTAGAGACTCCAGAGGTAGTTCGGTAATGGCGCTCTCAATCCATTCTAGTAATACATCTTCAAGTCGCCGATGTGTGAAAGCAGCAATTTCCTTTGCCTTTTGTGCCAATGATTCAGGGAGTTGAAGGGTGACAATTTCAGCCATTTTCTACCTGCTTGCTTTTACTTATGATTGTATCTGCATCGCTCTGCATCTTCTGGTTAAAAACAGCGATCGCTTCAACTAAAAAAATATCCCCACTTCAATAAAATTTACTACTCATAATGGTATTTACAAGTCAAAATAATCAATCTTCTTCAATTTTATAAATTTGTGGTTCAAAGAGAATTTTTTCATATTCATCTAAATTAACAAAAATTAAGTTACCTTTTTCTACATTTTCTAAAGCTTTGAGTAGATGTTTCTTGTTAGTTTCTGATTTCAGAAGATAGGTAGTTTCGTCTTCTTCAAATGCTGGTTCAATTAGCATAATGACTTGTACTACAGTTTTCGCATCTTTATCATCATATTGTAACTGTATCTGAGTGAGATGAATTTGAGTGATCGTTATTAGACAGAATAAAACTCAAATTTGGAATACTGAGTAAAGCGTAGGTATTAGCTTATTAAGGTTTAGTAATTAGGAAAAAACGGTGAATTCAATGAAATATGCCAATTTTAAACAAGTTTGTTTTTATTTTAATATAACTATTTATAGGTATTTTTTATAATGTAAAGTGTGTAATTACTGAGATTAAAGAACATGATTAGTTTTTATCAAGCTAAATTAAGGGTTTTCTCTCAGGTAAATATTTTTAAAATATAAGACTATAAATAAGTTTTATACAGTAGACCAATGTCTTCTCCTCAAAAGAAAATAAGAGTAATAGCAGTACGGGATTCAATGCTTGACGGTCTTCCAAAAGAGCTTAAGAATAATTTTATATTCATTGCAATACTATATATTATTATTTTTATGCTTGTATGGGCAGTTTCAGAACAATTATTAAAGTTCATCATTTTTCCATTGTCAATTATTTTTGGAAGCAATTCTTTTTATGATTGCCCTAGTTTGTCTGAAATAGCCAATGGTTCTCGTTTATGTATGCTTAAAAATTGGGTAAGCGAAAGTATAAAATTTATATCGTGTATAATAAGTTTTATTTTTTTACTTACACCTATAGAAGTTTTATAAAACTAGAGAAGTTTTAGCTTTTAAAGTGTTCAAAGCCAGATGATTATTACAAGTAAAAAGCCAAATGAATCCATCCATACTTAGAGGTTAATTAAGTTAACATGAAGAAAGAAATGGGCATTATTTTAGGCATTTTAGCCTTTGTTTTATTATCAAACATTACAAATAAACTATTTTTTGAAAAATCATCTGAACAAATAGCTAAAGAAAAGTGTAAAAATCTAGTAAACACAGCAGAAGCACTTGTTCCTGGGGGTTTTCCAATAATAACTGTTACAATTGACAGTAAAACTTATAATTGTAATTAATATGAAGGAAACTATAAAAACATTTAAGATTACTTTTGGAATTCTGACTATATTTAGCGTAGTTGTTTTTGGATGGAATTTTTATCAAAAACAACAAGCAGAAGCAGAGTTAAATCAGGCTTGTGAGAAAATGAAGGCATTACGTTCTGAAGTTATGAGAAGAATAGACAAAGGAAAAAAGGTTTCTAATACAGAAGTATCAGCAATCAATCAAATAGGGGTAATAATGAGAATTAAGTGTCCTCAGTAATTTTATGAAACCAATCGCCGTTTTGAAGCAAGTAAATCTTCATCTTAATTATTTGAAGAGGTTTTCTTTATTTCTTGAAGAAGTTGTTCTTGTTCTTGTGCGGGAAGTTGTAGGACAAGATTAAGAATTTGCTCGAAGGTTAGGGGGAGTTGATAGGTTTTTTGAGTCATGGTGAGTTCTGGAGTTAGTGAATAGAAACTTGTTAGCTTTTTAATCAGGTTTAAGCCAGTTTTATACTTTTAAATCACGATTCCTCTATGCCTTGGCGAATTGCATTATTCATATCCTCAAGGGTTTTAGGTTTTCCTTGATATTTTAAGCAACCTGCTACATCATCTAATTTAGTTTCTAGAAAAGGTTTTTTAGGCTTTAAAAGAATTCCATCACCCATATCAATAATAATAAATTCTTGACCTACTTCCCATTGATGAGCTTCCCGCAAAGATTGGGGAATAATTACTTGTCCTTGGAGAGACAATTTGGTAATTTCCATTAATTTAAGAAGTAAAAAACTAAGAGTAATATAAGAATTTTAGCATTTTTGATTATTCCAAATTCTCCTCTTACTCTGCGTTCTCCGCGCCTCTGCGGTTCGTAAAAAAAGGCGAACCCGAAAGTTCGCCCTACATAGTATTATGCTGTTGCTCAATCCAAACTAAAATCTAAATCTTCGCTTCTTCTCTCACCAACTTATCCCAACCCAAATCTTTCAAATTATTATTCCGACGTAGCGGACGAGTCACCAACTCTAATATGTCACGCGCATTCGTAAAGCCGTGAATTTGAGCAAAAGTGAACTCTACAGACCACTTTGTATTAATACCGCGTGCTTCCAATGGGTTAGCGTGAGCCATACCAGTAATTACCAAATCTGGTTTCAACTCATAAATTCGCTGAAGTTGATTGTAATTATCCGGCTTTTCTACAATCTTTGGCAGAGGTGAATTCATTTCCTGACAAGTTTTCTC
Organism: Nostoc sp. CmiVER01; assembly: GCF_034531135.2. Taxonomy (NCBI): domain Bacteria; kingdom Bacillati; phylum Cyanobacteriota; class Cyanophyceae; order Nostocales; family Nostocaceae; genus Nostoc; species Nostoc sp. CmiVER01. The sequence goes on from NZ_JAVRBU020000007.1 coordinate 136,540, forward strand.
CAGCAATGCCAACTCAGCAGCTTGATAGCGTTTATCCATGTACGGAATGCCGATTTCGTGAACTGTCATTCCACAACGGATTAAGAATCTTGCTTGGGAAATCTCCAGCAAGTTATCACCCATGAAGAATACAGACTTACCGCGAATCAGTTTCACATAATCTTCCAAGCCTGCCCAGATTTGTGCTTCCCGTTCATCTAAACCCTTAGGAGTAATACCGAACACCGAGCAGATTTTCTCAATCCAAGCGCGGGTTCCATCGGGGCCAATGGGGAAGGGTGCGCCAATGAGTTTACACTTGCGGCGGCGCATTAAGGTGGTAGCTGTACGGCTGAGGAAGGGGTTGACACCAGCGACATAATACCCTTCTTCTAGTACTGGCAGTTCAGTGAAGCGTTTCGCAGGTAGCCAGCCGGAAACTTTGATGCCTTGTTTTTTCAGTTCCAAGGTTAACTGAGTAACTACGGGATCGGGAAGGGAGCCAAAGAGAACTAAGGGTGGATGATCTACGTATTCAGATTCATCTTGGGCGACATCTTCTTTCTTCTTACCGAAGTTTAGCAATTTTGCGATCGCATTACGTTCACTTTTCTCTGTTTCCGCCACCGGAGCCTTATCAGGACAACGGTTAGCCATTGCTGCTAATACGGTGTCTTCCCCTTGGGTAAAGGCGTAATCTAGACCATTTGCCCGCGCTACAACAATGGGAATACCAATTTCAGATTCTAGTTTCGGTGCCAAACCTTCCAAATCTGTTTTGATAATTTCGGTGGTACAAGTGCCAATCCAGACAATTACACTAGGATTGCGATCGCGTTTAATCTGCAAGCACAACCGCTTTAACTCTTCATAATCATTCAGTTGTGCCGAAATATCGCCCTCTTCCAACTCTGCCATTGCATAGCGGGGTTCAGCAAAAATCATCACCCCCATCGCATTTTGCAGGAAGTAGCCACAAGTTTTTGTCCCAATTACCAAAAAGAAGCTATCTTCAATTTTTTGGTATAACCACGCCACGCAGCTAATTGGGCAAAAGGTATGGTAATTTCCAGTTTCACATTCAAAGCTTAAAGCTTCTGGTTGTTGAGCGACAGTCATTTTGGTTTTTTCTCCCCTTGATATTTAATGGCAGGTCAACCAATTTTAGATTTTAGATTGATAATTTTGGATTGAAGACTGGGACAACAAAAGTATCCTTTGCCTGACGACAATTTCCCTAATTCCTTATCCAAAATCCCAAATTTAAAACTTAAAATTGCGAGGAACGGCAATAATTAAGCGTTGGGGAAGAGACGGGCAATTTCTGATTCATCAAAAACGCCTGCTGGCAGTTCTTCCCCTAAAAAATCGTTACTTTCTTCAGCTTTTTTTTGCAAAGCTGTTTCATCACTCCAGACATCTGACAACACGTCTTTAAACGCATTCTCATCTAGTGGACTATCTTCAAGCGCCTCGTCTTCATCGAGCTTGATTTCCATTGCATCTGTTGTACCGAAGCCCATGTCCCCAAACTCATCTGCTTCTAAAGTAGAGGTTTTGAGAGACTCTTCTTTTGAGTCGTGTCCGTTTGATAATGAAATATCACCAAAGGCATCTTCGGTTTCCTGTAAATCGCTGAGTTCTAGGCTTTGCTCCTCAGAATCCCCAATTGTGACTTCTTGAATTACCGCCACCGCCGCAAAGCTATTTGTATGAGAATGTGTCAATGTTTCATATTCAGGCTTTTCGTCAATGACAGCTGCTGCTTCTTCTACAAATCTCTCTACTTCTGGGTTGGCAAAGCGATTACCAAGAGCGAAATCTGGGTCAAAATGCAAATCCAGTACTTCAATCAAGGTATCAGCATCAGGATTGAGTTTGGCAAAGGGCAACATTAACTGCGCTAGTTTTGGCTCTAGGGCGTTAACAACTCCCAGGATGAGGTAAGAAGGTGGTCGCTTCCCGCCATCAGGTGTGTATACCGATTCTACTTGCATGTGCAGCGTGATCCAGTCCCGATTGTTCTGGAAAAATTGCAACCACTTTTGCTTTAATGAGCCTGTAAAGCTGTGAAAGAATGCCATGTTATTGTCCCCCATCCTGAGAACTTGGTGATTTATACAATCATCAAGTCTAGTTCCTCTTCTGAATTAGGAACCTGGGGTTTTCCCGGATTTAGATAAAAATCAGATAACAAAGAGAACAACTCACGATCTGGTGTGTCATTAGGCACAACACCTTCTGGACGCGCTAGAATTTGGTCGGCGATGTTGAGATAGTAGTCGCAAACGTAGTCTAGGGAAGGATCTTGCTCTGCCATCTCAAACAAAGTCTTACCTTTTACACGAGAAACACGGATATCTTCAATTAAAGGTAAAACTTCTAGAACTGGCATTGGGACTGCTTCTATATATTTTTCAATCAAGTCGCGCTTGGAGGTGCGATTGCCAATTAACCCAGCTAAACGCAGTGGGTGAGTTCGTGCTTTTTCACGGACTGAAGCCGCAATCCGATTTGCCGCAAACAAAGCATCAAAGCCGTTGTCTGTAACGATCAGGCAGTAATCTGCATAGTTGAGTGGTGCTGCAAAACCACCACAAACTACGTCACCCAGAACGTCAAAGAGAATTACATCGTACTCATCAAAGGCGTTGAGTTCTTTAAGTAATTTTACGGTTTCACCGACTACGTATCCACCGCATCCAGCACCCGCAGGAGGCCCACCAGCTTCTACGCAATCCACGCCGCCGTAGCCTTTATAAATTACATCTTCAGGCCAGACATCTTCGTAGTGATAATCCTTTTCTTGGAGGGTGTCGATAATTGTGGGAATCAAAAACCCAGTCAGGGTAAAGGTACTGTCATGTTTGGGGTCGCAACCAATTTGCAGCACTTTTTTGCCACGTTTAGCTAGGGCGACTGATATGTTACAGCTAGTTGTGGATTTACCGATACCACCTTTTCCGTAGACTGCTAGTTTCACTTTTATTTGCCTCTTATAGCTTCTTGTCTAACTTGTGGCTCAAACATTTGCCTTCACCTTTCCTGAGATGGCGATGCGTGAGGTCTGTGAATGTCATTATTGGGCAAATTACATAGAAAAGAAAGTGGCTCTTAATTTGGAAAACGGTCTTATGTGATGAATTAATTCACAATTAGATTTATTTGGGTTTTTATCGTACTTAAAGGCTTTATTAGCTCTAAAAACTAGAAATAAACAATTTTTATTACTTATTTTTATAAAAATAGTTACAAAAAACAAAAAGCTAAAATTGGCTTTTTTGAACGCTTTTCATAGAATTAGCTAATGGTCGAACAACGTGTTTTCAAGGCATTGGGGCGCTGGGTCAAGATTAAGGAGAAGTATATGCAGCCTTATGCTGGAAATATTACTGAAATTTGCGTTAGCGTAGCTCACCAAAGCTATAGCAGATAAATTGCCAGTTTTCAGTCGGTAGTCACAAGCATTTAATTGCTGCTTGAGAGTAAGTTACTCTGATTTTGTAAAAAATTATTAAATTGTCAAATATTTTCCAAGAGCCACGGCAATAGAATTCACGGCTACACAAAACAAAGCCCACCTCCGTGGGCTAAGAGAATAATTTGAGAGTGTGCGTAAGTCCTAAAATTTATTTCAGTCGAGCTATAGAAAGGAATCAGGACACCTCTGTTTCAAGTCCGTGGATTTCCTGTAATGTTTGCCAGCCAGCTTGCCACTGTGAGTTATCTTGTAATAATTTGGCATTTATCCAAAAACGGACTTTCGGATCGCAAGCAGCAACCATTTCGGCGTAAACCCAGGTAGCCTGATTTTTCCGATTTACTACTTGAAAGTGCCGCCAGCCATCAACTTTTTGCTGTGCCGTCCACTTAGAACCAACTAGGTAAGGAAATTTTTGTTTTTTAATCATTTTTTATTAGTCATTAGTCATTTGTCATTGGGCATTGGGTATTGGATATTAGTTATTCGACTCTTGCTCCCTCTGCCTTCCCTGCTCCTCATCCCCCACTCTCCAGCTAAGATGTCACTAAATCACCATTACGGGTAAACTTCTGGCAATGCAACTCATTATCTTGCTGAACACATAGCGAAAACCATTTAATACGGCTCCAGCAGGTGTTGATGTTATTGGTAATTTTGCGCTTTTTCTTGGAAAGGCGTTGTCTTACGACTTCATTAGGGCAAAGAATTTCTAACGTACCCGTACCATCTTCGTAATTGACGATGCGAAATAGACAGTCTTGCAACATGGCACGGCTACTGCTGTCGAAGAACCGCTTAAATCGCTGTAGCTTTTCCCCTTCAGTCATTTGGCTGATGGGTTTTATTTTCAAGAAATCTTCATCCTCAAAATCAAAGTCATCATTTTCAAAGTCGTAGGGATCAATCATTTTCCATACTTGTTAATTTAACGTAAAAGCCATGTCCCGCAAGGAACTGAATGCGATCGCTGGGCGTGCCAACCACCGTTGTGAGTACTGCCAATGGGAAATCGGAACTACGGGAAAATACGACTTTTACAAGACGTGAACACCGATCTAGGCGATCGCTCTGCTCTTCATACAATATCTATTAACAACAGAAATTTTATTTACTTGGTGTTCTGGTGCTAGCCTGCAACAAGCCCTCCGAGTGACGCTCCTAACGTCGCTAATACTGCGCTAACAGCAGTTGCTCATGGGGGAAACCCCCAGACGCTCGCGGACTCGCTAACGCTGCGCTATCGCCCTTGGCGTCTCCCCTTGGGAGAAGACCGCGCTGCTTCACCACTGCGCCTTTACTTTCCTGAAAAAGCCTATGCAACCTACTAATCCTAACCAATTTACAGAAAAAGCCTGGGAAGCGATCGCCCATACCCCAGATATTGTTAAACAATATCAACAACAGCAAATTGAAAGTGAACACTTGATGAAAGCGCTGCTAGAACAAGATGGTCTAGCAACTGGGATTCTCACTAAAGCGGGTGTTAATCTTCAAAAACTGCGCGATCGCACTGAACAATTTTTTCAACGTCAGCCGAAAGTATCTGGTACTAGCAGTTCTGTCTACTTAGGACGCAGCTTGGATACACTTCTAGATCGAGCAGACGGATATCGTAAAGAGTTTCAAGACGAATATATTTCAATTGAACACTTATTACTGGCTTACGCTAAAGATGACCGCTTTGGCAAAGCTTTATTCCAAGAGTTTGGTTTAGACGAAGGCAAACTCAAAAATATTATTAAACAAATTCGGGGGAGCCAAAAAGTGACCGACCAAAATCCAGAAGGCAAATATGAAGCACTGGAAAAATACGGGCGTGACCTTACAGAAGCTGCGCGTAAAGGTCAACTCGATCCAGTGATTGGGCGAGATGATGAGATTCGTCGGACTGTGCAAATTCTCTCTCGCCGTACTAAGAATAACCCTGTGCTAATTGGTGAACCAGGTGTTGGTAAAACTGCGATCGCCGAAGGATTAGCACAACGTATTATTGCAGGTGATGTTCCCCAATCCCTTAAAGACCGCAAGCTAATCGCTTTAGATATGGGTGCTTTGATTGCAGGAGCAAAATTCCGAGGTGAATTTGAAGAACGCCTGAAAGCAGTATTAAAAGAAGTTACTGAATCTGGCGGCAATATTGTTTTATTTATTGATGAAATTCACACCGTTGTTGGCGCTGGTGCAACCCAAGGCGCGATGGATGCGGGTAACTTATTAAAACCAATGTTGGCGCGGGGCGAACTACGCTGTATTGGGGCGACAACTCTAGATGAATACCGCAAATATATCGAAAAAGATGCGGCGCTAGAAAGACGTTTCCAGCAAGTTTATGTCGATCAGCCTAGTGTAGAAGATAGTATTTCGATTCTGCGCGGGTTGAGAGAACGTTATGAAAACCACCACGGGGTGAAAATTTCTGATAGTGCTTTAGTTGCAGCAGCCGTATTGTCGAGTCGTTATATTAGCGATCGCTTCCTCCCTGATAAAGCTATTGACTTGGTAGACGAAGCTGCCGCGAGATTAAAAATGGAGATTACCTCCAAACCAGAAGAACTCGACGAAATTGATCGCAAGATTCTGCAATTGGAAATGGAGAAGTTATCGCTGCAAAAGGAAAGCGATGCTGCTTCTCGTGAACGTCTAGGAAGATTGGAAAAAGAAATTGCCGATCTTAAAGAAGAACAAAAAACGCTGAATACTCAATGGCAATCTGAAAAAGATATCATTGACAAAATTCAGTCCGTTAAGAAAGAGATTGAACGGGTTAACTTAGAGATTCAGCAAGCAGAACGCGACTACGACCTTAACCGTGCTGCGGAGTTGAAATATGGCAATTTAACCAGTTTGCACCGTCAATTGGAAACAGTAGAATCTGAATTGGCAAGCGCCCAAAGAAGCGGTAAATCACTATTACGGGAAGAAGTCACAGAAGGTGATATTGCCGAAATTATTTCTAAATGGACAGGAATTCCCATCAGCAAGTTAGTGGAATCTGAGAAAGAAAAACTGCTGCATTTAGAAGATGAACTGCACCGCCGGGTGGTTGGACAAGAAGAAGCAGTCACAGCTGTAGCCGATGCAATTCAGCGATCGCGGGCTGGATTGGCTGATCCCAATCGTCCCATTGCTAGTTTTATTTTCCTTGGGCCTACAGGTGTGGGTAAAACCGAGTTGGCGAAGGCGCTGGCGGCGTATATGTTCGATAGCGAAGACGCGCTGGTGCGAATCGATATGTCGGAATACATGGAGAAACACGCCGTCTCTCGTTTAATCGGTGCGCCTCCAGGATACGTGGGTTACGAAGAAGGCGGACAACTTACAGAAGCGATTCGTCGCCGTCCTTATTCAGTGATTCTTTTCGATGAAATCGAGAAAGCACACCCCGATGTATTTAATATCTTCTTGCAAATTCTTGATGATGGTCGCGTCACTGATGCCCAAGGTCATAAGGTAGACTTCAAGAACGCTATTATCATCATGACTAGCAACATCGGTTCGCAGTACATTCTTGATGTCGCCGGAGATAACACCCACTACGACGAAATGCGTCGTAGAGTCATGGAAGCAATGCGAAATAGTTTCCGTCCAGAGTTTCTCAACCGACTTGACGAAATCATCATCTTCCACGGTTTAGATAAGAAAGAATTGCGCCATATTGTGCTATTGCAAGTGGAAAGATTGCGGCAAAGATTGAGCGATCGCAAAATATCCCTCAAGCTCTCGGATGCTGCACTTGACTTTTTAGCCGAAGTAGGGTATGACCCAGTTTATGGGGCACGTCCACTGAAGCGAGCGATTCAGCGAGAGTTAGAAACTCAAATCGCTAAAGCCATCTTGCGCGGTGAATTTACCGATGGCAACACCATCTTTGTAGATGTGCAAAATGAGCGTCTTTCCTTTAGTCGCTTACCTGCTGAGGTATTTACCAGCTAATTGAGAAAGAGGCAGGGACAAGGGGACAAGGGGACAAGGAGACAAGGGAACAAGGGGACAAGAGGTGAGAACTTGAAACAAGTCTTTTCCCTTATCCCCAAGTCCTCTTGTCTATGCCCCGTTTCCCGTTGCCTGTTCGTTAAAGATCATCTCACGCTAAAACGCCAAGTCAAGCAAGAGCGTCTTGGCGTTTTTTTGTGAAACATTCGTAGGGTAATAATTACGAATTACGGATTACGTAGCTTGCTTCTCGCCCTTGGCGAGTATTACGAATTATTTTGACCCTTACAAAGTACTTGTCGCATTTTACGCATATTTGCAGGCAACTCAAAATTCATTGCTTGTTGAATGAAAATTGATGGAATTGGAATCAGAGGTGTAGCTTGCACAGTATAAGCAAGCAACGTCCCATTACCGCAATCTTTTAGTTCTAAATGAGCGTTAAAATCCTCAAAAGTCCCTTTTTCCATGCGAAATTGGACTTGTTGCCCCAGCACTTCTACAACGTTGAGGTAAATTTCGACTTGAGCTGTGAAAAAGAAAAAGGCTTTTTGTGCTGCTTGATATAGGCGTTTGACTTCCCCTTTGTGTAATATCTCGCTTTTAGTGATATCAGGAAAATATTGCACCCACCGAGGATAATCAGTTAATTGTTGCCAGACTTGCGATCGCACCATCGGCACATACATCCAGGCTGTCACCGCGCCACCCCAGGTTTTGTGCGATCGTGTTTCTATTAAAATTTCACCCTGTACCAGCAACTTTTGCTTGTCTTGATTCCAAGCCATATCTGAACCTGCAATAATTGAGTCTGAGATATGAGACGCAGACATAATGATTTTAGTTACTCCTCAACTCATCCACCTAAATGGAGTTGAAACTACAAGCATAAAACTTGATTTAGATTCCAACTCACTAAATTTTAGTTCCAGTGTAATGCCTATTCTTTCCAGAAACGGCAATTTTTTGGTTATTATTTCAGTTATATTACTGGAAAAACTGTAGTTCTTATCACAATTAACACAATTAATATTTAAGTAAAGTTTATAACAAGGATATTTATAAATTAAAAACTTAAGTTTTTAACAGCTAGAATGGCACAAATACGACCTAATATCAAGTATTTTACCCCAACGTTTGGATAGGATATCTCGATTTTTACATGTTATTTCTGATGAAACTGCAACTTCATCGTAATTTCATATTTTATTATCAATATCAAGTGTAATCTCCGTTGAGTTAAGAGGAAAAGTAGGTGAGTCAATCTTCTTTAAATCGTCGATTAATCCAGATTTTCGGTATCCTTTTAGGCATTAGTGTAGCCGTCTGGGTACTGAGAGGTTTTGGTATTCTCACTTTTATTCCAGGTGGAATAATTTTGCTACTGCTACTAGGGGCGATCGCGATCGCGATTATCAGTTACGTTCAAAGAACTTGGTGGCGTTTTTAGTCATTTGTCATTGGTCATTGGTCATTTGTATAAGATACAAGAGTTTTTGGTAAATACCGCGCCACTCCTGGGCAAAAAAACTAATGATATCGAACTGATTTAAACCATGTCCCAAGGATGCCCGTAGCTCTGCTATTGGGTAGTGTGGTTTCTTTTGGACTGATGACTAAGCCTATTTTGACTAACTACCAGAAGTATTTAATACTGAAGCAATGCCAACAATTTACTAAGGGAAAGGAATATGGCAAAGTATATATGTACTGTTTGCGCTTATGAATATGACCCAGAAGTAGGCGATCCAGATAGCGATATAGCGCCAGGGACAGCCTTTGAAGATATACCAGATGATTGGGTATGTCCGACTTGCGGGGCCACCAAAGATCAATTTGAAGTAGTTGAATAGTGAAGATAACCGCTAGCCTAGTAGAGTACGTGCTATTGAGAAATTTTAGAACTTGCTACCGTTACGAATCGTAGTTATTGGGGGTGGGGCAGCAGGATTTTTTGGTGCGATCGCTTGTGCTAAAGCCAATCCTGATGCCCAAGTTACTTTACTTGAAGCCAGTCGCCAACCCCTAGCGAAAGTGTTAATTTCTGGTGGCGGACGCTGCAACGTTACTCACGCTTGCTTTTTGCCTGAAGAGTTGGTGCAAAATTACCCCAGAGGTGCAAAAGCTTTGCGGGGTGCTTTGACTCGGTTTGGGCCTCAAGACACAGTAGCTTGGTTTGCTGCTGCTGGAGTCTATCTAAAAACTGAAGCCGATGGCCGGATGTTTCCTGTCACCAACACTTCAGAAACCATTGTGGAATGTCTGATTAGAGCGGTGGCGACATCTGGGGTAAAACTCCGTATCGGTACACACGTAACTTCAGTGACCGCAGCAGATGGCGGGTTTGATATCCTTCTGAAATCGGGAGAGCAGATTAAATGCGATCGCCTACTTCTTGCGACCGGCAGTAGCCTTATCGGTTATAAAATTGTCAAAGAGTTAGGTCATCAAATAGAACCGCCAGCACCCTCTTTATTTACCTTCAATATTGCTGATCTTCAATTACAAGCTCTAGCTGGAGTTAGCGTTAACCCTGTGCAATTGCGGTTATCTGGGGATAGAAAATCCCAATTACAACAAACTGGCCCATTGCTAATTACTCACTGGGGTTTGAGTGGTCCCGCAGTTCTGAAGCTTTCTGCTTGGGGTGCAAGAGTTCTGCATGAAAAACGCTATCAAGCCACATTATTGATTAATTGGCTGCCTGATTTGCACCAAGAACAAGTGCGAGAAAAAATTTTAGCAGTTAAGGATGAATGGGGAAAGAAAGCGATCGCATTGCATCGCGGCGTCGATCTACCCCATCGTCTGTGGCAATATATCATTGCCCGTGCAGGCATTACCACAGAAGACCGTTGGGCAGAAATATCTAGTAAAACCTTAAATAAACTGGTGCAAGAACTGACTCAGGGGCAATACTTAATTAACGGCAAAGGAGCCTTTAAAGAAGAATTTGTTACCTGTGGCGGTGTCAACCTTAAAGAAGTCAACTTTAAGACGATGGAAAGTAGGTTAGTTCCTGGTCTTTATTTTGCCGGAGAAATCTTAGATATTGATGGCGTTACCGGTGGGTTTAACTTCCAAAGTGCTTGGACAACCGGGTATTTAGCAGGCATAGCAATGGCAACTAGCGACTAGTTCCGCTTAGGGAGGAGCGAAGAGGCAGGGGGCAGGGGGAAATGACCATGCGTGTCAACTTAATGTAAAACTTATGTCACACCAGGAACTGAAGTTCCTTGCTAATAGCTTAAGTCTTCTTTTAATGACTAAATAATCTGAAAAATCTTTAGTCTACTTCAGTAGACTTGGGCTATTAGCCCTGAAATTTATTTCTGGGCGAGCGTGGAAGTCAACAAGCGATTTCTAGCTTAAGTTGACACCTGGGAAATGACTCCATCAAGAACTACTGCAAAATAATTACTAATTCGTAATCCGTAATGGGAAAATTGTCTTGCCTTTGTAGATAATTTTGAATACACCCAACAATGAAATTCAGCGAAATTCTCCGCCAATTTGGTGATGCCGCTACCAATCATAGCCTGACGAGCAACCCAGACCATGACCCAGAAATTACCGGAGTAGCAGCTATTGATGAAGCTACCACTGGTAGTCTCAGCTACGTGGAAGGGGCAAAATTTGGGTCTTTTGTTGCTAAGACCAATGCTAGTGCTTTAATTTTGCCTCAAGACGAAAAATTACAGGTGCTTGCACAGGAGAGCGGTATTGTCTGGCTAGCAACCCCAGATCCGCGACTGTTGTTTGCCAAAGCGATCGCACTTTTTTACCAACCATATCGCCCTATCCCAGAAATTCATCCCACTGCTGTGATTCACTCTACGGCAAAAGTTGGGAATGATGTTTACATTGGCCCCCATGCTGTGATTCAACAAGGGGTGGAAATTGGCGATGGCGCAATTATCCATCCTAATGTGGTGATTTATCCAGATGCCAAAATAGGCGATCGCACCACCTTACACGCTAACTGTACCATCCACGAACGCACCCACATTGGTGCAGATTGTGTGATTCACAGTGGTGCTGTCATCGGCGCAGAAGGCTTTGGTTTTGTTCCTACCCGGACTGGTTGGTTAAAAATGGAACAATCCGGCTATACAGTTTTAGAAGATGGCGTGGAAGTTGGCTGCAATAGTGCAATTGACCGCCCAGCTGTTGGAGAAACACGGGTCGGTCGCAATACAGTAATTGATAACTTAGTGCAAATAGGTCACGGTTGCCAAATCGGTTCTGGCTGTGCGATCGCAGGTCAGGTTGGCATGGCGGGAGGTGTTAAACTGGGAAATCGCGTTATTTTAGCTGGACAAACAGGAATAGCCAATCAAGTAAAGATTGGAGATGGGGCAATGACATCTGCTCAAACTGGAATTCACAGCGATGTTGCATCAGGAGAAGTTATCTGCGGATCTCCAGCCATTCCTTACAAACTATATCTCAAGGTATGTGCTGTTTATAGTCGCCTGCCAGATATGTATCAATCGCTAAAGCAATTGCAACGTAAATCTAAAAATAGCAATGATTAATCAATAAAATTTGGGAATGGGAATTCACAATTCCCTACCAAAGGGTTTTGTAAATTCTAAATAGGAATGGCGATCGCAAATTGCGTCACCGACTCCAGACTCCACAACAAGTTGACCACCGTGTTTTTCTACCACAATTTGACGAGCGATCGCTAATCCTAATCCTGTACCTTTACCAACTCCTTTAGTTGTAAATAAATAGTCAGCAAAAATTAATGACTCTATAAGATTTAACATCAGGAGAAGAACCAATTTTTACTAGTTCAGTTCCTAACCGGATTTCTATAATTCATAAAACATATTAACCAAAGTTATCATTAGACTATTACAATTTAAATATTATTAAAGATATAAATAAAAATATATTTATTTTTCAAAAAAGTTTGGCTAATAGATAGCAAATACATGTACTTTTAGAAACATCTTTTTGAAGAGTAAACTGGTAAATACCATATTCCGAAAGGTATATATGTACGGATAACTAATAATGATATAAATAAAGATGCATGATTTTTATAGCAAGGTTCACGATAAAAAACAAGAAATAAGAGGTAAAAAATGCCCAGGCTTGTAGGACAGCGCTCTAATACTGGAGCAAACATCACCGTTCTCATCACCCTTGTCGCTATCTTTGGGATATTTCTCGAATACTTTGGCGTTATTGATATTGTCCCTGGTTTTGGCAGAGAGGGACGGTATTTTCAGCTAAAAATTCAGCCAACTAACGAACAAGTTACCGGACAACCGAATAAATAAAACCTATAAGGAATAGATAAATGCGTAAAGGTAGTGATGTTATCGATAAAGTAGTCGTCACATACGACAATGGTAAGAAAATTGAGCGAATTATAGATTTAATTTTTGATCAAAAACATAATCAACTTTTGGGTTTCCTGGTTGAAGAAAAGGGACTATTTCGGGATGCTAAAGTCATTCCATTGGAAGAAGTGCAAGCGATCGGGTTAGATGCGCTCGTCGTTAAATCGAAAAAATCTGTTGTTAAGGCACATCGTGTACCTGCAATTAAAGAGATTCTGCACCAGAATATGATCCTAAAAGGAACGAGAATTCTAACCACTGAGGGACTCGACCTTGGTGGATTAGTTGATTTGTTCTTCGATGAACACAGTGGACTGGTGGAAGGATACGAAGTTTCTGGCGGTGTATTTGCAGATGCTTATTCTGGGCGATCGTTCGTTCCCGCTCCCGAAACGCTGACAATTGGTTACGATGTTGCCTTTGTGCCTCCACAAACTGCTCAGATGATGGAAGAACAGGTCGGTGGTATCCGGGGAGCCGTCCAAGCAACTGAAGAGAGCTTGCAAGAATCGGCCCAAATTGCTAACCGCAGACTACAAAAAGCCAGCCAGTCAGCAGGTGAGCATATACAAAACTCAGTAGAGAATGTAAACCGCAGGTTACAGTCAGTAAGCGATAATGCAGGTGAGCAACTGCAAGCTGCAACTGATGTAACTAGCAGCAAACTACAAGACCTCAATCGAGATGCATTTGCCTGCCTGACAAACAATCTGGTTGACCCTGCGGAGCAAAAAATATACGTGATTGGCAAGCATGTTGAGTGGGATGTGCTAACTCCAGACGGTAATGTACTACTACTACAGGGGCAAGAAGTCACACTAGTTGACGCAGAAGCTGCCGATCGCATGAGTATCCTCGATGAACTCTATCGAGCTACGGGTGGCAGTTTGACTGCAAACATTAGCCGCAATTTGAAAGCAGCAACAGAATCTACTGGTAATCAAATTCAGAGCGCAACTCATAGCGTTGCTGCCAACTTGCGTCAATCGGTTGATGGGCTAACAGAATATGTGGCGATCCAGCAGGCAAAAGGGCGTAGAGTCTTGCAAACAGTGCGTGCTGACGATGGCTTAATTATTGCAGCATCTGGGCAAATTGTAACTGAATCCGTCCTTGCTCGTGCCCAAACTTACCGTAAAGAAGCAGAATTACTAAATGCTGCTGGTCTGGCTGTGGTAAGTGCAGTTAGTTCTAGCGCAAGTGACACATGGTTAGAAACCAAAGTTCAACTGCGCGATCAAGCAAGCGTTGCCCAAAAGAACCTCAACACTTTCTGGCAAGCTTTGAAAGATCAGGCAGAAAAGTTACAAGGACGCAGCACACGGGCGCTGAAGAAGCAACGAATTGAACAAGCACTGGGTCGTCCAGTTACCCGCGTCATTCTCGATCCACAAGACAATGTGATTTTGAATGTGGGTGAATTAATTACGCATCGCGCTGTCCGTCAGGCTGAAGAAAGTGGAGTCTTGAATATCTTAGTGAGTTCGGTCTATATTAAAGAGCCAGAAATATCCGATCAAGAACTGCGGGCCTCAGAACATGGAATGGCGGCTCTGGCGCATCACACTAATGGGCGATCGCAAATTGAAGTCAAATCAATCTCAGTCAATTAATCCTCGCATTTAACACTATCGTTTACATCCCCCTAAATCCCCCGATAAATTGGGGGACTTTGTTTGATTCCGGTTCCCCCCTTTTTAGCTACGGTGTAGACACAAGTCTGAAATAGCTTACTCATCTGGGTTTAAGCGTTATTTTTACCCCACCCTAACCCTCCCTGATATATTGGGGAGGGAACTAGATTTTCTGTTTCCCCCCTTGGAAAAGGGGGATTAAGGGGGGATCTATCTAACAGTATTTAAAGTCACAGTAAAATACTTTTCAAACAGGCTCTAAGGTATATCTACATACTAAAATCCTAATTTATCTAGCACTGGCTTGGTAGAAACAACGTGGCGTTCTAAACCCAGTTCTTTTGGACTAACCCCAAGTGCCAAAGCAATCAACTGGGGTAAATGCAACACTGGTAAACCTAACTTTTGCTCAATCACCTTTTCCACCTCTGGCTGACGCGAATCTAAATTCAAGTGGCACAAAGGACAAGGTGTAACTATACAGTCAGCACCAGATGTCAAAGCATCCTGAATATGCATCCCCGCCATCTTGAAAGATTGGGTAGTGGCATAACTAGCAAGGGGCCAACCACAACATTGTGTCCGGCCTCGGTAATAAATTGGTGTCGCACCCACCGCCCGAAACATATTTTCCATCGCTTCCGGTTTGAACGGGTCATCATAGGGCATGGACTTTTGGGCGCGGAGAAGATAACAGCCATAAAAAGCCGCACATTTTAATCCAGTTAACTTACGAGTAACACGTTTAGTAATTTCCTCTAAACCGTAATCTGTTACCAAGGCGTAAAGAAGATGTTTAACATCGGTAGTGCCGCGATAAGGCGAACAGCCTTCTTTATTCAGCAAGCCATTAACTTGTTGAATGTAAGCAGGGTCATTTGTTTGGCATTCTTTCAGGTGTTCGTTGACATGACCGATAACACCTTGACAAGTGCTGCAATGGGTAAGTAAGGGTAAATTTAATTCTTCTGCTAGGGCAATATTTCTGGCGTTGACTGTATCTTCTAGCAGTTTAGAATCTTCTTTAAATGTGCCAGAACCGCAGCAAGCAGCTTTTTTAAGTTCAACCAGTTCAATACCCAGTGCTTGGGTAAGTGCTTGAGTTGACTGGTAAAGTTCCCGACAGGCTCCTTGGGCAACACAACCGGGGAAGTAAGCATATTTAAGTGTCTGAGATAGCATAGAGGTATGTTTGGGTTAGAGCGATCGCTCTAAAACAATAACTGTTTTATTATTCCTTGTTAGCACTTAAGCTAGGTATGTTTGACGTTCAGTGTCTCTTTAACCGTCTAGGTTCAAAGCCTCAGCGTCTATATATTTTGATTGCTAGCAAGGCTGTAAATACTGACCGAGACATTGTAAAAAAAGTTAGTAATAATTGGACAACCGAAACATTTACATCCTGTTGGCAATGGCATAGTCGGCTCCTATACCCAATTCTAAGAAAACTTACCCGATTATTTTGAAGAAAGGGAAGGATTTTCTAACAGAAAAACCCTTGGTAGTATACGGGCGATCGCGCTTGACGATAAGATGTATATGCTCAAAACAATGTTTCCCGTAAAGAGCAGAACCTAGCAACTGGTTAAGGACTTTTATTATTTATGAGCCAAACGGAAATTTTTGATAAGGTCAAGGATATCGTCGCCGAGCAACTGAGTGTTGAAGATAAGACCAAAATCACTCCCCAGTCGAAATTTATGGAGGATCTCAACGCTGATTCCCTAGATACCGTTGAACTGGTGATGGCCTTGGAAGAAGAATTTGATATTGAAATTCCCGACGAAGCTGCCGAGCAGATTTTAACGGTTCAAGACGCAGTAGATTACATCAATAACAAAGTTACCGCATCAGCTTAAAACTTGCTTTTGAGTCTTTGAAGTTTAGATGGCCATGCCATGCCCCCTCTGGGTATCTAGGCAAAAACCACTGCTTTGACTTTTCACTGAGTGCTGAGAGATGCGATTAACCCTTGTCTGTACAGAGTTTAGGAGTTAGAGTTTTCGGAGGCAAAAGTTTGGAGTTCTCTTCATCTTTGGGCGCTTCCAAAACTCAGAACTCAGGACTAGAAACTCAGTACTATTTAATGCCTGCTGCTTTTTCGCCACCTTTAACTGAATCATGACAGATTATACACGTAAACGCGTTGTTGTAACTGGTGTTGGCGCGATTACACCTATCGGTAACACAGCAACAGAATTTTGGGATGGATTATTGAGTGGACGTAATGGCATTGACCGCATCACATTTTTTGATGCGTCTCGCCATGATTGCCGCATTGCTGGTGAAGTAAAAAACTTCGATCCACATGATTACTTGGAGCGCAAAGAGGCCAAGCGCATGGATCGATTTGCCCAATTTGGGGTTTCGGCAGCAAAACAGGCTCTAGCTAACGCGCAGTTAGTTATTAATGAACTGAATGCAGAACAGGTAGGTGTCATGATCGGTTCTGGCGTTGGTGGCATTAAGGTATTAGAAGACCAGCAAACTATCTACCTCAACCGTGGGCCCGATCGCTGTAGTCCATTCATGATACCGATGATGATCGCCAATATGGCAGCAGGATTAACGGCAATTCACACGGGTGCTAAAGGGCCAAATTCCTGCCCTGTAACTGCTTGCGCTGCTGGCTCTAACGCTGTAGGCGATGCTTTTCGCTTAATTCAAGGGGGATATGCCCAGGCGATGATTTGCGGCGGAACAGAGTCTGCTGTGACACCATTATCGATGGCTGGGTTTGCCGCTTGCAAAGCCCTCTCTTTTCGCAATGACGATCCGGCTCATGCTTGCCGTCCGTTTGATCGCGATCGCGATGGATTTGTCTTGGGTGAAGGTTCAGGAATTTTAATTCTCGAAGAACTGCAACACGCTCTCAGTCGCGGCGCTCACATTTATGCCGAAATGATCGGCTATGGTATGACCTGTGACGCTTACCATATCACTTCCCCCGTCCCTGGTGGACTTGGAGCCGCTAGAGCAATCGAACTAGCGCTCAAAGATGCCAACATAACTCCCGAACAGATTAGCTATATTAATGCTCACGGCACTAGTACCCCAGCTAATGATTCAACTGAAACCTCAGCAATCAAAAAAGCTTTGGGAGAACATGCCTATAAGGTGGCAATTAGCTCCACCAAATCTATGACAGGTCATTTATTGGGCGGTTCTGGAGGTATTGAAGCAGTCGCAACAGTGCTGGCGATCGCTAATGACCAAATTCCACCGACAATCAATCTGGAAAATCCCGATCCAGAGTGTGACTTAGATTACGTACCTAACTATAGCCGCGCTCAAAAAGTTGAGGTAGCAATATCCAATTCTTTTGGGTTTGGCGGTCATAATGTCACACTAGCCTTTAAGAAATACGTCTAAAAGAAGTGGCAGGGGAGCAGGGAGCAGGGAGCAGGGGAAAAATTCCTCTTTTCTACACCTTTCCCCCTGTCCCTCTGTTTCTTCCCAATGCCCCATGCCCAATGCCCAAAGTATCATAGATATCATTCCGATATAAAGTAAGCGTTCAGCATGACCCAATTATCTGCTTGATTTATCACCAGAAACTCAGGAGATCCCGCTTGTTTATCGACAAGCGGGAGTGGGATGATGAGGATACTGTGGGAAATTTAAAATAACCCCAGTCAGAGAAGCTACGAAGAGTGCTAACCCGTCGTTAAAAACAAGAGATTATGACTGTTGCAACCCAATCCGCCAAAGAATTGTCCGTCGAAGAACTGGCTATTAACTCGATCCGCTTCTTGGCTGTTGATGCCGTAGAAAAAGCAAAATCGGGACACCCAGGACTACCAATGGGCGCAGCTCCGATGGCTTTTGTCCTCTGGGATCGCTTTATGAAGTTTAATCCCAAGAATCCGAAATGGTTTAACCGCGATCGCTTTGTCTTATCTGCCGGTCATGGCTCAATGTTACAGTACGCCCTACTGTACCTGACAGGCTACGATAGCGTCACCATTGAAGATATCAAACAATTCCGTCAATGGGAATCCAAAACCCCTGGACACCCCGAAAACTTCATGACCCCAGGCGTGGAAGTCACAACTGGCCCCTTGGGTCAAGGAATTGCCAATGGAGTTGGTTTAGCGATCGCCGAAGCGCATCTTGCCGCTAAATTTAACAAACCCGATACCAAGATTGTTGACCATTACACCTACGTAATTTTAGGTGACGGTTGCAACATGGAAGGGATTTCCGGTGAAGCTTGTTCTTTCGCAGGACACTTGGGATTAGGCAAACTCATCGCTCTTTATGACGACAACCACATTTCCATCGACGGTTCCACAGATGTGGCATTCACTGAAGATGTTTCTAAGCGGTTTGAAGCTTACGGTTGGCACGTTCAACACGTCGAAGATGGTAACACGGATTTAGAAGCGATCGCTAAAGCAATTGAAGCGGCTAAAGCTGTCACCGATAAGCCTTCTTTCATCAAGGTAACAACCATTATTGGTTACGGTTCTCCCAATAAAGCAAACACTGCTGGCGTTCACGGCGCTGCCCTTGGTGGAGATGAAATAGCATTGACTCGGAAAAATTTGGGTTGGGAATACGAACCTTTCGTAATACCTGAAGAAGCCCTCAACCATACACGCAAAGCAGTTGAGCGCGGTGCAGGCTACGAAGACGAATGGAACAAGACCTTTGCCGACTACAAAGCCAAGTATGGCCAAGAAGCGGCTGAATTTGAACGTTACCTAAACGGCAAGCTACCCGATGGTTGGGATAAGGTACTACCCACCTACACCCCAGAAGACAAAGGACTGCCCACCCGCAAACACTCAGAAACCTGCCTCAATAAACTGGCGGCAGTTTTACCTGAATTGATTGGTGGTTCGGCTGACTTAACCCACTCCAACCTGACTGAAATCAAGGGTAAAGGCGACTTCCAAAAAGGACACTACGAAAACCCCAATATCCACTTTGGTGTGCGTGAACATGCTATGGGCGCAATCTGTAATGGTATAGCGCTGCACACTTCAGGATTAATCCCCTACGGTGCTACCTTCTTGATCTTCACAGATTATATGCGTGCTGCCATCCGCTTATCCGCCCTTTCTCAAGCTGGGGTGATTTGGGTGATGACTCACGATTCCATTGGACAAGGTGAAGATGGCCCTACACACCAACCCATTGAAACTCTAGCTTCCTTACGAGCCATTCCTAATTTATTAGTGTTTCGTCCCGCAGACGGTAATGAAACCTCTGGCGCTTATAAAATAGCGATCGAGCAAGCGAAGCAAAACGCTCCATCTCTGTTGGCGTTTACCCGTCAAAACGTACCCAACTTGGCTGGTACATCGGTTGAGGGCGTAGCAAAGGGTGGATACACTGTAGTAGATAGCGAAGGTACACCTGATATCATCCTGATTGGTACTGGTTCAGAATTGAGCCTCGCCGTCGGCGCAGCCGAAAAACTCAAGGCTGAAGGTAAGAAAGTTCGTGTAGTCTCACTACCTTCATGGGAACTGTTTGAAGCGCAGGATGCGGCTTATAAAGAGTCGATTTTGCCGAAAGCTGTCACAAAGCGTTTATCTGTAGAAGCTGGCGCTAGTTTCGGTTGGCACAAATATGTGGGTACTGAAGGCGATACTGTTAGTATTGATCGCTTTGGTGCTTCAGCTCCAGGTGGTGTTTGTTTAGAGAAGTTTGGTTTTAGCGTTGATAATGTATTAGCTAAGGCTAAACAATTGTTGGGTTAATAGCAACAGAATATTCTCAAAATTTTGTGGGGTGGGCTGAAAGGCCCGCCTTTTTTTAACGCAAAGGAACGCTGAGTGAGATTGTTTATAATTAAGATAATTATTTGATAAATGGAAAGAATTATGCCAGAAGTTGCTAATTATAATCAAGAAGTCAGTAATCGCATATCACCAATCGTTGGAAAGCTAATTAAAGGTAATAGCTTATATCAAGTTAAGTTAAATCAACAAGAAATGATAGAAATGTTAGTAGAACTCTTTGGACAGTTATCACCAGAGGAAATGAGAGCTATAACTGAGCATGAACTGACACGCAGAATTGATAAGATTCTTGTCTTAGAAGCAGTTTCTGGTACGTTAAATGATTTGACCCCAGAGCAAATCAAAATGTACGATGATGCAGTAAAACGAAAATAGACAAAGTGGCTTATTTATTAGATACAAATATTGTTAGTTACATTTTGAGGAGAAATGCAACTGTTAGTAGGAAACTACGGGATGCTAATCGTTCGGGACAAGAAGTTTTTATCAGTTGTATAACTTATTATGAAGTTAAAAGAGGACTTTTGTATGTAAATGCTGCGAGGCAGATAGCAGAATTTAATCAGTTTTATAGAAAATATGAAGTTTTATTCTTGGATGATATAGAAATTATTGAGAGGGCATGTGAAATCCATGTGGATTTACAATGTAGGGGTTTGAAGATACAAGAACAAGATATATTAATAGCTGCTACAGCGATCGCACGCGGTTTAATTCTGGTTTCCAATGACTCTGACTTGTTGCGAGTTGAAGGATTAAGCTTGGAGAATTGGCTATTGACAGATTCTTAGAAATAACAGCTTCGTATCTACTTAAATTTACATCTGTCCTTGTGACATTGAGTCTAAAGGCTCAACCCCAAGCATAATTTTTTCACACTTGTGAAGCACGATCGCAATGCTTGACTGCTAAACTAAGAGAATTGAATATTAACTACATTAGTTAGTTTACTTATTTTGTCACCTATCTTTAGATAGATAGAGTAAACACTACATGATTGATCATCAGAAATCGCTTGCTAGTACTGAAAAAATGAAACTTTCATACATAAAAATCTATAGTTCATCTTTAGTTCATTTTGTCAATGGGTAATCTCTAGTATTGCCTAATGAATCAGCAAGGCCTTCTGAAGACTTAATTTATATTCATGCTTTCAGGTGATGCAGTTATAACTTTATAAATGCGATTATGTATATGTCCTCAAACAATAGATAGTTGCTGTTGTCCAATTGAAAAAGTATGATTTTCTCTGACTCCAGTAACTTTGCTTTTATCCAATTGTTTGATGTTTTGAGAAGGTAACACAATGAATAATATCTTAAAACGCACACTTCTACCCAGCCTCATGGCTGCAAGTTTAGCTGGTGTCACATTAGTTCCTGCTAAACCGGCTGCTGCCGATGACCAAGTATTAAGAGATGCAGGTATTGGGGCTGTTACCAATGTTGTCACCGGAGCAGTTAGAGGAAAGGGTAATGTATTAAATAATGCTGTAAGAGGTGGTGTCACTGGTGCAGCTGTTAATGGTGCAAATGGTTTGAGAAATCCTCGCAATCGCCGTGACCGGAGCGTTGTTCAAGATGTCGGAGTTGGTGCAGGCGCTAGCGCAGTAACTGGTGCAATTACTGGCAATAGCAGAGATACCCTTGGGAATGCTGTTGATGGTGCAGCCGTAGGTGCAGCAATCCATCTGCTAACCAAATAAATAATTTTGTAAATTCATCAGCTACACTAGCTTCCCAATTGCTAACGCGTTGCTTTATCAACATTACGAACTCATTTCTCTCCTTCTAGAATGAGCAAAGACAACCCCCTTTCCCTAGTAGGGACAGGGGGTTGGTGGGTTAGATTTATATTGGGATATATGCCACCGTCAGGTTCAGATGACTTTAAACTTAATAGTAAACTCTAGCCCTTCAACGCCTTTCTAAAGTTTTGACGATAGGATTGATTTGTAATAAACAAAGCTGGCCATAGCAAAGATAAACCAATGCGATTGGTCAAAGTTGGATTAAAATTAGTCCGTCTAAACCCATTCCAAAACTTCCAAACGCCGCCTCCGTATACCACTATCAAGCCAATAACAATTAAAGTACCCATTCCTATCAACTCCGTTAGTAACTGACAGAATTTAAGTTAAGTTTTACCACACGAGGTAAGCACTACATCAGCAACATCGAAAAGGTATGACTAAACTCCTTAGCGTGGAACATCTAAGTTAGTTAAACACACATTCTCTTATTCCAGTGTAGAGTAGCCTCAAGCATTGCAGCTAGTTATAAGTGGTAGCAAGCTAACTCAAAGGACGTAAAAGCGTTATTTATAGGGTGTTTGGGCAATAGATGTTGCTTGTATAACAGTTAAGCCTTTAGTTTATAAGACAGAACAGCATTTTAAAACGCCTAAGAGATTAGGATTAGTTTTTTACTGTAGCTTTAATGAAATTTTTTTGCTATCAATTGCGACGGGATAAACCAAAGATTCATAGCAATATATTCCGATGTCAATGCTGACTGCTTCAGTACAAAAAAGTCTATCCCATATTTCTAAATGAAATTTTGTACTTCTCTTTACCTCAAGCAGTGACTCAAATCTGCCTAGCAAAATTCGGCGGATTATCCTTATGCCTCATCTACCCAATAAAGATAATATCGTTCAGTATCCACCCAGCCTCTCTGAAAATCTTTGATTGGAACAATTTTCAAATCATTGCGGTTGATATTCAATTTACGATTTAAAATGAGTAAAATTTTCTTTAGCTCATCTTGATTTTTGAGTAGAGAATTAATTTGGCTTAATATCTCAGTTTGTTCGACATCTTGACGACCACTTTTAAATAGGGTAAAGCTTCCCATTTTTTTAATCTCAGGATAATAAAGCTTTCGATTGAGATAACCCGATAAAGGAGCCATATTTGCATCTCGACTGGCAACAATAAACTCATTAGCTAACCCAGCTTTTTGAACATATTGAGCTGTTTCTCGACCAGCAGAAAATGGTATAACTAAATCTCTTGAAAAACTATAAATGCCTCCAAAAAACTGGACATAAAGAATTAGCATCAAAGCGATATGATGCCATTTATGAATAAATATAATTGAATTTGGACGAACAGAAAATTTAGTGAGTATAATTAGAGACTCTTGATAATAGCTTTCCAGCCATAAAGCGGCTATCAAAACTAAATAGAAATGTCCAAAATGCCGAGGCATACCTATAAATCTGAAGTATGTAAAGGCAAATATTACAGAATTACCTATAATGTAAAAAAACAATGCTACTGGCTTTTTAGATAATTTAATTGAGGTTAAAATTACAATTAATAGAGCAATTGCAGCACAAATAATTAAATCCAGCCATTTCTTATGTTGAGGAATAATTAGTAAATAAGCACCAAATATTCTATTTATGCTTCTCAATAAATGACGGATGTCTAATTTTGTTAACCAACCATTATTTAACCCGCCATGAAGATAACTGTCTGTTGGAGGAGTAATAATATAAATACATAAAACAAAAGAAACTATGATAATTATAATACTTAAAAATAAATCGTATTTTTGGCTTTGACTAAAATACTGCTGGCGATGTTCATTATCAAAGCAAAATTCAGCTAGCAAAGTCAATGATAAAGAAAATGATACCAATAAACCATAAGCACTACTATTTGCTAGTAAACCCAATAAAATTGCCAAATAAATATAAGTTATCTTTCTGGATGCAAAAACTGTACAGAATGCAAAAATAAATAACATACTAAAGGCATAGTTTCGAGAAATTAAAAGATATTCATAAAAAGGGAAAAAACCAAAGGAAAAAAGAAATTTTTGTTGATAATTAAAAGGACTATATACGCAAAAAAGAGTAACTGAAGCAACAGTAATTGCCAAATGAAAAATTTGCATAATAATAGGGTTATCGACTATCTTTCTCAAAATTCCCAGAGAAAAATACCATAGAAGAGGATGACCCTCATAACGAATATTTGCAATTAAATCGCCTAAAGATTGACTATCTCTGATGATGAGCCAGGGATTTAGTTCATCTCGCCACATCGAATGGTTAAGGATACCTATTAAACCAAGAACAGAAAAAAGAATGATAATAAACCAAGGAGAATGAAAAGGTAATCTCGAAGTATATTTGATGAGTTTATTGTTTAGCATTGTTAGTTAAAAATCTTTCTAAAAATGCTATCACAATCTGAGAGACAACTTATTTATCAAAATATTCTCTTGATTTTCTAACTATTTCTACTTATAACTTTCTGGTATACCTACTGGTGATAAACCTGCGATCGCTCTTAAGTTTTGGCAACGAATCAACTCGGTAAAACCTAAACCAGAACGCCCTTCAATTTTGGCTACCGCTTCAATTGCAGATAACAGGTGCTGTGCTGCTTCAGCTTCTGAATAACCACGCCGTTGTGCTATGCGAATTGCTGCTGCATCGGCATTTAACTCTGATTCTTGAGACTTATTAGTGCGCCAGATCCGAAAAGTGGCGATCGCACTTAATCCCCCAGCTACGGCTACACCCACCACATCTGATTGTGCTGCTTCTAATAATCCCCCTAATAGTCCCGCCAGTACTACGCCTTGATAAATGTCGGGTTTAAACCACTTTACCCCGGTCAACCAGCTAACCATCTGCAACAATAGCAAGTCTCGTTGCGGCTTAGTCAGACGACGCCACAAATCGAAATTAATATATATCGGTCGCGCCTGATTCCAGGGTTGAGGAAAGGAGGCGTCAATCACTTTTGCCTGTTCTGGCTTACTAACAATTTTTGTCGTCATCCGACCAGAGGCAGGCATCACATCTAACAAACGGCGAATTTCAACATTTGGCTCCATAAATTTAATTATTAGCCATAATGTGCATCGTAACTATTTTAGTTGTCATTCGTGTTAACCTTTGATTTGTGAGATGCTCTAACAGTCTTTCTAAATGGTTATTCTATTAGTAAAAACCTCTATAAATGGCGAGAAAGTGAATAGATTCAGATGAAGCCATAAAAATATTGATACAGCAGACTGAATTCTGACTTCTGACTCCTGACTCCTGAATTCTGTTCGATAACTATTGCTACTACACTTGTAACAACATGGACGCTTTTGCTACCCTTCCACCTGAATGGACAAATAAGGCAATACATGCATACGATTTTTGCTGTCCTAATTGCCACTCAAGTAGCCGAGAAGCTGAAAAAGTTTGGCTAAATCGGCGATCGCCTGTATTTACAGAAGACCGTCGTCGCAAATGGCAAGAGTTTTACTACTGTCACTGTGGCTCTGTGTGGTGGGCTTGGAGTAGCGATCGCCCCCCAAAAGATATATCCAATCAACCAGATTATAATCCCACATAGCTAATTTTCTTCCTGAACAAAAGCCCACCTTAAGGCGGGCTTTTGTTTATCTAATTCTGAGTTTTATTTGCGATCGCAAATTTTAGAAGGTGAAGGTAGTACGTAAAGTACCTACATATTCAGTGTCGTTAGCATCGTTGTGTTCTGGATTGAAGATTACCAATAAGCCAGGAGTTACCTGAATATTATCGGAAACCTTGAACTTGTAAAGACCCTCTAAGTGATAAGAGGTACTGTCGTCTAAATTAACATTGGTAGCGACATTTTTGATGCTACCACCAGTAACTCTAGGTGGTTGACCAAAGATAACACCCAAGACGTTGCCTTCTCCACCAAAATCTCTCAAAGCAAGCGCTCCAGCCCAGTACCAAATATCTGCGTCTGCACCAGCATTAGCACCACTCCTAGCATCAGCAGTTGTGTAACCTCCCCAACCACTAATAGCTAACTTAGGGCTAAATTGGAAGGTAGCTTCTACACCGTAGTTATTGGATTCCGTAGCAGTGTTATTTCCAAAGGGATTGTTGGCAAAAACACTACCTGTACCTTGGAAAAGGTTGTTGTTAACAGTATTGTTAACATTACTAGTTTGATAAGTGCGGGCGTAGGTTAGACCAATATTAAAAGCTTTCGTGGGTTGGAAAGATAACTGACCAAAGATAGCGTTATCGCCTTCCAATAACCCATTATTCAGGGTAGGGTTATTAGCAGTCCTAGCTAAATATGCACCACTCAAGCTGATAGGGCCACCAGGATTGAGAGTAACTGTCACACCAGCACCACCCTGACCTTGGCGATAAATAGGGCTGAAACGTCCAAACCTAGAAATAGCACCTTTACCAGAGCTAGCAAAGTCAGGGTTGAAAGTGTTTACGTTTTCGTATAATTCACCACCACTAGCGTCAACTTTGACACGCAACGCATTAGAAAAGTTGAAAGCATAGTTAATTTTATCGATGACAACAGAGTTGCCGTTATCACCGTCAAAGCCCAAGCGGGTCATGTTAGTACCGCTCACGCCAGCATTAGAGATGGTATTGTTAGCATTTAGACGGATTTGCAACTGGTCTTTACCAGTGAAACTGCTGTACAAGTTCAAGCGTACCCGGTCAGAAAAAGTGGTGTTAGAATTCAAGTTTTGATTTGAATTACCAGCAGCAACTGCTCTATTGCCACCAAAAACATCAGACACGTTAAAAATAGCTTCTCCAACCAATTTGGTAGTAGTGGAAAACTGATTAGCTTCTAACT
The DNA here is from genome assembly GCF_034531135.2 of Nostoc sp. CmiVER01. Classification (NCBI taxonomy): domain Bacteria; kingdom Bacillati; phylum Cyanobacteriota; class Cyanophyceae; order Nostocales; family Nostocaceae; genus Nostoc; species Nostoc sp. CmiVER01. The sequence goes on from NZ_JAVRBU020000007.1 coordinate 163,299, forward strand.
CAGCAGTGCGGGCTTCTAGTCCATCTACACGACCGCGCAGGGTTGCTAGTTCAGCAGAAAATTCTTCTTGTAAGCGCTGTAAAGTAGCCAGGTCTTGTTTAGTAACCAAATCAGCAGTAGCTGTAGCAATAAGTTCGTTAACCCGGTCTAAACAGGAATTCAAACCTGCGGCAAATTCATAACGGGTCAAAGCACGGTTCCCACGATACGTACTGTTGGGATAACCTGCAATACAGCCGTAGCGTTCAACTAGAGATTGTAAAGCTTGGAATGCCCAGTCTGTGGGCTGCACATCCGAAAATTGCGAAACTGATGTTACCTGACCAATATCGTTAGAATCTTGAGCTTCAGATAACTGGGCAACATTTGTTACCTGTTCGTTGACTTCAGCAGCTACAGCGCTGTTAGCGGCGAAAAATGCAGCAGCTAAGACAACTGGACTAACCTTACAAAGATTCCAGAATGCTTTTTTCATGTTATTACTCTCACTCACACCTACATAATCTAGTCCTGATAAAATGCTTAAAACACTTAATTTTCAGGATTTTCACACACAATCACAGTAATGATTATACCTTTAGACTGAAATAAATACAAGTACTTTAATATAATGCTGAACTATAATTTTGAATTAATTTATTTGGTAATCGCAAAATAATGCGGCGTTTGTGACGTAAAACTGTTCCTTCTTCCTCCAACTGTTGTAGGAGCCGGGTAATTGTTACGCGCGTGGTATTTAACACTTCAGCAATATCTTGATGGGTAACATTTAGATCAATTAGCTTACCCTTATCTACATCACGTCCAAATTTTTCACTTAACCATACTAAAAACTGCCATAGGCGTAGCAAAATTGGTTTTTGATGCACAATGCTTAGTAGATTTTCTACCTGTTGAATATGAGACAATAAAGCATTAATATCTTGATGCCACAAATCAGGTGGCACAATGCTTATTTCTACGCCTGTGAGACATTCAATCTGGTAGGGCTTGACCCTAGATAAAGGATAGCCAATCAGATCCCCTAGTCCCCAATAACCGAGAGTGATAAATGTTCCATCTTCACTCCACGTTAAGCTACGAACTGCACCGTGCTCAATGCGCCAAAGTACATCATTTTGAAGTGGAATTACTTGCCTACGGGTAAATATCTGCTGGGGTAATTGTCCGCCCAAAGGAGAGCTATTTGATAAGACAGAAGAGTTTAAAGTAGGAGTTGTGGAATATATCATTAACCGTAACTACATAATTATCAGGGAATCTCGCTATTTACAATCATTAAGAAACTCTAATAATTTATATCAAACTTTACCTGTATAATTGGCAGCTTATTCTTCTCAATTAGAGTTAGAAGCTAACTCTAAATTTTTTCTATAAACAATTTATAGATTGAGGTATTTATCAGTAAGATAGAACGGAATTTTTTCAGTTGTTTATCCGTTACTTTAATTGTGCAAGTTTAAGAATAGGTAAGCTTTTAGTAAAATATTTGGTTAACTTAGCTTTTAAGTATTTAATATTTTCTTAAGATTCAGGAGATACATAGGCACAAATATAGAAATGGGCTTTTCAGCCCACCCACAAAAGTTATATTTAATTCGATTATGCAAATTAGATGTTTTTTTAGCTTACTAATTCGCTTGAGTCGTCAGCCTTTATTTGTAGAGGTAGTGGCTAAAGCCTATGGACTGATAAAGCGTCAATTAAGAGCGTTGACCGGTGACAATATATGCTACCCTTTGACCGATATTAGTGGCATGATCTGCCATGCGTTCCAGACAACGAATTGCCAGTGCTAACAGTACAATTGGCTCGACTACACCAGGTACATTGCGTTGTTGGGCTAAAGTCTGATAAACGCGATCATACGCATCGTCTACAGTATCATCTAAGCGCTTTAAACGGCGTCCACCAGCTTCATCAAAATCTCCTAAAGCCTTCAAGCTAGTTGCTAGCATTGATTGCGCGTGAAGGGACATAGTTTCAATATCGGGCATTGACGGATGAGGCGCGTAAGGAAAAATTTTAATTGCAATCTCAGCTAAATCCTCAGCATAATCGCCAATGCGCTCTAAGTCGCGCACCAGCTGCATAAAGGCACTCAAGCAGCGCAAATCTTGAGCTGTAGGCGCTTGCAGCGTCATAATCGCCGTACAGTCTGATTCGATTTGACGATAAAAGCGATCAATCTTTTTATCTAATAGCGGAAGTTCCTCAGCTGCTGTTAAGTTACGAGCAAATAACGCTTGGTGGCTGAGGCGAAATGATTGTTCTACCAAAGCACCCATGCGTAAGACATCCCGTTCTAAGCGTCTAATGGCGCGTGCGAGTTCAGGTCTTTGAGGATTGGGATTGTAATGGACAGCTTTCACACTTGTTGTCTCAAAGGTGAAGATATTACTAACTATAGTCTTGGCTTCAAGAGTTTGCCATAACTTCACAAAATTGGAGTTGCATCCACGCACCACCAGTTTCTGGATGATTCATAGCTTTGATTGAACCACCGTGGGCGTGAATAATTTGCTCAACGATCGCTAATCCTAATCCATTGCCAACGATCGCCCCTATAGAGTTACCATCATGTGGGGAATGGGTTCGCGCTTTATCTCCTCGATAAAATCGCTCAAAAACATGGGGTAAATCTGCCTCAGAAAATCCGACTCCAGAATCAATAAGATTTATTTCGAGAATTGGGGAAGCAGCATCATTATCCTTTGCTGATAAGATTTTTGCTTCAATATGAATAGTTGTACTAGAAGGACTGTATTTAATACTATTGTCTAGCAAGTTGAGGAAAACTTGGAAAATACGGGCTTGATCTGCCTTAATCCAAAGATTTTCTGGGCCAGAATAAGCAAGAGACAGATGTTGACGCACTGCTAAGGGTTCTAGTGTTTCCCAAACCGATGTAATTAGCGATCGCAATTCTACAGCTTTGGCTTGCAATTGCATGTTTGGGTTTGCTTCCATTTGGGTGAGGTCTAGCCAACTTTGCACCAAGTTAATTAGTCGGTCAACTTCTTGCATTAGGCGATTAACCCAACGATTTAAAGGTGGTTCTAAGCGGGTTTGTAAAGTTTCCGCAACCAAGCGAATCGAGGTTAGTGGCGTTCTAAGTTCATGTGCTAAATCAGAGAAATAGCGATCGCGTACTTGATTTATATCTAATAGGGGTTGACGATTTTCTAAAAAGACTCCCACTTGTCCATTGGGTAAAGGCAAGCTAGATGCTCGCAAAGCCAAAGATTTTATTGTTGCCATCTCTGCGGCATCATCACAAGATGGATGAAATATCCATTCTCCTGTCTGTGGTTTTTGCAAATCACGAGTTTGCTCAATTAAATGGTCAAGTTCATAAGACCTTACCAACTCCAGTAACAAGCGTACTTGTTCTGGTTGCCAGTGCAGATACAAAATTTCCTGCGCCTGTTGATTGCACCACAGCAGTTGATTTTCCTCATCCACCTGCAAATATCCTACTGGTGCAAAATCTAGTAGGTCTTGGTAAGTTTGCAACGACTGCTGCAAATCTTGCCGATGCTGCTTTACCATCGCTATTTTCTGCCGCAACCCAGGAATCAACAGCAGTCCCATCTTGTCAGAATGCGAGGTTAACGGCCCGAGTAAGCGCCCCAGGTAACGGTTAAGTTGAACCTGTTGCCAAACCCAAAACCCAATGCCTACCGCTAAACCCAGAAAAAATCCCAATAAAAGCATTTGAGTTGTTAGTTTCTTCGTGACTACTAAAAACTAACAACTATCCCAACTAATTATCCAAACCTATAGCCAAAACCTCGTACAGTCACAATATATTCAGGATGACTGGGGTCTTCCTCTAATTTTTCGCGCAACCACCGAATGTGAACGTCTACAGTTTTACTATCGCCAACGAAATCCGGCCCCCAAACCTGATCTAGCAATTGTTCGCGTGACCATACCCTGCGGGCATAACTCATAAATAGTTCCAGCAAGCGGAACTCTTTGGGGGAAAGATTCACCTCTAGACCACGAACCAGCACGCGGCATTCTTGGGGATTCAAGGTGATATCCTTGAATTTTAATACTGGTACTTGTGGTAAATTACTTAGGCGTTGGCGGCGGAGTAGAGCGCGACAACGAGCCACTAACTCGCGCATACTAAAGGGTTTGGTCAGGTAGTCATCTGCTCCTACCTCTAACCCCAGTACGCGGTCAGTTTCACTACCCTTAGCACTCAGCATTAAAATTGGTACTGGGTTGCCTTGATGACGCAGCAAACGGCAAATATCTAGCCCGTTGATTTGCGGCAGCATCAAATCAAGAATGAGTAAATCAAAGGGAAGTTCCCCCGAATTGGTTTCAAAACTTTTGAGATACTCGATAGCAGACCGTCCATCGGGTGCTGTTGTTACCCCATAACCTTCCTCTTCAAGGGCTACAGCTAGCATTTCCTGGATTAATTCTTCGTCTTCTACTACTAAAATTCGGCTGGTTTGTCCAATATCCGTTCTAGCAGAGTATTTGGTCGATTCACTGGTATACATTGATATCACAAAAGTCTGGGACTGTGCTTGTATCAATTAGGATGATTAATTCTATTATCTAGCCTTACTGCAACCACGCTTCTACCGGGATTGATTCTTTTAGATTTTCTTTACAAAAAGTAACATACGCCACAGTACCCTGCTAAATCAAAAATCAATAGGGAGTAGGCGATCGCAAAAGAAATTTTCATCTTTTGTTGTGTAACGCAATTTAGATAAAGGATTGTCTTGACAAGAGCTAATTAAGTTGGGTATATTTACTATAGTACAAATGAACTACTTGCCTCAAAGAGAAAACCATAGCACTTTTCCTTTGTATGTAATACACTCCGACCTCCCTAGGTTTGAATTTTACTCCCCTTCCAGCAACAAAAGTTTTTCCGCTTGTCTCTCCTCGTAGGAGAGGTTAGGGAGAGGTAGGTCACTATTAGACTCAACTGAGAAATGCTACATAACTGAAAAACATCAGGTATGTGGAAAATTCGTACTACCTAAGTGTCCTCTGCTGAACTTTCCGTGTTTACACTGCATTAAAAATGCTGATTTTAAAGCTATTCTGATGTCTGCATAGGGTAGTCATTGGTATGGCTTGCTACCCAATAAATCATTGCCTATTGAAGGGAGTTGGAAAATGACTACAGTTGGAGTCAAAGACAGCAAACAACAACTAATGCAAGCATTTCAACAAATTATTATCCAAAGAAAAAAGCTGGAATCTAAAATAGCAACTAAACAAGAGGAAGCAGAAAAGGCAAAAAGTCAAGAAATTCTGCAAACAGCTTCTGCATATACAGTTGATAGTATTGTCAAAGGTTTAGCTGATTTACAGTTGGAGTTTGGCAGTATTCTCAATGGATTATCTGAAAAACTAGCTCAGGAAAATTCCAAGTTAGATGAATTGAACCGAGCTATAGAAATTGAAACTCAACGCCTACAAGAGCTTCAACAAATCAGAGTTGTAGCAGATACTCTAGACATTTTAAGTCAAGAACATCAAGAAAAATTAAAAATCTTAGAACAAGATACTATCAGCAAAAGGGAAACACTAGAGAAAGAAATTACAATCAGGCGTAAAGAATGGCAAAAAGAGCAAGCAGAGTATGAAGAGAAGCTCCAAGCATATAACGATTTATTAGCCAAAGATCGCCAGCAAGAACAAGAAGAATCTCAGTATAAATTAGAAACTACTCGTAAACTCAATACAGATAGCTACGAAGCGAGAAAGCGTCAACAACAAAGGGAAATAAAAGAAAATTCTCAAAAGAAAGAGAAAGATTGGGCAGAACGAGAAAAGATATTAGCTGAACGTCAACCACTTTTTGCTGATTATGAACAAAAGGTAACTAAATTTCCTAACGAACTGGAAGAAGCCGTTAAAAAAGCTCGGGAGGAAGCAATTAAAGAAACAAGCCAAAAAGCTAAAATTGAGGCTGATTTATTTGAAAAAGAATGGGAATCTAACAAACAGAGTTATGAACTAAGAATCCAATCTCTGGAAGAAACAATTAAAAAACAGTCTGAACAAATAGAAGGTATTTCTGCTCAATTGCAAACTGCATTAAAACAAGCACAAGACTTAGCTATGAGGGCTTTTGGTAGTTCTAATCCTAAATAGTTATGAGTTTGTTGCATCTTAATCATTCTTAATTCCTGAAGAGGAGGTTTGTTGTAGTGGTGAAAAAGCCAACTGATAAAAATACTAAAGTAGAAATTCTTCAGGCGTATGAGGAATTAGCTCAAGAAAAAGCAGCGCTAAAATCGCAACTAGAACAAGTTGTGAAGGAAAACCAATCTGGAACTAAAGAACAGCCTAAATTAGAACAAAAAACAGCTATGACTCAGCTTTCTAGTGTCCAACAGAAGATGAATAATACAATTGAAAGCTTGGCGAAGATTCAGTTAGGTTTTGGCAGTGCTGCTAATGAATTATCAGAACAGCTAACCACAAAGGCTTCTAAGTTAGAAGAAATTAGGCGAATTTTAGAAGAAGAAATTCAGCAATTAACACAACTGCACAATTTAGAAATTTCTGATGATATCTTGGATACTCTGATCCAAGCCTATGAAGATAATACTAAAGCTTATCAGGAAGAATATAGCCAGCGTTCTGAAGTATTATTTCAAGAAATATTAGAACAAAGGAATACTTGGGGAAAAGAACAAGAGGAACAGCAACGGGCGATAAAAGAACGGAATGAAAACTTGAATAAAACTCGGCAACGTGATGCGTCAGAGTATAAGTATAATTTAGAACTCCAGCGCCAATTGCAAAGTGACGAATACGAACAAGAGCAGAAAGCACTATATAAGCAACTGGAAGAATTACTACAAGAAACAGAAAAACAGTGGGCTGAACGAGAGAAAGCTATTTTTGAGAGAGAAAAACAATTTGAAGAATTAAAAGCAAAGGTAGAGGCTTTTGGGAAAGATAAAGAAGCAGCTATCAAAAAAGCTACAGAAGAAGGCAAAGGCATCGCCCACTACCAAGCTAAAGTAAAATCAGATTTATATTCTAAAGAAGTGGAAGGGCAAAAGCGTTTCTATGAACAAAGACTGCAATCTCTAGAGCAAACTATTACTAATCAGGAGACGCGGATTCAAAATCTTTCTAAACAACTTGAATCTGCCCTGAAACAAGTTCAAGATTTGGCAGTTAAAGCTATTGAAGGTACTTCAAATGTTAATTCATATCAGGCTATTAAAGAAATAGCTTTAGAACAGGCAAAAACTCAAGCGAAAAACAAATGAGCTAATTTATTTTTTATGAGAATTGTAGAGACTTAAGTTAAATTAAGTCTCTACAAGGAACTATAGTAGTTCTCGATTGAGTATGTACAGAACCCCTCTTTGCTCTTCGAGAGCTTGCTCTGATGTACACTTAATAAATGGTTTTTATTCAGTTTTATCTGGTTTTTTGATGTCTGTGGGAGGCTGTGGTTTCTTTTTCTTTGTTCCGGTAGCCTGTGTTTGCTTAAATACTTTATTGGAATTTGGTTCTTGACTAGACATAACACTAAATTTTAAAATCTTTTACAGTATTATCTACATCATGGGTATTGTTGATTACAGAAATATAACATAAAAAATTTAAGTTTATTTAAACAATTAATAATCTAAACAGGTTACACCGTAAGGGTTTTATTAATTTTGAATGGATGGTTTATTTCTGCCGTGCTGTACTAGTATCAAAAAAGCTTGTAGGATGGGCAAATATTTGTCCACCCTACAATTCTATGGTGTACACAGTAGCCCTACTACAGTTTGACCAAAGGCAGAAAATATCAAGCAAAGGTAGAAAAACCAAGATTGGGGGGGATATCCTGAATCCGCCCAGGCCCGATCGCTCGTAATGCTTCTTTGAGTAAAATATCCCCAGTATACAAGGCACGTCCGACAATCACACCAGTCACGCCTTGAGGTTCTAACGCTAACAAACTTAACAAATCGGTGACAGAACTTACCCCACCAGAGGCAATTATCGGGATAGAAATTACTGCTGCAAGTTCTCGCAAAGCTTCTAAATTGGGGCCAATAAGTGTACCATCTCGGTGGATATCTGTGTAAATGATGGCAGCTGCACCCAATTCTTGCATTTGTACAGCCAGTTGGGTTGCTAAAACTTCTGAAGTTTCTAACCAACCGCGAGTTGCTACGAGTCCGTTACGGGCATCAATGCCAATAATAATCTGTCCAGGAAATTCTTCACACAGTTGTTGCACTAGCTGGGGTTGTTCTACGGCGATGGTTCCGAGAATTGCCCACTGTATGCCCAAATTGAATACTTGTTGTACGCTGGTGCGATCGCGCAATCCTCCACCAATTTCAATCGGCACTGACACCGCATGAGCGATCGCTTCAATTGCCCCCAGATTTACTACTTTACCCGCTTTGGCACCATCTAAATCAACTATATGCAATCTGGTAGCACCCTGATCTACCCACTGTTTGGCAACATCAGCAGGATTATCGCTAAAAACTTGGGAGCGATCGTAGTCTCCTTGATACAGTCGCACACAGCGACCTTCTAGTAAATCAATTGCTGGAATTACATCCATTTAACTCTTCCTCATAACTCAATGCAATCAAAACCTTAGTTATTGCTGGGGTTCCTGTTTTTCATTTTTCATTTTTAATTGCCTTACAGCTTGCCCAAAACCCAGCACAAGCAAAATATTAGAAAGGGTCAAAAATAGTTCTGCACCACCGTGCAACCAATCTACATCTGCCAAAGACTTGCCATAATGCAATACAGCATAAATTCCGGCTGGGATGGTGATGGCAACAAAGACGAGAGTGCCATAGAATCCATACAGCGCTAAACGCGGCATTTGCGGACTGCGGCTGATAAACCACAAGAAACCCAAATAGGGAAACAGTGAAAGGGCAAACAGGGTTTCTTTAGAAATCATTGTTCTGATTTGATAGGTTTTGGTTCAACAGTGTCAGCAGACTTGGTAGAACGCCAAATCAAATACGCTGCTGCCCAAAGGGTAAAATTACCAACTAAGGTCATGGTAGCTTGAAGCGTTACCAACCATTCTAGAGATTCGGCGTTGTCGAAATAATGCCAGGTACAAGCACACATGGCGCTAACTAAAGCTGGTAACATGGCAAGGGATAATCCCCACCAATTGCGATTACCTGTGAGTTCGCCGTAAGTCCAAATTAACCAAATGGCGACAATCCACTCTATAACGCTAGAAACATGAATAATCCAGGTGGGAATCGATAGGGCGTGCATAAGAAAGTTAGGAGTTGGGAGTTGGGAGAGACGCGGTTAATCGCCTTTTAGGAGAGACGTGATTAATCGCCTTTTAGGAGAGACGCGATTCATCGCGTCTGTACAAGAGTTAGGAGTCTTTTGTATCTTCCTTGTTTGAAAATAGAGCTTGTGAATGAGTCTACTATCTGTATCAATTACAGATATTCTGTATAAAAAAAGTTGTTAATTTAAAATCCAAAATCTAAAATCTAAAATGGTCAAGATGCGGGCGTTATTATCTGGATATTACGGTAAAGGTAATGGTGGTGACGAAGCTTTATTGGCAACGCTTTTGCAAATGTTATCATCTCATGTAACCCCAGTGGTACTTTCGGGGAATCCAGAGGAAACGCGCGATCGCTACAATGTAGAAACTTGTGATCGCATGGCTCCTTTAACTGTACTGCAAGCTTTACGCTCAAGTGATGCCTTGATTTGGGGCGGTGGGAGTCTCATTCAAGATGTTACCAGCACTATCAGCCCATTTTATTATGGCGGAATAATGGCATTGGCGCAGAAAATGGGCTTGAAAACTGTTGCTTGGGCGCAGGGGATTGGCCCGTTAGTGCGTCCGCAAACTCGTTGGTTGGCACGGCAAACCTTTGGTAATTGTACCAAAATTAGTGTCCGCGATCGCGCCAGTGCGGCTTTATTATCTGATTGGCAAATTCCTTGTATTATAGCTCCTGACCCGGTTTGGGCGTTAGAATCGAAACCAGTACCGGGACTTTGGGATTTACCTGCGCCGAGAGTTGCGGTAACGTTGCGATCGCATCCCCAACTTACAGAAACCCGCCTAGCAAACTTAACCCGTGCTTTAGTTGACTTCCAAAAAGCTACACAAAGTTTTATTTTATTATTACCATTTCAAAAAAGTGAAGATTTAAGTATTGCCGAAGCTATTCAACCACACCTTAAAGATGTTAGCAAGATTTTATGTCTGGAAGATCCGCAACTTTTGAAAGGCGTGTTTCGCGGCGTAGAAATGGCAATTGGGATGCGCCTCCACAGCTTGATTATGGCTGCATCTGAAGGTTGTCGCTGCTTTGCTCTCAGTTATGATCCTAAAGTAAATCGCCTCATGGAAGACTTGCAAATGCCTGGATGGGATTTAGCTAGTTTACCAGATGACCCCAATTTGATTAGTCTGACTTGGATGGAGCATTACGCCAACGGTGATCCGTTATCACCAGAGCAAATACAATCTTTAGTAGATAGAGCATTAATGCACCGCGAGTTGTTAAGCGACGCTTTATGTAATAAGTAAAATTAAATAATATAAAATGAAAAAAAATGGAAAACTTATAAAACTAGCCCTTTCAAGGTAGGTGAAAAAAATCCTTTTTAATTTCTTTACTCTGTGTTCTCTGCGTCTCTGTGGTTAGAAAAATTACTTTTAAACCGCAGAGGCACAGAGAGAGAAAAAAAGAGATTTTACCAGTCACATTGAAAGGGCTACTTATAGCAGGGCTATTTCGTTCTAGACATAAACCGCCCAGAACTAAAGTTCCTCTCTTATAGTCCAATACGCTTGGGTTAAAGAACGAAACCCAACATTATCAAAGCTTTGTTGGGTTCCACTAAAGTTCAACCCAACCTAAAATTCTTCTTAACCCAAGCGTATTGTCTTATAGCCCAACTCCACACTTGGTGGAATAAAAGCCTTTATTAATCGTCTTTAGACGAATGAATGCTATTAGCCTCAGAATAAATTCTGAGGCTGGCTAGATAAGAATAAAAATATCTAAATATTTATTATCCAGATTCACTTTAGCGATATTATTTACTAAATGCAAAAATAATTATTGAGATAATTGTAATGATCAGCTTTGGCTTTTGGAACCTAATTATACTAGGTTTAGTTGTTGTAGTTCTCAAAAATAATTGGCGATTAGATGAAGAAAAGGTAGCTTGGAGAAATTCTTTATTCTTAAAATCTTCAGTTATCCAACGGTTAATACAATTTTTTCGTCAACCAATTGTTAACTTCCTCCTTCAAGCAGGTGTTGTATTAGTCGTTACAAGATTCCTCTGTTATACAGGTTGGCTACTTTATTTTCTAAACCAGCCAAATCCACCTTTATGGGATTTTCAGTGGTATTATGTGGCGAGTAAATTGGCTCATCAGCATGTGAGTCCTTTTAATGTCGAGATTTTTAATCAGACTTTTTGTAGCATAACTACGGTGTGTGGCTCTCTTCCACCGTTTGTCTATCCACCCAATATTATTCCTCTCATCTGGTTTCTCGGCTATTTTTCAATGAATACTGCATTTAAAATCTCGATTTTAATGCATATATTAACAATTGGTTTAGCTTTATGGGGAGCAAATATATTACTAGAGTCTAAATCACGAGCTTTCAGAACTATTTGCACAATTTCGGTTGCCTTGATTTATGGCGTAGTTCGGGATCTTCAAGTTGGTAATGTTGCAATTTTTATTGTAGTTCTTATCTTATGGATGTTTATATTCGCTAGAAAGAATCAGGATATTCTAGCAGGAGTTTGCTTGGGGATTGCCCTTTTTAAACCAACATTAGCTGCATTATTCATTCTGTATTTTCTACTTAAAAGACGGTTCTCTCTAGTTTTTGCATCTGTTATCACAGTAACTTGTTTAGCATTTTTAGGTCTAGCCTTGACAGGTAATTCTTTAACACGATTTGTCTCGGATGCATTTCGTGGATTTTCCCTCTGGCAAAACGATCCCGCAGTTAGCCCTTATATATCGATTAGTCGTCTAGATTTGATGGTTGTGGGGCCGAGGTTAATTCCCAATAGCCCATTCTTTGCCAAGCTTTTATCAAACTTAATTGTTTTGATACTTCTTGGTTTGGCGGGTTGGTATTGGTATCTACAGCAATCTCTCACCGACTGGTCAAAAAAAATATATTTAACAGAAATGGCAATAGTTTCTTGCTTGAGTATTGGCATCACCTATTCGCAAGAAACTAGTTCTGTGATGTTAATACCTGCTGTTGTTTTTTTGCTAAATGATTTGCTGCATCAGATCAGGCATTCTAAATTCTCTAGGGAAAGAATGTCTGTTTGGTTAGTAGGGGTTTGCTGTCTTGCAGTGCAAACAGCAGTTATTCATGGTTGGCTGATCCACTCTCTAGCAAACCGATGGAATGTGAAAGCAGGGGAATTGCCATACATTATGAAAATAACTATCTTTGCCCTACCGAGTTATGCAGTTTTAGGAATAACTCTGAGTATTTTAGTTTTAGCAATTAGTTCTCTTCGTCAAAAAGAGGTGATAGAATTTAAACCTTTGAATCGGGTTTGAATCAATTTTGGATATTGGATTTTAGTTTTGATACTTCGACTCCGCTCAGTGTTAACTTTTGACTTCCTCGAAGGCGAATTTATGTTGAGCAAAGCCGAAACACAGACTCCTGAACTAGGTTAAAAATTTTGGCTTTGCATTTATTCTCGCAATTTAATTCGCTTGCTCTCAAACCCGTTTAGATTTTCAACTTTTAATATTGAATTCCATTATTTAAAATCTAAAATTGGGTAAACACTTGGGCAACATAGGATACTTTAGAAGGAGATTAAATAATTTTCTAAAACATACAAATTATGGTAAATCTCAACCGTTACCATTCTGCCAACAATCAACCTATGGGTGCAGTTCGAGTCAAAGTCAAGCTCACTAATGCTATTGATGAAGCGCTTGTCAGCCGAGGAATGCTGAATCCAAATATGTTGCGGGTGTATGAAACTGAAGCATTAGTGGACACTGGGGCAGTACGTACTGTACTACCCATGTCTATTGCCCTGCAACTTGGTTTGAGAATTCGAGGACAGCAGATTGCTCAATACGCCAATGGCAGCCAAGAATCTATCGGTGTGACTGAACCCGTAATTATTGAATTGACAGGGCGAGAAACTACCGAAGCAACATTGGTTACAGGTGATATCGTTTTGATTGGACAAACGGTGCTTGAGACGCTGGATTTACTGGTGGACTGTAGAAATCAGCGACTTATTCCGAATCCTGAGCATCCTAACTATCCGGTGATGAGAATATAGTAAATTTTTGAACGTAGACGCTTCTCTACGAGACGCTACGCGTAGCTTGCTTCCCGAAGGGTACGGCTTGCCGCAGGCTACCGCTAAGGCGCAGAGGACACAGAGAGAAAAAAGAAATGCTTAACTCAAGCGTATTGGCCTAAGAACTGATCATCAGAGAAAATTCAATCTTTGGTGGATAGTGCTTTTATGAGCCAAAACACATTTGAATACTAGTGACTGATTTTACCGCTAACAATCCCTGACCATTGAACTTTTTTCTCTTTCTCCCGGCGGTAAGAAAAGAAATGCTCTGGAGTTTGGAAAGTACAATAAGGCGCGATCGCAATTTGTTCTGCACTAATCCCCATATTTTCCAGTTGTAAGGTATTCACCCGCCGCACATCTAACCTTACCTTTCCAGGATTAGGATCTTCTAGTAAGGGTGAATTTGGTAATTCATGTAATGCTTGAACAATTTTTTCTTCGTCGTTATATGGTACAATGCTAGCCCCAATTTCAGCAGCCACTTCAAGAGAGACTTGGTAAACCTCACCAGCGATCGCTGGCCCCATCGCAATACGTAAATCATCTAATTTGCTGCCTTGAGATTGTAATCGAGCGATCGCTAAGGGGACAATCTTCTTGGCAGTTCCCCGCCAGCCTGCGTGTAATGCTGCTACTTGTCCAGTTTGCACATCCCCAATCAGCACGGGTGTACAATCTGCACTAGCTACCCAAAGGGCTTGGAGAGGCTGTTCGCTAACTAAACCATCTGCCGATGCTAAATCCTCCTCGGCAGTGCAAAAGATGCTTTCAACTTCTTGAGGGGTGAGAACAGTATTGCCATGAACCTGCTTTAAGCGATAGACTGATGCCTCTGGTTGCAATACTTCTGTGATAACTTGTGGCGATCGCGGCCAAAACTGCTGGGTAAAGAAGCCGTGATGCCAACGTTCCAGAATACTACAAGTTAGATAGGGCAGTCCTTCCCAATTGTGCCAGTGCCAAGTGTGCATCTTCAACCAAACCTAAACAGAACTCACTCATCAGCCAATCAATGCTAACTTGAACAACGGAATTTGGGTTAACTGCTGTGGGATTTAATTTGCAAAACTTGGAAGCAGCCTTGAAGGCAGCGCGTAAGTATACATATTTACCATTTTCTCTGCACTTTTTTGAAAGTGTCTCTTCAACTAACCAAACCCTCTGGAACTTACTTAACCAAGGGGCTATTTCCGGAACAGTCGTAATCGCAACTGTGCAATCTGCTGGGCGGGGACAATGGGGCCGTGAGTGGATTTCTCCGGTTGGCGGATTATATATTTCTGTAGCGATTTCTTTCGACCACAAAATAGAGGCTACTGACAGCTACCAACTAACTTTTGCTACTGCTTGGGGAATTGCGTCTCAATTGCGCCAGTGCGGTGTAGATGTTGGGATAAAATGGCCCAATGATTTAGTTTTAAATGGTCGCAAACTAGGCGGCATTTTGACAGAAACAAAAGTAAACAAAGGACAAATCACTCAAGCAGTAATTGGTGTTGGTATTAACTGGACAAACCCAGTACCAGAAACTGGAATCAATCTGGAATCGTGGCAAGCTTCTCAAGATTTCAGACCAATTTCTTGTCTGGAAATGCTCACCTCTAAAGTCTTGCTGGGAATAGAATCCGGTATGGAGTGCCTTTGCCAAGAAGGAGTAAAGGTACTCTTGTCTCGCTATTTAGATTTGCTTATAAATATGGGCGATCGCGTCTACGTCAACAATATTTCAGGTAAAGTAGTTGGGGTGACTCCTCAAGGAAATTTACGAGTTGATTTAGAAACATACAATACAAAGGAACTAATTACACCGGAAATTTATATTGAACCCGGTACAATCAGTTTGGGGTACCATAAATCTTCCGTTTAAATTTGAGGTTTGTTCAAATTCCGCTCTTTGGGCAAGACAAACCACTAGCATCATCTCTTTAGGCTAATTACACACAACTGAGAGAACAAATGACGCAGCGCAATAATTCTGCCCCTCATCGTTTAAATTACTTATGGCAGCAAGGTCTAACAAAAAAACGTTTTGCTTCAACACTACCAGCCCAGAGCCTCTGTTGGCTGAGTAGCGTCAGCCTCCTTAGCGGCGGCTTTGTGTTTGCCCAAACAGAAACACAAATAGACAACATCGTTCCCACAGTTGAAAGTCCCAAGCCTTCAGCAGTTATAAATCCAGTTAAAAAGCAGGCTGTTGCGCCCGAAGCCGCTCAAGCACAACCGGAATTTTCCCAACGGCGAGCCAGACTCAGAAAGAGATTAGCCAAGCCAGAGGTTGCTCAATCAAAAGAGCCAGTTAGGCAATCTACACCCAAAATCGAAGCCGCCCAACCTGTTGTGATTATCAGACAGTCAAAACCCAAGGTAGAAACCTCTCAGGTTACTCCTGCAACGGTGAGACAGTCAAAACCCAATACCCCTTTGCGGTCTTTACCTGAAAAACTTCCAGAAGTTGCTCAACCATCAAATAACTCCAACAGCCCTGTCAGTGCAACGCCGGAAAAAACCAAGGATTATAATAACGCCTATATTGATCCTAATAGTTATGACAGTGGTGCAACACCTACTTATCAAGCACCAAATTCTGTAATTCTTACAGAACGCTCCAGTGGTTGTCGAGCCACTTTGCCATCAGGGCAAAGCATATTAGGCGGCGTTTGCGCCAAAGTACCACAAAGGAGTGTAGCTGATTCTAATAGTAAACCAGCACCTACTTGGCTTAGAAGAAGCCAAAATGCACAATTACCAGTAGTTCCACCCGTGCGGCAGATTGCATCTTCTTCTATTGGCAACACTAGCAGATGGCGTGGTACTCCAACTCAAACTGGTTCTAGCGGTGTCACCAAGGGCGGATTTAGCCCGAATCGGTTTATACCAAGTCCTAGCGAGTTTACCCCTACGAGAGTGAGTGCAACTCCCATCGCACCGAGTGGCGGAACTTTACCTCCACCAATGGCAGATGGCAACATTGCACCCCGTCCCAGCAACGTATCTTATGACTTCTCACTGGCATCAGTATTGCCGCAAATCCCCTACGTAGGGAGAGTTGCCTATAGTGGTACAGGAATGATGTATCCCTTGTCTATACCTGCTCCTATTACTTCTTTATTTGGTTGGCGAATTCATCCAATCACAGGTAATCAACGCTTCCATGCCGGTACAGACTTGGGTGCGCCTACGGGAACACCTGTTTTGGCAGCTGCTGCTGGTCAAGTAGAAACTGCTAACTGGGTGGGTGGTTACGGTTTAACCGTGATTCTAAATCACAAATCTGCTGAACAAACTCTCTACGGTCACATGTCAGAAATCCTTGTTCAACCCGGTCAGTGGGTACAACCTGGAACTGTCATCGGGCTAGTTGGCAGCACCGGTAACTCCACAGGCCCTCACCTGCATTTTGAAGTTCGCCACCTGACACCGAACGGGTGGGTTGCTACTGACCCAGGCGTGGAATTACAAAGCGCCCTCAGCCAGTTAGTACGAGGCTTGCAAACTGCTCAGGTAAGCCAGGAACCAGGAAGCTAGAAGAAGCAGAGGGGCAGGGGGAGCAGGGGAGCAGAGGGGACAAGGGGACAAGGGGACAAAAGTTTAGAACTCCAACAAGTCTTTCTCCTTGTCCCCCAAGTCTTCTTTCCCATGCCCAATGCCCCATACCCAATTACAAATACCCGTGTTCTGCTAGGAATGCGGGTGTAATGCCATCCATGCTAGTTTCATCAGTGGTGGTGTGTGGGTTGCCAGGGTAAACGAATTTTTCGACGTATTTGCCGAGAATATCCCCTTCTAGATTTACCAAACTCCCAGAAACCAAATAGCGAAGATTTGTCTCGGCGTATGTGAGAGGAATTACCGCTACTTTGAATTGAGAGAGTTCTGGCTCATAAGCCGCTACTGTGAGACTGATGCCATTGACAGCTATGCTACCTTTGGGGACAATATACCGTGCGATCGCCTCGGATGCGATAAAGGTCATTTCCCAAGAACTAGCCGTTTGTTCTGCCACTAGCAATCGACCGATGCCGTCTACATGACCCATCACAAAATGACCGCCAACTTTACTGCCTACCCTTAGCGATGCTTCTAAATTGACATATTTCTGTTGCGTTTGCTCACCTCCCAACGTCGTGCGGCGTAGAGTTTCCGGTGAAGCCGTGGCAATAAAACCGTCTTTTAAAACTTTTTCAACTGTCAAGCAAACACCATCTACTGCAACACTGTCACCATAAGCCAAATCTTGCATAATTACTTCACACGAATGACTTACACAAGTAATTTGCCAAGAATCGCCCCCTAAGGGTTCCATCGTTCCTAATGCCTGGATTAATCCTGTAAACACGGCTTTTTTGTCAAACTAACTCTAGTTATTGCCTATTTTTGCTTGAAATCAATTGGTAATTCTCACAGAAATCTTGAACATTCAAGTATATTTTCTGACTTTTTTTCGTCTATGAATATTAACACATTAGCATCCTTCACAGGGCATACTTGGGTAAGAAGGTTATTGTCTAAGAAGACCAATTTGACTTACTCTGGTTTTCACCACAAGTTCGGAGTTTAATAGAAGCAATTATAGAGAACGAATGCTTATGTTTATTACTGTCGCTCAACCGCCTAAAAAGGGGTACTATTTGTTACACAGCATCCAAGGCTCTCGAAGCATTGTAGAGGCTTAGGCAATGATTGAAATGAAAGTCGCTGGCATAGCATTAGATGCCATAACCCGTAGCCCGATTGTCCTTTTGAAAGATTCTTCAGATCGGCGCGCTTTGCCAATTTACATTGGTCAGGAACAGGCTAGGGCAATTATGGGCGCACTGGAGAATCAAAAGCCTCCCAGACCCTTAACCCACGACCTGATTGTGAATCTTCTAGAGGCTTGGAATATGACTCTAGAAAAGGTGATCATTCATTCCCTGCAAAAGGATACATTTTATGCAGCTTTAATCGTCCAGCAAGGCGAGGTCAAAAAAGAAATTGATGCGCGTCCTAGCGATGCGATCGCCATTGCCCTCCGTACAAATACCCCCATTTGGGTAATGGAAGAAGTGATTGCCGATGCTTCTATCCCTGTCGATCGTGATGCAGATGAAGCCGAACAGCAAGCCTTCCGTGAATTTATTTCCAATCTCCGTCCTGAAGATTTGATTAAGCGTTTTGGTAATGGCGACAGCTAAAAAAGTTAGGAATTAGGAGTTATGAGTTATGAGTTATGAGTGATTTTGCTTCCTCCTAACTCCTAAGCAAAAAAAGTAAAAGTTAAGAGTTATGAATTACTTCCTTCAACTTCTAACTCCTAATTCCTAACTCCTAACTCCTAACTCTTAACTCTTTGTTAAAGATGCAATACCGACGGTTTGGGAAAACGAATCTGCGCCTCTCGGTTTTTTCTCTGGGAACAATGCGCTACCTGGCTGATTTTGAAAATGCTCACCAGACTATCGAACAAGCCTTAGCGCTAGGAATTAATCATCTAGAAACCGCCAGAGGTTACGGCAAAAGTGAGGAGTATCTTGGTAGGGCGTTAAAAGCTGGGTTATCAGTACCCCGAACGAAGCTTTATATCACTACCAAAATTTCAGCCACAGCAGATGCTGACACCATGCGTCGGTACATCAACGAATCCCTAGAAAAATTACAGCTAGATTATTTAGATTGCTTAGGCGTTCATGGCTTGAACACCTGGCAACATTTAGAGTGGGTGCAAGCCAAAAATGGCTGTATGCAAGCCGTAGAAGAAGCTGTTGCTGATGGTCGAGTGCGACATGTTGGTTTTTCCAGCCACGGGTCATTAGAGCTAATTCAGGCAGCAATAGACACAGATTATTTTGAATTTGTCAATCTGCATTATTACTATTTTTTCCAACGGCACGCACCAGCGATTCAACTAGCTGCCGAAAAGGACATGGGCATTTTCATTATTTCCCCTGCTGATAAGGGAGGACGGCTCTATACACCACCCCAAACTCTAAAAGACCTATGTTCTCCGTATTTACCCTTAGAATTAAACTATCGTTTTTTACTTGCTGATAGCCGTATTACTACTTTGAGTATCGGCCCAGCAAACCCAAATGAATTAAGGGAACCTTTGCGAATCGCTGACGATGATAGAGAGTTAACATCAGGCGAAAATTCTGCTTTTGAACGGTTAGAAAATCACCAAAAAGTTGCTTTAGAAACTGATAAGTGTAGTCAATGTTATGCTTGTTTGCCCTGCCCAGAAAATATCAATATTCCAGAGGTGTTGCGGTTACGAAATCTTGCAGTGGCATACGATATGACTGACTATGGACAATATCGTTACGGAATGTTTGAAAATGCCGGTCACTGGTTCCCTGGCATGAAAGCCAACCGTTGTACAGAATGCGGTGACTGTTTGCCTCGGTGTCCAGAAAAGTTAGATATTCCAGCTTTGTTGGAAGATGCTCACCAAAAATTAAGTGGGAAAGCAGGTAGAAGATTGTGGGGTTGAGGAGAAGGCAAGCAGGGTGGTTTCATACAAGCAGAGAAAAATCACAATACTTTTTAGAAGGCGATCGTAAATTGACAAAATGCACTTAAAGAAACAAATCATCGTCCACAAGTTGGTGATGTGATTTGCTATCAGTTAACGGTTGATAAAAATGGAATCGTTCATGCTTGCAAAACAAACTGCTCAGTTAAGATTCTCTAACTGGTTGCCCATTTATTGAAGAAGTGCGATCGCATAGAAGACACACTTAAAATTGTACTGTTGGTAAAAGACTCCTTTAAGGCTTTCAGCAACGCGCCGATCAGATAAAACCTAAATATTTTGATACGCGATACCCAAGCCAAATCCCTACAAGGCCACCAATGACGCTGAAAATAATCGAGGTAAATGATAGCACACTTCCACCCCACAATGCAGGGATGTAACTACCAATCGTAGAGCCAACAAACATCCCAATTCCAATGATGAATTTATTCATTTAGCAAAAGCCTCAAAAGTAATCAAAATAAGTCATGCTTAAGCTCCTTTATGACTCAAAATATTACCTTTTGGGAAAAGATTTATTTAACACTTTCAGCAGCCGTGACAGCAACTTAAGAAAATACCGCTACCAAGAAAATTTAAGGTTGCCATTCGCGCGATCGTAACCTGATAGTCATTCACAAGCAGTGGAATCGCCTCTAAATACTGCAAAATCTCTAAATATCCTATTTTGGGATTATCCTGAAATAGGTTTATTGTATTCAATGTATACATAGTGCTAAAGCCAAGGCACAATGAAATTTGTTTTCAGTCAGGACTATGAAATATTCCGTCGCTGTATGATTGCGGCTCGTAAGGAAGCAAAACTAACTCAACAGACGCTTGCTAAATCCTTGAATAAGCCACAATCTTTTGTAGCCAAATATGAAAATGGTGAACGGCGGTTAGATGTAATTGAGTTTCTGTTAGTTACTAGCGTAATCGGCGTAGATCCTTGCGATATTCTCAGAAAACTTGAACAAAAGATATCTGAAGCATCTTGTAAGGAGGAGGTATGAATACACAGCCAATTTCTGAATTCCAAAACCAGAGCGTTGTGCATGGTATGGCTGCTTTTGACCATGCTTCAATATGAGGTTCATACCAATTTGGTAAATCAATATGATCTGAAGTGTCTCCTTCAAAACCAAGAACACCGTAAGCTCCATCTGAAACGATGACTGTAGGTTGCTCCCAATTGTTGTAATGTTCGAGACTATCACCCAGATATAAAGCAACCCTTTCATCATTCCATGCAGAAAAATTTAAGTTGGTGTTGAGGTTGACTACTTTTCCCCGACCTACTGTGCTGGTAGCCTTGCGTTTTAAAGTTTTGAGGGAACTCGATTCTGGGTTAGATAGACTCATTTATTGGTTTACGTGGCTCTGAAACTTCAATATCTTTGATCTTATCCTGTTTTGGGATATTTACATAG
Organism: Nostoc sp. CmiVER01; assembly: GCF_034531135.2. Classification (NCBI taxonomy): domain Bacteria; kingdom Bacillati; phylum Cyanobacteriota; class Cyanophyceae; order Nostocales; family Nostocaceae; genus Nostoc; species Nostoc sp. CmiVER01. The sequence continues at coordinate 184,575 of NZ_JAVRBU020000007.1, forward strand.
TAATAGACAGTAAAATTAACCAGAAACACGCTCAATATGCAATATTCCCTATCTAGCAGGTACGTAATTTATGATATTGATTTAATGTTTAACTAAAGATAAATCCGGTGTCAGTCTTTGTAAAACTTGCTTCAATACCATAACTGTCCAATCTATATCAGCTTCAGTCGTATCACGCCCCAAAGTTATGCGAATTCCACCCAGGGCAGCTTTTTCGGAATAACCCATCGCTAACAATATCGGACTAGGGCTAAGTTTACCACTATGACAGGCAGCACCAGCACTGATGCCGATACCAGCAAGGTTTAGCTGTCGTACCAAGGTTTTACCGCTAAGTTTTTCCCCATCGGCGTATTCTAAGCACATACTGATATGGTGAGGTAAACGATCGCAGCTATCCCCTGTAGGAATTAAACCAGGAATTTCAGCTAATTGGGCAAAGGCGCGATCGCGTAACTCAATTAACCGTGGTGTTTCTGTAGCCAATTCTTCGGCTGCTAATTCTGCTGCTACACCAAACCCCGCTATTATCGGTACTGCTTGCGTACCAGAACGTAGTCCCATTTCTTGTCCACCACCACCCAGTAAGGGCATCAATTCCACACTAGGACGCACGTACAGCGCCCCTACACCTTGTGGGCCATATATTTTATGGCTGGAAAGGCTAAGTAAGTCTACGGGTAGTTGTTGCACATTTATAGGTAAACGTCCCGCAGCTTGCACCGCATCTGTATGGAACAAAGCGCCATGTGATCGCACAATTTTACCCAGTTGTGCGATCGGTTGCACTGTTCCAACTTCACTTTGTCCGTAAATTATAGAAACCAAAACTGTGTTATGTCGCAATGCTGCCTTTAAATCTAGGGGATTGACTCTGCCTTTGACATCTACAGATAGGCGTGAAACTTCCCAACCCCACATTTCTAGCAACCTTACTGTTTCAGAAATTGCTGAATGCTCCACGCTGGAGATAATAATATGTTGAGGAACAGCATACAACCGAGCCACACCCATAATCGCTAGATTATTTGCTTCGGTACCACCAGATGTAAAGATTATTGATGCTGGATCGATAGCGTTAATTAATCCAGCAACTTGGACTCTGGCTTCTTCTACAACCGTTGCCGCCCTTTGCCCCCACTCATGTAAGCTGGAAGGATTGCCCCACTGTTCGGTGAGGACTGTTTGCATAACTGCGATCGCTTCTTTTCGAGTCGGAGTAGTGGCGCTGTAATCTAGATAAATTTGCATATAACCGATAATGGTGAGAACACACGTTGGTAATAGCTGATCTTGTCAGCATATACAGTTTGAGTGGACAAATCCTGAAAAAATCTCTGTAATGCCTCTAGCAGTAGATTTTTCCCAATACTAAGAAAGTTATTTTTCTACTTAATTCAGAAGACAAAATTTTGGGAATGATAAATATGTCCACTCCTAATCCACTTTTAACAGATTACAGTGCAACTTATCTCTAGACAAAGATATTTTTTATATGTCTTTTTACTGATATTTCCCCTTGCTGCTTGTCAGCGAGTTCAGTCTTCTAATCAACGTCTACAACCTTTACCACAAGATCCGGTAGTTCAAGTTTACTTTAACCATTCTGAGTCTTCAGAATACAAAGAACCTTACCGTCAGCAAACTCGTCTTGGGGATGATTTAGAAAAACAGATTGTTAATGCTATTACCCAAGCTAAATCTACAGTAGATGTGGCAGTGCAAGAATTACGTTTACCCAAAGTTGCCCAAGCACTGGTTGATAGACAAAAAGCTGGGGTAAAAGTCAGGATAATTTTAGAAAATACCTATAGCCGACCTTGGAGCAGCTTAACATCTACTGAAGTAGGTAAGTTAGATAAAAGGGAACAGGAACGTTACAACGAATTTCGCAAATTTATCGATATTAACCAAGATAATCAACTCAGTCCAGCAGAAATAAATCAAAGAGATGCTTTGATAATTTTGCAAAATGCCAAAATTCCCTGGATAGACGATCAAGCAGATGGTTCAGCAGGTAGTAGTTTGATGCACCACAAATTTGTGATTGTGGATAATCGCATTCTAATTATAACTTCAGCTAATTTTACTTTAAGTGATACTTATGGTGATTTCACAAATTCTAGCAGTTTAGGCAATGCCAATAACTTATTGCAAATTGACAGCCCCGAATTAGCATCTTTATTTACACAAGAGTTTAACATTATGTGGGGAGATGGCCCAGGAGGTAAACCAGATAGTAAATTTGGTTTACAAAAACCAATGCGATCGCCTCAACAAATAACTTTAGGGAACACCAAAATCACTGTGCAGTTTTCGCCTACTTCCCCAACTCAACCCTGGAATAAGAGTAGTAATGGTTTAATTGGTAAAACTTTAGATTCAGCAACCAAATCTGTTGATATGGCGTTATTTGTATTTTCCGATCAGCGTCTTGCCAATATCTTAGAAAATCGCCATCAACAGAGTGTACAAATTCGCGCTTTAATTGAACCACAATTTGCCTATCGTCCTTATAGCGAAGCATTGGATATGATGGGGGTTGCTCTTAGTAACAAATGTAAATATGAAGTTGATAACCATCCTTGGTCAAATCCAATTACAACCGTAGGCGTACCTGTGTTACCCAAAGGCGATTTATTGCATCATAAATTTGGTGTTATTGATAGTAAAACAGTAATTACAGGTTCTCATAATTGGTCTGATGCTGCCAATAATGGTAACGATGAGACGCTTGTAGTGATTCAAAGTCCCATAGTTGCTGCCCATTACGCGCGCGAATTTACTCGTCTTTATACTAAAATTAAACCTGGCTTGCCACCAGCAATTCAAACAAAGATTAAAGTAGAACAAACACGGTGTCCACAGATAAAAACTTCATAAAGTGAACTACAAGCAGTTAAACAAATAAACATTAACACTGCAAGTCTAGAAGAATTAGCAACTCTGCCTGGTGTAGGTAAGAAGTTAGCACAACGAATAATTATTAGCCGTCAACAGCAAAAATTTATATCTTTATAAGACTTAGAAAGAGTTCCAGGATTGAGTACTATAACTGTAGAAAAATGGAGCAATCGCGTAATTTGGTAGGGTCGCACAGCTGTGCCTCCCTACTTAGTTAAAAACATGCGATATTTAAGTGCGATCGCTACCTAAACTAATCAAACTACGGAAACGCCCATTTTGAGAAAATCGTTTTGCTATTATTTTTTGATAAACCGCCTCATAGCCATCAGTCATTTGCTCAACGCTAAAACAGTCTTGGACATACTGGCGACAGGCGTAGCGGTCTAATTCTATTACCCGATCAATGGCACTAATGCATTCTTGAGTATTATTGCAAAGGAAACCCGTCTTGCCGTGAGAAATTACCTCCTCAGTAGAACCCAATTTCATCGCAATCACTGGCGTACCCGAAGCCATTGACTCCACCATCACCAATCCAAAGGGTTCTCGCCAAGTGATGGGGAATAAAGTTGCGACTGCACCTCCCATAAGAGCATTTTTTTGAGCATGGTTAGCTTCACCCAAATACTCAATTTGCTTCCCGTCAATGTGCGGTTTGATTTCCTTCTCAAAGTATTCCGTATCAACGGCATCAATCTTACCCGCCATTTTCAAACGCCAACCAGCTTGTTTTGCAATTTCTATTGCTAAATGCCCTCCCTTCTCAGGAGACATCCTACCCAAAAAGGCTAAGTAGGGCGGATCTTCTGGTTGGGCGTGAAAATTATAACTGCTGACATCAATTCCGTTGTAAACCGTTGCTAGATAGTTCAACCCTAACCTTGGTTCTCGTTGTGAATTGGAAATACTAACGTAGGGTTGTTTTTTCCCAAAACTAAACATCTTTTCGTTGTCAGGCGTAAAAGTACCGTGCAATGTGTGAACTGTTGGGGTTGTGACGAGATTTGTGTAGGACAGTGCCCCACATCCGATATGCGAGTGAATAATATCAAACTCTTCTGCACGTTCATAAACCGAAGCTAGATTCAGCATTTCGTAAACGTTGTAATCTTTAATAGTGCGATCGAGTCTGAGGGCACGCGGATGAACTGACACTAGTTTTGCCAGACTAATAGAATCTCCCGACGCAAATAAAGTTACTTCGTGTCCGCGTCGAACTAATTCATCGGTCAGTAACCCCACTACTAACTCTGTACCCCCATAAGCTGGAGGTGGAACTCTTTCCCATAGTGGGGCTACTTGAGCTATTCGCATCACAAACCTCCTAACAAATAAAATTTGAATTAAAAGTTTCTTCTTTCTGTTGTTCTAGTGCTTGTAATTAATTCACTTTGCATGCAAAAGTAATTTTAGATACCAAGCTGCTTAAAACTTCTCTCAAAATCTTATGCCCTTATTTCTATATCCTTTGTCTATCTTTGTATGGAAATTACCCTCTCCTAAAGAGGTAAATATATTTTAATTTATTGATTTTTGGTGATTTGGTAAAATTTGAAATACAGATTTTTTTACAAATGGCAATTTTCTAAAATTGTCAAAATCTAAGTTAAATGGTGAGAATGAACGAAAATAGTCTATTATCACCTGTCAATTATCTGATTTTAAAACGTTGTTTCAAGCATGAATTGCATAGGCACTTTTTGGACGACTTTCCGTACTCTAAAGAAGAACTCGTAGCCACCCAAAGGAAACATTTTCGTAAAGTAGGTACTTGAAATTAGAAGCGGTGAAGTTGTATTAGGAATTCTATCTAAGCTTTTAACAACAGACAAAAGGGAGAAAAAAGAGTTAATGTATTGACTTATTACATTAAATATGATATTTTATATTGCTATCAATAAAATCAAATATAAACGTGAATATATCTCCATCGATCAAAAAACCGCGTGTCTCATGGCAGGCGGTTTTCTCACTGCTGATGTTTGTGTTCATGTACCTGCCTATACTGGTACTTAGCTTTTATAGCTTTAATCAGTCACCCTATAGTGCAGGTTGGCAAGGATTCACTCTTGATTGGTATGGCAAGTTATTCAGTGACGATCGCATTTTATCAGCTTTGCAAAACAGTTTAATAGTTGGTGGTTGTGCCGTGGCTATATCAGCAGTACTGGGAACTTTAATGGCGGTTGGGTTGGCGCGTTACGAATTTCCTGGAAAAAAATTGTATCAGGGTATTGCTTATCTACCATTGATTATTCCCGATATTGCGATCGCAGTCGCTACCCTAGTATGTCTAGCAGCCTTTGCCATACCTTTGAGTTTGTGGACGATAGTTGCAGCCCATATCGTGTTTTGTCTGGCTTACGTAGGACTTGTGGTTGCTTCACGACTGAGCAATTTAGATCCTCACTTAGAAGAAGCAGCATTAGATTTAGGCGCTACACCAACGCAAGCTTTTATTAAAGTATTGTTACCTCAATTAATGCCTGGTATTGTAGCTGGTTGTCTCTTGGCCTTTGTTCTCAGTTTAGATGACTTTCTTATTGCCAGTTTTACTGCTGGTAGCGGTTATAACACCCTGCCAATGGAAATTTTTAGCCGGATTAGATCGGGAGTCAAGCCTGATATTAACGCATTGAGTGTGATGTTGATTACAGTATCTGCGATCGCTGCTCTTGTAGCTGAATTAATCCGCATTTCGGGAGAGAATAAAAATTTCAAATAAGAGTCAAATCAATTTCGCCTCTCTAATGACATCAAATGGCATCGCAGTTTCTCAGGCTTAGAATACCGTACTTGATTTAATCTCAGTACACTTCAGTAATAACCCTGAGTTTATCTAGTTTTTGTCTTAACCGAACTGTAGTAAGAGTTAAGGGTCAAAAATTTAGTATTTGTAACAATTGCTTAACATCCATCAGTATTTTAAATTAAGTAAGTTCACGGTGGTGAAGTATCAAGCTCCACAAACACAATAGAGTATGTAAAGTTCAGTACCAAATTAGCCTAGAAGCGTTGGTTTTTTATAAAAAACAGACGAAGTTACTTGAAATCAAAGTTATCAGTAATAGGACTTTGAAAGTACAAGTCTAATGTTTAATTTGTTTTCATCCACTTATTTTTGTAATTTGTGGATTAATTGTCTGTACTAAATAAACAGTCCATAAAATATTATGGAAATTTTGTTGTGATTTATTACTAAATAATTGAAAACAAATTCATACATTTGTGGTTTGATTTAGCCATAATTTTTGCGTCGTTTTTTTTCTATAACTACTACAGTTCGTTAAAAAAAAGGCACCTTAATGAAATATCTCAAACCCCTAATTAATAGCAATTAATAATTCTATTAATGAGTCTATGAGTAACATTTATTAAAAGTTACACGGTCGTACAGCGTCTCGTAGATAAAGGTACTAGAAAAACATATCTTACACCATTCTCAATATTCGTAGAGTAAGCATTGCTTAGAGATCCAAAATCATGGGTTAAGCAAATATAAAGCAGTGTTTAACTACAAAAATATTTTAAAACAACTGGTGCAAGATGTTACACAACAACTCAAGGACTGAAAATCAGTTCATAAATCATGAAACCATTACGGAACTTTTTTGCTCATAATTTTCATCACTACCGTTTTTTACTAGTAGCAGCAATTTCTTTAGGAGGGTCATTTACAGTAGTAATGCCTTCTCTAGCAGATGGTACAACTGCTGGTACTACTATCGACAACACTGCAACTGCTGAATATAATTACGTGAATAATTTGGGAGTAAATGTTCTTAATAAAACTACTTCCAATACTGTAACAGTTTCTGTAGCAGAGACAGCAGGAATTACGGTGACTTCTCAAGGTATCACAGATACAACAGGTGGTAGTGTTGTATCTAACGATTTGCTATACTACGATTTTTTGATTACTAATGTGGGGAATGATCCTACCCGTTTCTTCATTCCGGGTAAAGCTACTATTACAGGGTCAGCAACAGCTGGCACAATCACCGCAGATTTAGATGGTAACGGCACATTTGAAACTACTATTCCTAATACTGGATTTACTACTAGTTCTATTCCTGTCAGTGGATTTGTCAAAGTACGTGTTCCTGTCACAGTTAATCTTTTAGCAACGCCAGGTTCAGTTATTACTGTATTATTAGGTGACACAGGCCCTAACGATAACAGTAATACTACCCAGAACCAACCTGATAGTTCTGATGGCTCAAACGCGACAGAAGTCCGTACCATTGATAACTTAGATGGAACAGCAGGAGAAACAGCAGGGATACCTCTGAATGGAGAACGAGAAGCTAGTGCTATACAAACAACTACTATCTCTGCAATTCCACAGGCTTTTGCTAAAGTCTTAAAAGTTCGTTCTGGGTATTCAGATTCTAGTACACCCAACAATTTGAGTGATGATAAGTTGACCTACGATTTGAGTCTAAAAATTGATTCCACAAGTCCCACTGGTAGTACAGGATTAACTCCTGCAAATTTGGTAGGTACGAACATCAATGTAAATGGGCTGATTGGTGCCAAAATTTTGGTATCTGATGCTATTCCCGTAAATACTCACTTAGCAAGCGTAGTTACTCCTCCTACAGGTTGGAGTGTTGTTTACACTGTGACACCTACACTAGTGACGGCGAACAATGCCCTTTGGACTACTATTGCCCCCGTTGATTTAAAGTTGGTAACTCGTGTTGGCTTTGTTTACTCTGGCACTCTTACCGCAGGTACAACAGTAAATGGATTATCTTTTCAAGTAGTAACAGATGGAGTTCTAACTTCCACCGCCACAATTTCTAATATTGCTCAAAGTTTTGGTCAAACTCAAGGTGATGCACTCAATCTGCTAGTTTATGATGAGTCGGGCGACCAAAGCCCTAGCAACTTTAATGATGATGGTACTGTTGGTTCAAATGTTCCGAATCTTGGAGTAGCAAATGTTATTACTCAAGGAGCAGATACTAGTAATAACAACACAGGTCAAGGGCCTGGAGGTGAAGTTAACACCTTTACGATGACTGCCCAAACCTCGATTTTGAATGGGCCGCACCTGCACGCTAACGCTGTGGGAGCAACTGATAATAATAATGATTTTTCAAACCAATCAGCGATCGTTCCACTCTATCTACCGCCAGGATCTACCATTGATCCTGCTGCTGTGAGCTTCTTCAATACTATACTAAACCCCGATCCAACTCTGTTGAGTAACGTCTTATTAGTACCAGTTACCCCAACCAATACGAGTGACCTACCATCAGGTACAACCGTAACCTTGATTTCTGGAGTCAGTGTTGCCACTTACACATATAATGGCACTGTGTTCACCTTGACTTCTGGCTTAGGAATTACCCTACCAACCCTCAATAATTTGCCAGTTGATTATACCGTAACTGTAGATTTACCAGCAGGAACGCCTCTATCAACAGATACGGGTAAAGCTTTTCCTGTGACAATTCGAGCTTTTGTGGATAGTAATAATGATGGAGCGTTTAACTCTGGAGAATCTTCCAATAATACAATTGACCAAGTTTACACAGGTTTCTTGAAACTTGTGAAAGAATCTCGGATTTTACAAGGAAGTGGCTCTGCTGTTGCTGCGAATGATAGCACTTTTAGTACAACAGTGAAAAAGCCTGGTGTAGGCAATATTATTGAGTATCGCATTACTTACACCAATATTTCGTCAGTTCCCATCGGCTCAAATAACGCTACTCTGAATGCAACTGGAATTATTATTACTGAAAATGGTAATTCCACTAATAATAACTGGGCTAAAGACAATGACAACAATGGGAAAGTAGATACTAGCCATGTATTTAGTACTGCAACTGATCCTGCCGGAATTGTAACTTATCTAAATGTGGGAGCAGCAGTAACGGATGCGATTGGCGTTGATATCACCACCTATCTAGACACAATTCCTGGGCCACTTCAACCTGGACAGTCTGGAACATTTACTTTCCAACGTAAGGTTAACTAAGTTATCTGATATTTAGAGTGAGGAGTAAAGACGCGATTAATAGCGTCTCTACAGGAGTTAGGAATTATTGTTTTCTTTCTTGTCTCTCCCACTCCTCCACGATTCGGTTAAAGGGAAAAGAGAAAAGGGTAATTTAAACCAGTACGCTTGTCAAAATTAGTTTTTTTAACGTAGACGCTGCATCGGCTTGCCGCAGGCTACCGCCAAAGACGCAAATAAAAGGAAAAAATGCTTAATTGAACTGTATTGAATTATGCTTTATTTGAAACTCTTGTAAGAACGTTGAAATGCAACGCCTCTACATTCTTTTTCGGAGATATTTAAAAGATTTTATACGCCTAACTATACCAGTATTTTAAGTTTCATTGGGTTTGCAATCCACTTATGTAATTCTCTTAGATTTCGAGTTTTAAATTCTTCAATTGGTTATTTGTGAACTTTTTTTTATATTCAACAACAGCTATATTAAAATGTAGGGTGCGTTCCGGCAAGCCTAAAATACTAATATCAGTTCACTTTGGGGTTTCAATTCTGTGATGTATCTCTCTTAAATTTTTATGATCTATTTATCCTCAGATAAAAAATATTTTTTAAGCACATCAATAAAGTTCCGTGTTCGCTTCTCTACATAACTGTTTTCAATTAGATAATATTGGGGCTAACTTTGGAGAAGATGCTATTTCCCCCTCATTATGCAAATCTGCCAAAATCCCAATTGCTCAAATCCATTCAACTCTGATAGCAATAGATTTTGCGTGAGTTGCGGACAAAGCAACTTTGGCAAACTTCTAAGAAACCGTTACCGCGTATTGAGACTTTTAGGTGAAGGTGGATTTAGCAGAACCTATGCTACAGAAGATGTAGATAGACTAAACGCGCCCTGCGTCATCAAGCAATTTTTTCCACAATTTCAAGGAACAGGACAACGTACCAAAGCAGCAGAATTTTTTAAAGAAGAGGCTTTTCGGTTGTATGATCTGGGAGAAAATCATACTCAAATTCCTAGATTACTTGCTTATTTTGAACAAGGTGCTAGTTTGTATCTCGTACAAGAATTTATTCAAGGAAAGACTCTCTTACAAGAAGTTCAGCAACAAACTTATGGTGAATCAAAAATTTGGGAACTTTTAGCTGATTTATTACCAGTACTGCAATTTATTCATACTCATAATGTCATTCATCGGGATATTAAACCAGAAAACATTATCCGCCGTGCAAGCGATCAAAAACCCGTATTAATTGACTTTGGCGGTGCTAAACAGGTAACACAAACCAGCATAGGAAGACAAGCGACAGTAATTTATACCCTTGGTTATGCCCCAACCGAACAGATGGCTGGATTTGCTTGTCACGGCAGTGATTTGTATGCTTTGGGTGTAACTTGTGTGCGTCTTTTAACTCGATGTTTGCCGTTGCAGGATGCTTCTGGACAGATTAATGACCCTATTTATGATGCCATGAACGCTAAGTGGTTATGGCGCGAACGGTTACAAGAAAAAGGTATTACTATCAGCGACGATTTAGGGAAAATTTTAGATAAATTACTAAAACATTTACCAAGTGAAAGGTATCAAACAGCAGCAGAAGTTCTCAACGATTTGAAATTTGCAACATTGAACATTCAACCTGTTGCCCTAAAAATTGTTTCAATGCCTCAGCCCATTTTATCGCCGCCACCACAAAAAGTAATAGTACCATTACCCCCCTTAGAAACCTTTGAATTTGACGTAGTGACAGTAGACACAGGTGGTAGAGAAGTAAACCGCGTGAGTTGTAATGCAAACTTTTTTGCCGAAGAATTGGGTAAATCTGTCACATTAGAAATGGTATCGATTCCTGGCGGTACTTATATGATGGGTTCACCGGAGTGTGAAGGAGATGCTGACGAACGTCCTCGACATAAAGTTAGCGTTGAACCATTTTTTATGGGGAAATTTCCCGTTACTCAAGCACAGTGGAGAGTTGTAGCAGCTTTACCAAAAGTCAAACAAGATTTAAATCCCAATCCGTCGAAATTCAAGGGTTTAGATAGACCAGTGGAAAATGTATCTTGGTATGAGGCTGTAGAATTTTGTCTCAGACTATCAGAAAAAACTGGACGCGACTATCGTTTACCGAGTGAAGCTGAATGGGAATATGCTTGTCGGGCTGGAACTACAACATCGTTCCACTTTGGCGAAACTATTACCTCTGAGTTAGTCAGTTGCACTATTGAACCAAACAGCAAATTCCGTAAAGAAACAACAAACGTTGGTAGTTTTGAAGTCGCCAACGCCTTTGGATTGTACGATATGCACGGGCTAGTTTGGGAATGGTGCGCTGATTCGTGGCATAACAATTACAGCGACGCACCTTCAGATGGAACACCTTGGGAAGTCGGTGGTGATATTAATCGCCGAGTGCTACGCGGTGGTTCTTGGAGTTTCAACGCCGAACTGTGTCGCAGCGCTAGCCGTAGCTGGAATGAGTCAGACGGTGGACTGAGGGTTTGTGGCTTTAGAGTAGTATTTTCCGTAGAGGAGATTATTTAGCAATTTAATTCAAAGGCTGTAGAAATTATGAAAAACTCCACGCCACTTGCTACGGTGTACACACAAGTCAAAAAAAGCTCGATGCAATAAAGGTGCAGGTCAATGCAATAAAAGTGTAGCTCGATGCAATAAAAGTGTAGCTCGATGCAATAAAGGTGCAGGTCAATGCAATAAAGGTGCAGCTCGATGCAACAAAGGTGCAGGTCAATGCAATAAAAGTGCAGGTCAAGAGACTTGTGTCTACACCGTAGACGCCACAAGTCTCTGGGTTTCCCGCCGCTTTCAATGTACAATCTAGACGCGCATCAGCTTCTAACTTAACTTCTAAGTTGCACCGGCATAGCTAAATAGGTCATTTTTAAACCACCCAATGGGGTAAAAATTACTGGAGTTAGGCTTTGATTTAAATGCATTTGAATCTCCGAAGATGGTAACTCTTTCAAGCCTTCCATCAAATATTTAATGTTAAAAGCAATCTCAATATTTTCCCCAGAAATTTGTGCTGGCATTGACTCTCTACCACTGCCCACATCTTGAGCTTCACAAGATAGGGTAATTTCTTGGGCTTCGCTATCAATACTAAGCTTAACAATATTATTTTTTTGATCTGCTAATACAGCAATTCGCTCTAAAGTACTGACAAATTGTCGGCGTTCAATTGTGACTTGTCGCTCAAATTGGCGCGGAATTAGTTGTCGATAAGCAGGATATTGCCCTTCTAATGTACGACTAGTCAAACGTTGATTTTGCCATGCAAACACTACTTGACCTTGATCGAAATATAAAGCTACAGGTTCATCTGATGAGGCGCTATGAGCTAGCATTCGTTGTAGTTCGCGTAATGCTCTAGCTGGTACTGTCACTTCTAATTGACTAGTTCCACCTAAAGGACGCTCGTTGCTAGTTTCTACAACTGCTAGGCGATGTCCGTCGGTAGCGGCAAATTCTAGAGTATCTTGTTTAACTGTCAAATGCACTCCTGTGAGTACTTGCTTGGTTTCATCACCACTAGTTGCAAATAATGAGCCGCGTAATCCCTCAATTAATGCGGTGGTAGTGAGATGAATTACTTCTGTATTTTCAATTATAGGTAGGTCGGGAAATTCTTCAGGCCCCATTGCTCGGACTTGGTAGTGTCCACTCTTGGGTGTAAGTGTGACAATTAATCCTTCTCCACCGGGTGTAACACCTGTAAGGGCTGATTCATCGTCTAGAGTGATTTCACCTTCTGGAAGACGCGAGGTGATGTCTACAAGTAACTTAGCAGGAAGTGCGATCGCACCACTTTGCCATACCTCTGCGTTAAAGCTGGTACGGATTCCCAAGCTGAGATCAAAGGCTGTTAAGCTTACCTGGTTAGTTTGGGCATCCGCTTGTAACAGCACATTGGCAAGGACTGGATGAGTTGGTCGTGAAGGTACTGCACGACTGACAAGTGAGAGGTTTGTACTGAGATCGCTTTGGGAGCAAACTAATTTCATAAGTCAGATTCAGCTGGTGAAAGATATCCTAACACCCTTATTGTTCATGGGCGAGTAACGGAAAGGGAGTAATAATAAAATTGCGTTCAGTCGGTGAACTCGCTAAAAAATTTGGGATGTTACTCATGCTCAAACGCAAAAGCCGCCGTAAAATTTTCTCGGTAGCTATGCTTGTGCTTGTTATATGCTTTACTCTGTTAACTGTGCGTTCATTTGGGCAAAGAATTATGACATCAGCACCCCAATTGCTCACCGACCCATTTTTGCAACTGCCAACTGAAACCTCAGTGCAAGTAGTTTGGTTTACTGAGTTTGCTGGTGTTAATCATACAGTAACCTACGGCGAAAATCTTCAACAAACTGCTAAGGCAAATACTACCAAACTCACTCGCACTCGTGAAGACCAACACTCAAGAGTTGCAAACCAAATCAAAGATGGACAAGTTTATCAAAAACCTATTCAACGCGACATTTGGCGGCATGAGGCTGAGGTGATTGGGTTAACTCCTGGTTTGCGGGTAAACTATCGCATTAAAAGTGTTCGAGAAGACGGCGAAACTGTTAGCAGTGATGTTTTTAGCCTCGCAGCTACTCCCAAACCGGATACACCACTAAAAATTTTACTCACCTCTGACCATCAGTTAAAGCCAATGACGGCAGCAAATCTACAAAAAGTAGTGGAAACAGTTGGACGGGTTGATGGGGTGTGGTTTGCTGGTGATTTAGTGAATGTTAGCGATCGCGCCTCAGAATGGTTTGATGATAATGGTGGTGGTGCGTTATTTCCTGGTTTACAAGGTCGTGCTAAATATGAAATGACACACGATGGTGTTAAAACAACCTACACCGGTGGACAAATAATTCAACACGCACCCATCTTTACTTGCATTGGCAATCATGAGGTAATGGGACGCTTTGCCAGAACGGGAAGTTTAGATGATGAATTTGATGATACAATTCCCCGTGCAATTGCTCAAAAAATCTACGGTGACAAATCTTTAATAGATAATTCTTTTAATACTAATACTTATGAAGAGATTTTCTCTTTACCAAAAAGTAAAGAAGGTGGAAAAAAATATTATGCAGTCAGCTTTGGCGATGCGCGTTTGATAGTACTCTACGTTACGAATATGTGGCGGACTCCTAGCTTAGGTGGAAAGTATAAGGGTAGATATCGAGAAGCGGAAAAGGATTTAAATAATCCTGAAGATTGGGGTTATGGACAAGTAATTTATGAGCCAATTGCTAAAGACAGCAAGCAGTACAATTGGCTAGAAGCAGAACTCAACAGCCCTGAGTTTCAACAAGCAAAATACAAAGTTGTGATGTTCCATCATCCGCCTCATACTCTGGGCGATAATATAGTTCCTGCTTATACAGAACCAGTTCAAATAATTGAACGGGATGATAATAATATTAAAGCAGTGCGTTATGAGTACCCAAAAGACGCAGATTATATTATCCACGATGTTGTCCCTTTACTTGAAGCAGCTAATGTGCAACTGGTATTCTATGGGCATTCCCATTTGTGGAACCGCTTTGTTAGTCAGACTGGAATGCACTTTCTAGAAACATCTAATGTAGGTAATACTTACGGCGCTGCTTGGGGTGATAGAAAGCGAGAAGTGCCAATTGGATATCAAGAGGATTATGTTAAGCTTGGCGATCCCAATGGGTTAGAACCGATAGTGCCAACAATTTCCCCTTTGTTGGGTGAAGATGGAAAGCCAATGCCTTATATTTCGAGTAATGATATTACAGTTTTTAGTATCTTTGATACGGGGACAGGTACGATAAGTAGTTATCGTTTTGATACTCGCAAGCCTGATTCGGAAGTATTGAAGTTTGATGAATTTAAGTTGAAATACTAGGGCAGCACAGATGTTATAAGTGTCAACTTAAGATAGAAGTATATTACCCTCATCCCTTAACCCCTTCTCTCAACATTAGAGAAGGGGAACTGGAGAATTTACTCCCCTCTCCCAATAGTACTATCTATTACCCGGATCTTTCTTAACATTATTGTAAGACAGACTGTGAGGGGATGACAGAATTAAACAGCAGCAGAATGATTGACTTTAGAGACAAAAGATGCCCAAACAGATAGTGCAATCATTAATGACACACTAGAAATTATGAGTATTAGCCAAAATCCAGTGCTTCTTAAATTTTCTCAAATTTTTAGAGTTAATAGCAAATATCTGTTCTAATCAGATGTGGTTCAGTTAGGATATTTCCACTCGTTATTTCTCTACTTTGTTTTTTCAGTATTGCTGAATAAAATTGTGAAATTATAAAATTCAATGTTTGAAACTGTTTCCTTTGCTCCTTTAAAGGAAACCAAATTCATCCTCTTAATCAGCAATGCCATTTTCTGATGGGGAAGTCACGAGGTAATTTTTTTACTCTGTAATATAAATTCAAGAGAAACTTACTATGCCAACGATTAACGGTACTAATCTCCCTGACAGTCTTAGTGTTCCTTTTTTTTCTTCTGATCTCCCTTATATCATCAACGGATTCGACGGTAACGATACGATTACGGGCAGTAGTGGCGACAGTACGATTAACGGTGGATTGGGCAACGATAGCCTTCTTGGCGGATTTGGATTAGTTAACCAGAATAGTAGTATTGACGGTGGAGCAGGCAACGATACGATTACGGGCGGTAGTGGCAACAATAGCCTTCTTGGCAAAGAGGGTGACGATAGCCTTCTTGGCGGATTTGGATTAGGCAACCAGAATAGTATTGACGGTGGACCAGGCAACGATACAATTACGGGCAGTAGTGGCAACAGTACGATTAACGGTGGATTGGGCAACGATAGCCTTTTTGGCAGATTTGGGAATGATACTATTAACGGCGGATCTGGCAACGATACGATTACGGGCGGTAGTGGTAACGATAGCCTTCTTGGCAAAGAGGGTGACGATAGCCTTCTTGGCGGATTTGGGAATGATACTATTAACGGCGGATCTGGCAACGATATAATTAGCGGTGATTTTGGTAACGATGATAACCTCATTGGTGTTGCTGGGACTGATGTTCTTACAGGAGAATCAGGTAACGATGTTTTCGATTTCAACTTCGTCTCTGAGAGTCAACCTGGTTTGTTACGAGATGTTATCACTGACTTTGTTGGTAACGGGAATTTGCTAGGCGATCAAATCGATTTATCTACTATCGACGCTAACTCAACCATAGACGGCAACCAAGCCTTCACTTTTATTGGGGCAAATCAATTCACTGCATCTGGTCAAGTCCGTTATGTAGGAGGTATCCTTCAAGCTAACATCAATACGAATCTTGGCGCTGACTTTGAGATTCAGCTTGCAGGAGCGCCACAACTAGTGGCAAGCGACATTATCCTTTAATTTAACTTCCAATTTCCCTTTCAATTTCCCTATTCACTCAACCTAACGCCCTATACTGCCTCTAGTAGCTAGGGTGTTTTGCTTGATGGAGAGGTGCGATCGCACCATATTCAATACCTAATACCCAAGTAGTAAGTGCGATCGCTGATTGGATTTTTTTAATAATTGCGGCGATTAGTGGCGGCGATCATGCCATCGGAAAAAATGAGAAGCGATCAGGTAATGTAAGAATAGCTAGTTTTAACAACTTTAATTTTAATAACTTTCCAAGTGGTGTCCCAACTAAGCAAAAAGAGTATGAAGGGATTAGTAACTTTTGTGACAACTGCGGCAACTTGGGCAGCGACAACGATCGCAGCAATAGCATTAGATTATACAGGAATTGCGACAACTCAAGTGCAAGTACTAAATGTCTACGGACAAATAATAGGACAGCCTGTATTCCAAACTGAAGTTTTAGTCCGCGTAGGGCAACGACAACAAGGAGGGGGACAGGTAGAGTTTAATCCATTTAATTTGATTGTCAGCCCATCGCCAGCGTATTCTAATGCTAATGGTGCAATATCAATTGCTTCTGCCTTGGTTAGTACAGCTCCTACTGCTGGGCCCTTACTAGTGCAGTACTGGACAATAGCTTACGACCAAGCAACAGGAGCTACTAATGCCACTCTGACAAACCCTGCTAATGAATTAGCGTTTAGTTCTAACTTAATCAACGTACCAAGCGAGATTGCACCTAATATTATTGTCTTGCCTTTTCCATTGGCTATGGCTCAAGGAACAGTACTGTCTGGAGTAATCAACGCTAACACAGTTGACATTACAATTAATGGCAACACCGTAGATGCAGCACATCCCTTCATCACACGTATTCAAGCAAACGTAACTACTCAATAAATCGGAACGGACTACCAGAACAAGAACGATTTTGCGCCATTTGAGGCTTGTCGATGAGCGGTGATAATTATTCTCATAATGAGAATTGGTGCCGTAAAACAAAAGTTAACTGTTTAACGAACCTCCTTTCGTTCTCTTCTCTACGAGAGGCTGCGCCTACGAGACGCTACGCATTGTCATAGTGTCTGGTAGAGAAGGAAGAAATACTTAACTGAACTTTATTAAATCTATAAACTAGCGATCGCATCGGCAACTAGTTTAGAAACAAAGGGCAAAATTGCCTGATTCTTAGCGTGCGCTTTACCTTCAGTAAATACCACTAAGAGGTAAGGGCGCTGTTCTGGTATTTCAATATACGCAGCATCATGGCGAACTTGACTTGTCCAACCTGCTTTTGACCAAATTTGAGCATTTTCAGGCAGTCCACTACCTAAGAAACCTGTTACCTGATTTTCCTCGGTGTCAGTAGGTAAATCGTTCAGAGGACGTTTAAGTAAAGCCATCATTGCTTGCGATCGCACACTTGAAACCGCCACCCCACCTACAATACTATGCAGTAACCTAGCGATCGCATTTGTTGTCAACATATTGCGATTTTCCAGTAACTCTCCCGCAAATGCCCGTTCCCGTCCATAAGGGCCATCACCCCAAGTTTTTTGACAGACGTTAATCGTATCCATTTCTTCCCAACCCAACGATTGGTAATAGCGGTTAACAATATTACGTTGATATTTCCAGGTTTCAAAGGGCCCAGTTGGCAATTCTGGCCCTGATGTGGTACCACTCAGAATATCTACAACCAAGCTGGTAGCATCATTACTAGAATCTACAATCATATCCCGCAAGGCGCGTTCCAACTCTTTGGAAGTGTTAGTCATCCCTTTTTCTAGCCATTCGTTTACCGCCACTAGGTAAAATAGCTTGACTACGCTGGCGGGATAAATCCGTTCAACACCACGATAAGTAAAACCACGAACTGGATGATCCCAAAAAGCGTTGGGAGTCAGTGCCCCACCAGTATTTACTAGCACCGGTGGATCGTAAACAACCCAAGTCAAGGCAATTTGATTCCGGGCTAAGGTCGGAAATTCTGCCCAACTTGCATCTAAAATGCCATTACCAAGATTTTCGAGTTGTTCGTCTTTATTAAAAAAAATCATTCTCCAGTAATGTCCTTTAATCTAAAATCCAAAATCCAAAATCCAAAATCAGGGGAGTATCAGTGTATTGCTGACCTTAATTTATATGATTCTCCTGAATGTACGCGTTTAGCAACTCAAGCTGCATCTGGGAGACATTTATGGGTAACATCAAATCATCAAAATTCAGCGATTGAGGTGTATTTGTGTGAAGATGATTATCCCGGATGGGTATCCCTTTCAGATTTTGATTCATTACAATCTGCTACTGTACATTATCAAGCTGCAACATTTTCTGAATCTGAAATTAAAAAACTGCTATCGGGGGTCATCGCCTTTACCCAAAAAGCGATGCAACAATCCAATTATTACCTTTGGGGTGGTACGGTTGGGCCAAATTATGACTGTTCTGGGTTGATGCAGACGGCGTTTGCTTCGGTGGGTATTTGGCTACCTAGAGATGCCTATCAACAGGAAGGATTCACTCAACCAATTACTATTGCAGAATTAGCAGCCGGGGATCTGGTATTTTTTGGAACTAGCCAAAAAGCAACCCATGTCGGGCTTTATTTGGCAGATGGTTATTACATTCATAGTTCTGGGAAAGATCAGGGACGGGATGGGATTGGGATTGATATTCTCTCGGAACAGGGAGATGTTGTTAGTCAGTCGTACTATCAGCAGCTGCGAGGTGCTGGTAGAGTTATCAAAAGTTACGAACCACAGAGACGCTGAGGGCACTGAGGCTTATGAGGAGTGGGTTAGTCGATCAAGGGTTGAGTCATGAAAATGGGGCGAGTTCAACTATTGTCCCAGATGTTTCGGTGGTGCTGCCGATACATGATGAGGTGGAAAGTTTGCCGCTTTTACTAGAAGCGATCGCATCTACTTTATCTTCTAGTCAGATAAATTATGAAATCATTTGTGTAGATGATGGTTCTACAGATGGTTCTGGGGATTTTCTCAAAGAACAGGCGCAAATCCGCACAGATTTAAAGGCGGTAATTTTGCGTCGCAACTACGGACAAACTGCGGCGATGGCTGCTGGATTTTATTATGCAGTTGGTAAAGCGATCGTTACTTTAGATGCTGATCTCCAGAATGATCCGGCTGATATTCCCATGTTATTAGCAAAGCTGGATGAGGGTTACGATTTGGTGAGTGGTTGGCGGCAAAAACGCCAAGATGGGGCTGTAAATCGCTTACTTCCTTCCAAAATTGCTAATTGGCTAATTCGCCGTACTACTAGCGTGAATATTCATGACTATGGCTGTTCGCTGAAAGCATATCGTGCAGAACTGTTAGCAGATATGAACCTCTACGGAGAATTACACCGATTTTTACCAGCTTTGGCGTACATCGAAGGAGCTAGAATTACTGAAGTACCAGTGCGCCATCACGCCCGTCGCTTTGGTCGCAGTAAATATGGAATTTGGCGGACATTCCGCGTTCTGATGGATTTGTTAACCATCCTATTTATGAAAAGATTCCTTACCCGCCCAATGCACGTTTTTGGGCTGTTGGGCTTGATGTCAATGGTTTCGGGAACTGCGATCGGAATTTACTTGACTTTCGTTAAATTGGCTTTAGGTGAGATGATTGGTAATCGCCCTTTGCTGATTTTAGCAGTTCTCCTCCTAGTAACCGGAGTGCAGTTATTTTGCTTCGGTCTTTTAGCAGAATTACTCATGCGTACATACCATGAATCCCAAGGGCGGCCTATCTATCGCGTGCGAGAGGTAGTATCAAAAAAGGTTAAGTGAGGGCATTGGCCATTAAGACAGGATAAATGATTTTCTGCTTTATTGAACTATATCCCGAAACCAGTAACTACAAATCTATAACATAATCTTGACAAGTGTGATGTTATAGATTTGTGGTTGATAGCGTTGCTCTTGAACTAACTCAGGCGCTTACATAACTGAACCAACAAATGTAAAACACTACCTAGTATTTAATCCTTAAAAGGATAATCTCCAGGTCTGGTCTGTGCGTGAACCATTATAACCGTTAAATCCAGATGATTCGCAATCAAAAAGTTGTAATGGTGCACCATTACCTGTACCTGGAGCTCCATTGACATCGATGCATCTTCCAGACAATGTGTTTCTGATAAATCCCCCACCTATAAATTCCCACCTTTGATCTGTGGGCGAACCATTATAACCGTTAAATCCAGATAGTTCACAATCAAAAAGTTGCAATCGTCCACCATTAACTGTGCCTGGAGCTCCATCCACATCAATGCATTTTCCAGACAATGTATTCCTGATAAATCCCCCACCTATAAATTCCCACTTTTGATCTGTGGGCGAACCGTTATCACGGTTAAATCCAGATAGTTCACAATCATAAAGTTGTAATGGTGCACCATTACCTGTACCTGGAGCTCCACCCACATCAATGCATCTTCCAGATAGTGAGTTAATTATAAAGAAGCCATTATTCTGTTGTGCCTGAACAGCTTGGCTGCCGTGAAACAACGTTACCAGGCAAACAATACTAGAAGCCAGATATTTCTTTACATTCATTTTTTTGTCCTTTTTTAAAATTTATAAATTCAGACTGAAACTGTCTACGGTTTTTAGCCAGGACGAACGGAAGCGAGAAAATATCTTTCCTGGCTTGCTTTTTGCTTCTATTGTTAGATCAATCCAAAACTCAAGTTTTACGCAGGAATCCAGTATTTTTACAAAACTTTTTATTGTCAAAAAGAACTTGCTTTCAATTTATTGGGCATCACTTGGCGTTGGACACAAATAAAAAAAACAGACCGAATTGGGGCGTCGTTATCTGTACTGCAATTTACGGTTAGGTAGTGATTTCAATAATGCCATATCTACGTAGTAGGTGGTCGGCTAACAGCGCGATCGCTTTCTTTCTTTCTTTCTTTCTGGCTGCGATGAATTCCAAGGACGGGATAGATAGTCCGTCCGAAAAGTAGTAGCAAAAAAGGTTAAGTAACGTAACAATAGTAGTCATTGGTCATTAGTCATTAGTAAATAGTTAAGGGTAAATATTGCTTGACTCTAGACAAAGGACAAATGACAAATGACAAAACCCCATTAAATCGCATCTACCTTGAAAGCATTTAATACCTTTGATACCGAACTTCGGCGCAACCTGCTGATTTTATTTACGGCAGGTTTATTATTCTGGTCAAGCCTGTCTTCGCTCTTACCAACCCTACCGCTTTACATCGATGATGTGGGCGCAAGTAAGCAAGAAATTGGGATTGTGATGGGCAGTTTTGCCATTGGCTTATTGCTATCTCGTCCAATGCTGGGACGGTTAGCTGATGAACGTGGTCGAAAAATTACCTTATTGATTGGTACGATAGTAGCTGCGATCGCACCTTTTGGTTACTTGGCAACCCAATCTCTTGGGTTATTAATCCTAGTGCGGATTTTTCACGGTCTTAGTGTTGCGGCTTTCACCACTGGTTACAGTGCCTTAGTCGCAGATTTAGCTCCCACTGAAACTCGTGGCGAAATCATTGGTTACATGACCTT
The DNA here is from genome assembly GCF_034531135.2 of Nostoc sp. CmiVER01. Lineage (NCBI taxonomy): Bacteria > Bacillati > Cyanobacteriota > Cyanophyceae > Nostocales > Nostocaceae > Nostoc > Nostoc sp. CmiVER01. Next base: position 206,406 of record NZ_JAVRBU020000007.1, read on the forward strand.
AGCAACTCCCCTTGGTTTAGCAATTGGCCCTGCCTTGGGTGGATATTTGGAAGCTACAAGTAGTTACGGGATATTATTTCTCTTCTGTGCCGAATTGGGTTTTGTCGCTCTCTTGGAGATTGTACAAGTCACAAATCCGCCAGTGCAGATACAACAGCAAACTGAAGAAAACGCTCGCAACTTTTGGCAAATTTTGAGCAGCCCACGGGTAAAAGTTCCAACGATAGTTATGTTATTGGTTGGTTTATCTATCGGTGCTGTACATACTTTTGTGTCGTTATACCTCAAATCCAGCGATGTGGACTTTAATGGCGGACTGTTTTTTACAGCCTCGGCAATTTCTAGTTTTAGTATCAGAGTATTTGCTGGTAAGGCAAGCGATCGCTTTGGCCGTGGTTTGTTTATAACTTTTGGTATTTTTTGCTATATTTTAGCCTTAATACTGCTGTGGCAGGCTCACAGCGTGATGTTTTTCTTACTGGCTGCGATCACTGAAGGTGCTGGTGGTGGTACACTCATCTCAATGATGATCACAATGATGGCAGACCGCTCACAGCCGCAAGAACGGGGGCAAATTTTTGCTATATGCGTAGCTGGACTTGATATGGGAATTGCGATCGCTGCTCCTCTTCTGGGTATCATCGCCGAACGGGTAGGCTACCGCGATATGTTTGGCTACGGTGCTGGGATCACTTCTATTGCACTTGTCCTTTTCCTCACCCAGTCGAGCAAAAACCTATCGAACTCCCTGCGCTTTGCACTAGGTCTAGCTCCAGATGCCTATGCCTTGAACAACCTAAAACTTAGGAGTGAGGAACTTTAAATCCTCACTCCTAACTTTCAACTTTTAAAAACGGGCGAGGAGGGATTCGAACCCCCGACACCGTGGTCCGTAGCCACGTGCTCTAGTCCACTGAGCTACACGCCCTCACCGACAATCTATATTAACACGTTCTAACTAAATGGCGCAAGATAATTTTCCATCCAATTTTGCTAACTTAACCCATCTAGATCGCCAAGGACAGGCGCAGATGGTAGATGTATCTGATAAAGCACCCACCATCCGCCAAGCAGTAGCCGCAGCCAATGTGCGGATGCTACCAGCCACCTTCGCTGCCATTCAAGCCGGAAATGTCCCAAAAGGGGATGTGTTGGCAACTGCAAGATTGGCTGGGATTATGGCAGCCAAGCAAACAGCCAATTTAATTCCTCTGTGTCATCCGTTGCCTTTGCAAAAAATTGCAGTTGAAATCATACCCGATCCCCAACTACCCGGTTATCAAATTCAAGCCACAGTCAAAACCAAAGCTGAAACTGGTGTAGAAATGGAAGCCTTAACTGCCGTTTCTGTGGCTGCCTTGACTTTATACGATATGGCAAAAGCTTTAGAAAAATCGATTCAAATTGAATCAATTCGTTTGATTAGTAAGAGTGGCGGGAAATCAGGAGATTATTCACCGCCAGAGTAAGTAAGTTACTCTATTTCACTGCCCACCCCCCAGTTACGGAAGATTATCAGGATCAATGCCGAGATTACGCAAATATGCTGCCAACTGTTCAGCGCGTTGGCGTTCTTGTTCTAGCAATAACTCAGCGTGTTCCGCCCGTTGATTAAGTTCCAAGGAATTCAAAAATCTTTGTCCATCTGGACGGTAAATTACCAACTCCCCAAGCCCCGTTTGAAATTTAATTCCTAAGCGGGGGCTGACCCAACCATCCATTTGCCATAGCTTATTCAAATGGTTATTTTGCCGCAACCAGCCATCTAGTTGAAAACTTTCAGGGTCATATAAATAGTATTCTTCAACACCGTAAGTATCGTAAAACTCCAACTTACGCTCCATTTCCTTAGTATCATTACTATAAGAAAGAATCTCAAAAACTACTTGCGGTGGAATATTATCTTCTTGCCACTGACGATAAGAACGACGTTTTCCCTTTGATCTACTGAAGACAACCATTACATCAGGTGCAGTCGGTGTAATCAGCTGAGAACGGACGGGATACCAAAGTAAATCTCCCGCAATTAAAACATTCTCATTATTAGCAAACAGAATCTCTAAATTCTCCTTAATCAGGACAATCCAACGATATTGCTCTGTATTGTCTGCCATTGGTTTGCCGTCGCTATCTGGATAGAGGAGATCGGGGTCTATTTGCTCAAAGATCGTCATCTGATTTAACCCATCGGCTCTTGGCTTCCAGTTCAATTATGACTGGTTGTAAGGGTCAAATAGCAACCAATGCCACAAAAACCTTAGAATAAATAGGGTGTATTTAAATCTGTAACAAATATTTATGCCTCCTCGTTGGCCTCGCAAACCCGATCGCAAAGACCCTGATTACCGCAAGATCGATGACAGAATGAATTTTGCTGTGCATGTAGCGATCGCTGCTACGATTAATTCTGGCTTGTGGTTTTTCCACATATTGAAAGGCACTACTTGGGAGTGGCTGCCTTGGGTAACTTTAAGTTGGACAGGAATATTGTTGGTGCATCTGATTTATATTAGTGCGATCGCTAACTACACCGAAACTCCGCCAAAATCCACCTGAAGATGGATTACTCATGCTGGGGCGATTGTAACCTCTGGTAGTAGGATTAGACTGTTAATTGAGCCATAATATAAAAAAGCATGAGATTTCGCACTTTTTCTTAATGTAGGGTTATTTTTATGGCTAAGACTAACACCACAGAATTACTAGAAGCCCTAGCAGCTGAAATTGGCGAAAACGTCTACATAGACGTTGCCAAATGGCATCTTTATTTATCTAATGCCAAACTGCATACAGTTGTTGCCGAGCAACTGTATCCCTTAATTACTTCCAACGCTGTCAATGAAGACCGGGTTTTACAAGTCTTGGGATCGATTCCAGTAAAAATTGGCGGCGGTAAACGTGAAGTTCCTTTAATCGATTTACTACCCCTGCAATGCCAAGTAAATTTAGTAGATATTTTGGAAAAATATCTACGTGATTTTTAATGGCTAAAACCAAGATTATCTTAGCTGGATAATTTTATTAATCAGCATTCCCCGATTCGATTTTAGGTTCTGGATTAGGTATAAATCTGCTGTATTTATTTTAGAAAAATGAACTCTACAGATACACACAAATTCATTTCGTGTAATTTTATGTGTGTATATCTGATAAAAATTTCCTTTAACAATTAAGGAATCTCCGCGTTCAAAATCGGTTGATATTTGAGCGAGTTTATTTTGAGACTCGCTTTGAACTTCCATGCAAACTCATTGAGGCAATTTCTATGCTTTTACAAGTCAAAGATAGTGGCGAATTGGTAAAGATTGTTGAGATTCAGGAATTAATTGACCCGAATAATGATGTTGTTCACGCAAAAGACCAAGAAGGTCAAGAAGAACAGCAACCTGAAAGTTTTAAAAAAGAAAATCTTGTTTTTCCTTCAGGTGAAGTTTTACCACGCTGTTGGTTAGATGCCGACTATAGACACGACAACGCTTAGTGATTAATATAGTAGGGTAACATAGTTGTGCTACCCTACTATATGCAACATTATGACGCAGCTTTTTCTTCTACTGTCACCGTTTCATTCTGCTGAGACTTTGGGAAAAATGTCTTAGTAATCCAGTCAGTTAAGATGTGAGACAATAATCCCATAGGGCCAGCAAACAAACACAGTGCAAGGGAGTGAATTGTCCAAATACCTGTTTTTTGTCCTTCCCAATAAATCCAACGCCCGACGAACAAATCCATCACTAAAAAATGAATCCAACCTGTTGCAGCAGCCGTTTCATCTGTAAAAAACCGCGCAATATCGGCTAATTGGGGATTTGATAACGCTTGGGCATTTTCTGGCGTAATGCTGTTAATAAACAAATACACATACGCCCCAGCTAACAGCACAAAGGGCAAATATGATGACATAATCTGCCGTGTAACTTTCCAATTTGGCAATAAAATCATCAATGCCCAAAAAGGCAATACAAAAAGATTGGCAATGTTAAATAGTTGGGACGTCATATTTTTGTAAGGCGAAGAATTTTCAGTTATTATTTGTTCTGAATTAACTAGTTATTCATAACTTGTAACTCTCAGGGTATAGATACCCGACTTATCAAAAAAGTCGGGTATCTGGGTAGCTTTATAAACCTACAAGTTGTGATTCGATTTCTGAAGACTTCAAATCACGTCCGATAAAAACTAAACGCGTTTGCCTAGCTTCTTCTGGTTTCCAGGGGCGATCGTAAAATTTATCAAATCGGGTTCCTACACCTTGCATCACTAGACGCATAGCTTTATTAGGCACTGCCACAAAGCCTTTAATTCGGTAAATTTCTTGTTCTTGCACTAATGTTTGCAACTGCTGTTGCAATTTTTCTGGGTCAAATGTACGATCCAAAATTAAATTAGTTGAGATAATTTCTTCGTCGTGATTGTGGTCTTCTTCGGTATCGTGATGACTAGGACGAGAATCTAAATTATCTTCTACTGCGGCTTGGAATCCTAATAATATAGATGCGTCTAGTTGAGAACCATTGCTTTCGACAATCTTCACCACTCTGGGCAATTCTTGCTTAATCAATTCCTCAACTCTGGCTTTTGCTTCGGCATCTACCAAATCAATTTTATTTAACACTACCAAGTCTGCACAAGCAAGTTGGTCTTCAAACAGTTCTTGTAAGGGTGTTTCGTGTTCTAGACTATCATCTGCTTGGCGCTGGGCTGCGATCGCATCCAGATCGCTAGCAAATGTCCCCGCCGCTACAGCCGCACAATCTACTACAGTAATCACCGCATCCACAGTGGCGGCGTTACGAATTTCTTGCCAGCGAAAAGCCTTCACCAGTGGTTTTGGCAAGGCTAAACCAGAGGTTTCAATCAAAATGCAGTCGATGCTATCCCGCCGCTTGATTAACTCTTGCATCATCGGATAAAACTCTTCTTGCACGGTGCAGCATAAGCAGCCATTAGTTAATTCAAAGATATTAGTGTCGCCCTCACCATCTTCTGGGCAAACTTGACAGGATTTTAACAATTCGCCATCAATACCCAGTTCGCCAAATTCATTGACTAAAACGGCAATGCGCCGTCCTTGGTTGTTTTGTAGCAGGTGGCGAATTAGGCTGGTTTTTCCACTACCTAAGAAGCCTGTAATTACTGTGACAGGAATTTTCGTAGCCATATTTTTGCCTGATGTCCTCAGTATGGTAAGTTTTACGCATTACAAACTTAAATACTGAGATTAAGCTTGATGTGAAGATTGACTTAGTTATTTTAAGCTGAAAATCTATGTTAAGCCTGAAAATCTTGCCGTTTTTGTTTAGTTTAGGTTTGCCTTTAATTGTTCAAATCATTGTGACACAAACGGTAGAGGAATTGGAGCAAAAACCAACATCTGTCGAATAAGTGAATTCTGGAAGCATCAGCTCCAACTCTTGGAGTCTTCCCAACAATTTTAATTGTAGGCTTACACCATAACGATCGTAACACCGAGGTTGCCCCCCCCTTTCTCCTATTCCTTGGTAGTAAACCATTGTAGGGGCAAAAATTTCATAATATTTGTTACAGTTTTTAAGGTTTTTAATTCTGGTATATCTGGTTTTAATTGTTCTGCGATCGCTAAATTTGTTTCAGCTTGTGCAGGTTGAAAATTATATAAATAAACAAAAGCTAAATAAATCCATGTGTAAGGATTTTGAGCATCATATTTAGTTAATTCTTTTAAATTTTGGATTAATTCTGGGACTTGGCGCTGTAAAAGTTGTGATAAGACTAAGGTGTAACGCCAATTTAAATTATTTGGCTCTGTTTGCAGATAATAATTAGCTGCAAAATCAATTTGTTTTAAATAATCTTGAGTAGGATCGTATTGATTGAAATGAGCTACTTGCACAAATATATTATTTATTTTACCTTGTTGTAACTCTTGGGCTAGCTGTGAAGTTCGGGTAACTAAATCTAAAGCTGGCGATTTGTCTACTGTTCCGACATCTGTCACATCTACGGTAATATCTGGAATATTTAAAGATGTGGTTTTGTTGTTTCTTCTATCTAAATATAGTGCTGATAGCTGATATTTTCCTAATGGTAGTGTTTTAGGAATAAATGTCGCCAAGGCTTCTTTTACTCGGAAAGTTCCTTCAGGACGACATTTGATACCACAATATAAATTACCCAAACCAATGGCATGATCGTGATACCAAGATGATTGGCTATTTTGCCATCTTAACAGTAATATACCGTTTTGCAAATCATCCCATGAACCTGTGATTTCATAATTTACAGGGTTACTTTTATCTAAAATTAATTGCTGAGAAATCGCTACTTTTTCTAGACTAATTACAGACTGACTATTATTTATTTTTTCAACAGTTACAGGAGGATTTTTGCAGTTATATAAATGCATTTTATCTCCATGAGGTAATATCCAATCGCCTTGTAATTTCAAATCAGTAGAAGATTCGACTAAAGATTTTAATTTCCGTTTAGTCTCTCCACTTTCTCCAGGGTTATATGGTTCATTATTTCTAGTAATATACCAACAAAAATACTGTAAATCTTGTTCTACCTGGGATAATTTGGTTGTTAATTTTCTACCGGATACCCGAAAATCTGCTAATGCACCAAAATAATTTAAACTATACTCATTTATCTGCGGTGTAGAAACAGGAATTACCCCTAAATTCGACCTTAAATATAAATTGGTTTCGGTGATTTTATGTATCAGTTTCTCTAGAGGATATTCTTTAGCATCATTATTAGGTAAATGTCTACCACCCCATGCTTGAATTAATGGTAATGGAAACAAATTATTTAGTAAAACTATACAACTTAATACTAGAGTGACTAATCTCAATCTATCAAAATATATATTTTCAATTAAATTGAATAAATCCGCCAATATTAAACTAATTATCGGAAAGCATGGCAGAATAAATCTAATGTCTTTATTTGTGCCCAAAGTACAAATTATATAGCTACTTACTAACGTAACTAATAACCAAATTCGAGCCGATTTATGGAGATTTGCTGAAATTAAATTAGTAGTAAATTTATATTTAATCAGATAAACCAATAAAATGCCAATACTCACACATAATATTGGTAAACCAACGGTTTCTGGAATCATCTGTGGATAGTATAACCATCCAGCAATAGTTGTGGCAGAAGGATCGCCCTCCCTTTTTCCGACTTGGTTAGCGTTTAATGCTGATGTAACAATTGTTAACCAATTTAAGCCATACCAAAAACTACAAATTAACCAAGCTATCATTAAAGATAAGCAAGCTTGAATTAGCTTGACAAATCTACTTTTTCTAATAAAACTAATTAATGCCCAAATACTAGGAACTAAAATAAAAACAAAACCTGTAGGTTTAGATAATAATATTAAACCTATTCCTACGCCCAAAAGGATAGTTAACGCCCATGATACAAACCCAATACAACTATCTTTCCAAATTGTTAAAACGGTAAAAGTTACTGTAACAATTGCTGTTAAACCATAATCTATTAAATAATCTGTCCGAGTAACTCCCAAAATAGGAAATAATACACAAAATATGCTGGCAGTTATGCTAATTTTTCGGTTCTTAAATAAAAAATTACCTAGATGATATACTGAAACTATAATCATCGCAGTATACAATAAGTTGACCAAACTTGCTTGGTCATATCCACGTCCAAATAACATCAAAAATGGAACAGTGCAAATATATACAAAAGGAGCGCGATAACTTGGAGTTAATTCCCACAGAGATAACCACCAATCTCCTGAGAAAATATTGAAGTTTTGAAAAATTCTATAATGATGTAATGCTGTAGCTAAATGTGCGCTTTGATCGAAGGCTGGAATCGAGTCATCCATGAAAAACCAAGCTCTATCTATAGCTAATGCTATCAGCCAAATTACTAACAGGATAATATAATCTTTTCGATGTTGAGACTGGTCAAAATCACTCATATTTATTTGCTTAGAAACAAAGTTGAACCAATTATATATCTGTCATGTATCGCCATATCATCAAAGATCGCTTGGCTTTTAAGACAGTCGCTACATTGATAGATTTTATTAAAAGTTATCACTCAAAGCTGATATTACATTATTTTTATTAGACTTTTCTAGCATCATTTTTGGTAGTCTTGTTCAAAAATAAAAATGGAAATGTGGGGTTTAAATAGATGAAAACTGCTGTAATTAATAAAGCGATACCTACGGGAAGCTACGCTAATGCATGGTGGCGGATATGATCTTCAATAAAACTGGCGATGAAATAATAACTGTGGTCATAGCCTTCTTGGTAACGCAAGTTTAGCGGTTGACTAACATCTGCACAAGCTTGCTCAAACACTTCAGGCATTAATTGTTCAGCTAAAAATTTATCAGCAGTCCCTTGGTCAATGAGAATCGAACTGTGATATCCTAATTTTTTGACTAATTCACTAGCATCATAATCACGCCAACTTTCTTGATTGCTGCCAAGATAACCACTAAAAGCCTTTTGACCCCAAGGACAACGCATAGGTGCAGTGATAGGTGCAAAAGCTGATACTGATTTGTAAAGTTCTGGGTTTCTCATTGCACAGACAAGCGCCCCATGTCCCCCCATTGAATGACCGAAAATACCTTGTTTTTCAGGTTGCGTAGGGAAATTTGCAGTAATTAAAGCAGGTAGTTCCTGGACAACATAACTATACATTTGGTAGTTTTTACGCCACGGTTCCTCTGTAGCATCAACATAAAAGCCCGCACCTGTGCCAAAGTCCCAGTCTTCATCCTCACCTGCAATGCCAGTATTACGCGGACTTGTATCTGGTGCAACCAATATCAAACCGTACTCAGCTGCAAAACGCTGCACTCCTGCCTTCACCATAAAATTCTCTTCTGTGGAACTTAACCCAGAGAGGAAATAGAGAATCGGCACAGGTTTTTGAGTTGCTTGTGGTGGTTGATAGACAGCGAAACGCATTTCACCGTTACAGGTTGAGGAGGGATGGCTGTAAAAGCCGAGTTTGCCACCAAAGCTTTTATATTCGGAAATGAGGTTGAGGTTAGACATTGGTTATATTTTCTTTCTTTGAGCGATCGCCAGAGAAAGATTATTTTACCGTGAACTACCTGGTAATTAACACGCTATAGTGAGCGCACAATATGCCGCAGTTGCGATGGCTTTGAGAATCGAAACCAAATTGCGATCGTTGCTTGGCGCTTCATCCCCTCTGCACTCGCTATACCAACAGGATAACGAAACCAACACACAATTAAGCGGCTAGTAGGTTCATAAGCCAATAGCCATGTTTTTTCGTAGCGCACCAAATCACTGATCCAAGGTGGATCTGGGTTTTCCTTTTCAACAATGGCGATAAAATTAGCAAAAGCGATCGCATCTTCCCTATGTTTTTTGATTCCTTTTGGTACATGGGTTTGGGCATATCGCCAAAACAAAGCAGTAAAATTTTTACCTAACGCCCGCGCAGTGCGTGGAAGTAGTTCGCGTACTTCTCCCAACCGTTTCCACTTCAGAGAATTGGCAAAGATATTTACCTCTTTTGCTGAGAGTTGAGCTAACTTTTGTGCTTCATCGCAACTTAGCCCCAACTCTGCACAAACAGCTTCTGGATTAGCAAAGAAACGCTCTCTGAAATCGGTATTGGTGTAAAGTTGGGCTAAAACTTGTTGGGTTTGTGCTAACCCCATCTCCCATTACTCCTGCTAATCTCCCGTGCTTTTTGCAGTTCTTTTGTCAATTCTGCAAAAGGTGGCAAGTTTTCATCTCGTTCTAGGATAATCCCTTTAACTGGAACACGGGCAACAACTTCCTCCATAAGTTGCCATACTTCCTGTGGTGTGGATTGCGAATGGCTATCAATTAATATACCATCATGCCAATGTCCACCAACAAAATGTAATTGTACGATGCGATCGCACGGTAACTGTTGCAAAAACTCATGGACATCATAGCCGTAGTTCACAGCATTAGTGTGGAGATTCGTTATATCTAATAACAGTCCACAATCAGAACGTTCTACCACCTCAGCTAAAAACTGGGCTTCAGTCATTTCTGCACCTGGAAGCGTCACCATGTAAGTGATATTTTCCAGAATCAGTGGTACATCAACCCAGCGACGAACTTCGGCAATGTTGCGACAGACTACTTCCACAGCTTCTTGAGTATAAGGTAGTGGAGACAAATGCCCGATATCAACTCCACCCGCTTTTGTAAAGCAGATATGCTCACTCCACCAAGGCGGGTTGAGTTGCTTAATTAATGCTGCAAGTTTGCATAAATAATCTGTATCCAAGCCTTCAGCACTACCTAACGACAGATTAATCGCGTGGGGAATTATTGGGAAATGAGCAGCAAGCAATTCTAACTCCTGCTGTTTTTGCCAAGATGCATCTAAATAGTGTTCAGCAACAATTTCTAAAAAGTCAACTTGGTGACGGTTAAGAAACAGATCACTTTTAAACGGTTCTCGAAAACCCAACCCCACGCCTAAACTAGGGAGATGAGAAAGCATTGCTGTTAACCTCCTCCACAGCCACCACCGCAACCACCACCGCATGAAGAGCTACTGCATGAAGAGCCACTGTCAGAACCACTACTGCATGAGGAGCCACTGTCAGAACTACTATTGCATGAGGAGCTACAGCCAGAACTTGTACTGCATGAGGAGCTAGTGTCAGAACTAGTGCTGCGATAACTAGTACTGTATGAGGGGCTACTACTACATGAAAAGCTACCGCATAAGCTACTAGACGAACTCTCTACTGTAGTAACTTTTCTAGAAAATGTTGGCGGGAAAAACGCTTTGTAGTAGGAATCATAAGAGGTTCCAGCTAACGCCTCAACGCCAAAGAGTGCCACCAGTAAGTTGTAGTCAAATACAGAAGGGATATCGAATTTTGCTTTCTGCTGCAATCGAGTAAATGTTTCTTGCAGTTGTTGCAGATACATTTTTCCGCGATGACTGAGATGTGTACGTCTACTGACAAACCACAGCAAATAGATAATGGATAATACACCAATGGTGATTAATAAACTTGCGTTATAGCGTCCCTTACCCAAGGCAATGAGCAGCTTATAGCTCCCCAAGCTGAAAATAATTATCGCCCCAATCAAGCCAACTTTGATATTCCGTTCTTGCCACTGGGAAGCATACAACAATTGCTCATTTTGGAGTTTTTCTTTATAGGCATTGCTGTATGACTGGATACTCTGCGTTGCCAACCAAACAGATGTTTTAGCTGTGGAAGAAGAAGAGAATTTATCAAATACCTCACGCTCTATAGGCTCTAGGTGAGATAAATCAGGATGATTTGGTGCTTGGCTGATGGATTGTTCATTGACTTGCAAATAATCCCGAACAATCAAGTCAAATAACGCTACATTGGCGATTCCTGTTTCTTGAGAACGCAAATACGCGATTTCGTAGGGATCTGGTTCAGCAGGAATTAACGGCAGAGGCTGGTTTTTGGTTGGATCTTGCACTAGCTTCTGGCAAACTACCAAAGTTATCCCAATGACAAAGCAATAAAACAGTAAAAAATCTGGCCCATACATATCTGCAATTTGATTATGCAGTAATGCATTCATTGGCTTTACTCCTTTTTAGGGAATTACTGAAAGTAAGAGAAATTAAATGACTCAATGTTTGCAGCGTTTTTTAGAACATTTGGCTTTCTCATGTTTGTCATCTACTTTACCACAAGATTGTAGCACACCCTAAAATTTATCCTCCGTCAGTGCCACAACTTAACTCTCTGAATCACCCCTACGACTAGGTAACTTAGTCCCGCACCTTTTACAAAAACCAGCATCTACATCATGAAAAGCCAAACCACAACCTGAACAAGCTGTTTCTACCTGATTAGCAGTTTTCACAACTTGCTTAATTAAATCTCCCACTTGCCAAGGAATCAGCGCAATTCCCGTAAAAATCATCAGGACTGTTAGCAAGCGCCCTAATCCCGAAATTGGAATAACATCGCCAAACCCTACAGTTGTCATTGTGACAACAGAGAAATAAAAAGCATCTAAAAACGTACCATAATTTTGAGGATTAACCGGATGCTCTACTTGATAAATTAAGCCAGAATAAATAAAAACAATTGTAAATAATGTAAATAATATTCGCGCAAAGATCACTCCATCTTCGGTGCTGATAGTGGCGAATAAAAATTTCCTATCTATCAATCTGATTAATCGTAAAATCCGAAACCATCGCAGTAAGCGGATAAAGCTAATATCTACCATTCCTAGAAAGAAAGGCAAAATTGCTATTAAGTCAATAATTGAATAAAAGCTAAAAATATACTTAATCTTATTTTCAGAACTCCAGAGACGAAGCGAATATTCCACCGCAAAGATGATAACGATCGCACAATCGACTAAATGCAACTGAAACCGTACAGAATCAGGAATATTATAAGTCTCTGCTACAAAAATCCCCGATGATATTAACACCATAACGGCAAGTGTTAAATTAATCGCTTTACCTATTGGTGTTTCTAGGTCTTTTAAGTAGAATTCTGTTTCTTGTCTGCTCAGTAACATATTCGATCATTAATAATCTTAATTCCCATTTATAGCATTAGAAATACGATATTATTAATCATTATCCTTATGTTAACCTCAGCTTATATGAACCCAGAATATTTTATGCGTTTAGCTTTGGCAGAAGCAAAAAAAGGAGATGCGCCTTATGGTGCTGTGATTGTTAAAGATAACGAAGTCGTTGCTGTAGCTCATAACACCGTTAATAGAGACAACGATCCATCAGCCCATGCGGAAATTAACGTTATTCGTAGTTTAACAGCTAAACTTAAAAACCCTTCTTTAGAAGGTTATAGCATATATACAACTGGTGAACCCTGTCCCATGTGTGCAACTGCTTGTGTTTGGAGTGGTTTATCAGAAATCGTATATGGTGCTTCAATTCAAGATTTGATTACCCTAAATCAATCACAAGTTAATATATCTTGCGGAGAAGTGATCGCTAAGTCATTTAGAGACATCAAGCTCACAAAAGACGTTTTAAAAAATGAATGTTTGGATTTATTTAAATAAGTGTGATGAATTAGGAAATATTTAACTTGATTCATTCAAATAAGATAAATAAGTATTTGCCCAAATCGCAGCTTGAGTGCGATCGCGCAAATTTAATCTGTTTAAAATATTCGTAACATGATTTTTTACTGTCCCCTCAGAAATGTAGAGTTCCTGAGCAATTTCTCGGTTACTAGCGCCTGTAGCTATTAGCCGCAAAACCTCCTTTTCTCTCGGAGTGAGTTCAGCTAAAGTAGACGGTACAGGGGGTGATTGGGTTGGTGTACCATTAGAAAACTGAGTTAACAGCTTTTTAACTATACCTGGGCCTAATTGAGTATATCCTTTATAAACGGCACGAATAGCAACAGCTAATTCTTCTGAGGGTGTATCTTTCAATAGATAACCCATTGCCCCATTTTGCAACGCTGCTGATACATATTCATCATCATCAAAAGTCGTCAGTACTAAAATTTTAGTTTTGCCAAAGCGTTTTTGAATTTCTCGCGTAGCTGCAACTCCATCCATAATGGGCATTCTGATATCTAGCAATACTACATCGGGCTGAAATTCAGCAACTAAATTAATCGCCTGTTGCCCGTTTTCTGCTTCTCCTACTATGTCTAAATCTGGTTCTAATTCTAATAACGCTCTTAATCCTTGACGAATTAAACCTTGGTCATCTACCAACAGCACTTTAATCATTATGTCAACCTCATTAAGGGAATATTAACTGTAACTTTGCAACCAGAACCAGGAGTGCTATTAATATTAAACTCACCTCCAAGTGCTAAAGTGCGATCGCGCATACTATGAAGTCCAAAACCTGTAGTATTTTGTCCTAAATCAAAACCTCTACCATTATCTTGAATTATCAATCGCAAATTGCCTCTATTCGTAGCCAGTTCCAGTTTAACCTCTGTGGCATAAGCATATTTAGATATATTTGTCAAAGATTCTTGAGTAATTCGGTAAATAGCCGTGTTTATTTCAGGTGGTAGAGGATGTTGCAGGTTAATTTGATAAATTGGTAAAATACCATTTGAGCGATGAAAATTTTCTGAAAGACTAGCGATCGCCCGTTCTAAAGATTGTTCTTGTAAGGGATTCAAGCGCATAGTAGAAACAGATTCGCGGACATCTTTTAGGGCTTTTGAACCTAATTCTTTTGCTGTTGCTAGAAATGTTTCAGCCTTACCTGGGTTAGCTTGCCATAGTTTTAAAGCAGTTTCTAATTGCAGATTTAAAGCAGTTAGAGAATGTCCCAAAGAATCATGAATTTCACGAGCAATGCGGTTGCGTTCTTCTAAGGTAGCTTGATTTTCAATTTGCATGGCATATTGGCGCAGTTTTTCATTAGCGATCGCTAGCTTTTCTCGACTTTGCCGTTCAGACAATACTGCATTCATCATTAACAACACAAAAACTAAACTTAAGCCAAATACCAGCGACGAATTCAAAATCAAAAATCGATATCGCTCTTGTGCTTGTGGCGATGTTTGAAAATTGAATAATTGATATTTTAGTTGTGTAGTAAGTAAAAATAAGGAAAATGATAAACCTGTAACGAATAAACGCCCAATTAACTGAAAAATTAAACAACTTCGAGTCACTAAAATTATGTAAAGAAACGGAAATAATCGAGCAAATCTTTCTCCAAAAAGTCCAATTATTAAAATTAACAGAATTTCAATAGTTGTGTAGATTACTTTATTCTTCTGGTTATTTCTGGGTAATCTTAAACCCATCGCTGCAAAAATAATCAGACTATAAATTGATAGTTCTGGTAATATGCTACAAACTGACAAGTCTGGAAATGCACCACAAATTGAGATTTCTGGAGGCTTAGGACGAAAATGCTTTAACGGAGGTGGTATAAAGGCTGTCAATGCGGTGATCGCCAGTAATGTCCACTCTAGATAAAGTAGAGACGGAAAAGGATGTTTCTTAATTTGAATTGGAGGATTCATTAGCCACGTTTCTCCAGTCATAAATGAGTTAAAAGTTAGGATTTAGTAGTTAAAATTTAAGAGTTAAAAGTTAGGATTATAGATTGTTTTAACGATAGCATCCGTCATTTAAAATTTTCGCTTTTTGAAAAATTAAGAGTGAATGTAGAGTATAAGAACATTATGTAATAAACTAAACAAAGATTTATAAATTCATCATAATCAAAAAAATTATTATTTATAGCTACTAACTCTTTATTATCAATTATGTTTGTCTAAATTCAATCATGACTAAAGTCATGGGTAAAACCATGACTTTCTCCTCATGTGATTACTAAAGAGAAATTCTTATGATAGTGGCATCCAACCAGGAAAAACCTACAAAACAAGCAATGAAACTAAAAGCATTATCGCTAGTCGCTGGAGCGATCGCTCTAACTTTAAGTGCAACCTCCTTTGCTGTTAACGCCCAAACAGCCTCTCCTTCACCCGTGTTACTTGCACAAACTCCGCAGAAAGAAAGGGGCCCTTGGAAAGAATTGGGTCTAACAGATACTCAAAAAACCCAAATTCAGGCAATTCGTCGTGATAGCCGCACCAAAATGGAGGCTGTTTTCACCCCAGAACAAAAGGCCAAGTTAGACGCAGCAAAACAAGCACGTCGAGCTGAATGGCAAGCGCGTAAGGCTCAGGGGCAAACAGGTCAACGCCAACCAGGTCAACGTCGAGGAAAGGGTGGTTATGCTGACTTAAATCTGAGTGAAGTACAAAAAACCCAACTCCGACAAATCCGGGAGTCTGAAAAACAACAGATTCAAGCAGTCTTGACCGCCGAACAGCGCCAAAAATTAGAGCAATTCCGTCAAAATGCTCCTTCGCGCCGTCAACAAGGCAATCCTCAATAATAATTTTTCAAAAAATAGCTAACTTGACTAATGCCTAAGCATTATTTTTCATAGTCAAAAATTAATAGACTTCTTGCAGAAGACGCGGAAAGGGGATGAAATTTTTCCCCTTTCCCTTTCCCTATTTATTCCCATGCCCAATTCCCAATGCCCCATTTAGTAGACTTTTAAGCTAGTTATGAGTTATGAGTTAATTCAAAACTCCTAGCTTGATTAAAATGTCTAAAGAATTTGCAATTGGTAGTAAAGTGCGGGTTGTGGCACTACCGCCTTACGTAAAAACTGCTGAACCTATGCCCATGCTGCGCCCACCCGACGTAATTCACCTTGGCGAAGAGGGTATAGTCATTGACCGCAGACCTGGTGGATATTGGGGTATTCGCTTTACTAGGGGAGCCTTTCTCTTAGATAGCCAATACATCGAAAGCACAGATACCCCAACCGAATCTGATTTAAAGTGAGATTAGCAGCAACGAAGAATTGTAAACTTGTGTAAAGTTGTAATTCTGGTTTTCACCATGATTTCCCGCCGCACTTTTTTAAGCATATTATTTGCCAGTTGTATTTCTCTCATCAGCTGGCTGAATTTTACCCCTGCTGCTGACGCTCTTGGTGGTAAACTTCCTGCAATTAATCAACCCGCACCAGAGTTTACTTTGCCAACCAATACAGGTAATGGCAAAATTTCTCTCTCTGACTTGCGCGGTAAGTGGCTAGTTCTCTACTTTTATCCCAAAGACTTCACCTCTGGTTGTACTATAGAGGCTCGCCGTTTTCAGCAAGATTTACCCCAATACGTCAAAAAAAATGCTCAGATTATTGGTGTAAGTGCTGATGATATTGATTCTCACGCCGAATTTTGTGATTCAGAGGGGCTAAAATTTCCTCTGTTGGCTGACACTGATGGTTCAGTGAGTAAAGCTTACGGTTCGTGGCTGGGCTTTTTATCTATGCGGCACAGTTTTATCATCGACCCTCAAGGCATATTGCGCGAGACTTTCGTCAAAGTCAACCCAAACATTCATAGTTCAGAAGTGCTGGCACGATTAGAAAAATTACAATCTACAGCTTCTTAGACAATTAGTTTCAAATTGCGAATTGCGAATTGGTTTAATTGCTCTCTTCTCTACAAGACACTGCGCGATCGCCCCGCTACGTTCGCGCAGCGTCTCCATAAAGAAGCCCATTGCCTAGCTTGCTTCTCGCCTTTGGCGAGTATTACGATTGGTATGAGCAAAGCTAACGAAAAAGTCTACGGCTTTGCTTCTGAATTCTTAAACTGGCGATAAGCCGGGGACATCATCGCAGTAGAATAAGTTAATTCTGTGCTTTGGTAATTGATATCAATTGTTCGTAATCCTTTGGTGTATCAATATCGATATCCCCTAGTGGAAACGGAATGGAAAATACTTCATTAAGGTTTTTATTAATAACTCTTTTTGCTCCTGAATTTTCTTTCAAAGCGGCAAGTTCTAAAAAAAATATCTGACTAAATAGAGCAGGTACACCTAATGTTCCTGCATATTCACAAGCTATAATCGGTTTTTTTGTGGAATAATATGCATCAACAAGTTGATTAATAATTTGGTGAGAAACAAATGGCTGGTCGCAAAGTGTAATAACTACTGCTTCTATTTTTTGAGGAAGATTATTTAACAATTCAATACCGCTTTTGATTGAAGCACTCATTCCATAAGCCCAATCCAAGTTTTTAACTACTGTAACGGGAAGTTGCTTAATTTGGGGATAAATCTGTTCTGCATTTGCTCCAAGTACTACTACTATAGGTTGACAAACTGAAGCGATCGCCATTTCTGTAATGTATTGCAAAAAACTACGTCCTTGGTAAAGCAATAGTTGTTTAGGTGTACCCATCCGAGTAGATGCACCAGCAGCAAGAATCATAATGGCTATAGTTGATTTCTCATTGTCTATTTGCTCAGTGTTAAATACCATAACAGATAAACCAGGAGTCAGAATACAGAATTCAGAATTCAGAATACTCTACCCATAAAGGGATAGAGTTCTAAGGCAAGAATATTTTAATTTTTTTCGCTTAACTTCGGGCGAGGTTTTAACCAATATTCGTCACCCACTCGTACAGAATTAATACTGAATGCTGACTCCTGAGTTCTGAATTCTTCTTATAAAAACTATGTGGTAAGTAGCAAGTTTGAATTGCTTTCATAGGATTGATGAATTGGTTGATTGCGATTTTTTAAAAAACTGCCAGTGCGATTTGTTAGCACTGCTTGAATTTCAGCAATAATGGCGATCGCTATTCCTTCAGGTGTATCCGCTCCGATGTCAATTCCAATAGGGCCATGCAATCTTTTTAATTGTTCAGTAGTATAAACTATTCCTTGCGAACGTAAATCTTCAAGTAATCTTTCAGTACGCGGCTTTGGGCCTAAAACTCCTATGTAGCGTGCAGGAGATAGCAGCAACATTTTTAAAATTTCCAGGTCGTCAAGGTAATTATGCGTCATGACCACAGCAACCGTGTAGGCATCTATAAATATCTGTTTTTGTAGAGTTTCTCGTCGAGTCAGAATCACATCACAAGGCATAGTAAATCGTGCTTTAGTTGCTTCATTAGCTCGACAATCTACTACAGTAACGTCCCAACCTAATGATTGAGCAAACTGTGCTACAGGTACAGCATCGTAACCTGCACCAAATATTACTAAAGGTGTCGGTGGTTGGATGACTTCGATGAAAACTTCTACACTACCTAAAGGTAAATGATAGTTATTTACCTTTGACTTTTGATGAACAAAAGCTGCTTGACTATCTGCAAGCAGAGATTGAATTAAATTTGCATCTTTGATGTCGGTGATAATTTTACCATTTGGATATAGCAGTAAGCGCGACCCAAGTTTGACTTTTACTGCGCCTTCAAATGCAAAAACTGTAGCAATAATACCCAAATGTTTTTTATTAAAGCACTCTTGTGTAAAAGCGATCGCATTCGGCGTGTTTTCTCTCTCAAGACGTTCGATGAGAACTTGCACTATTCCATTGCATCCCAGACCAAAGCCCCAAAGAATATCTTCAGAGGCGGTGTTATCGTAAGTAACAACAATTGGTTCGCCATCTGACATTCGCTGTTGAGTATGCTCAAATACGTCATTCTCCAAACAACCAGCACTGATTGTTCCAATCATCTCACCTGTATTTGTCATCAACATTTTGGCACCTGGTCGGCGATAGGTTGAACCTTGAGTTTTGACTACAGTAGCAAGGAAAGTGATTTTACCAATTTTTTTACTTGACTCGAAGCTTTCTAAAATTGCTTTTAGTTCATTCATTTGATTGCATTAATATTTATCCCAGCCAAGCTGGATTCATCGCTGTACTATCATTTTGGGTTGTGGTCTTATATCGTTCGTACTGCCCTTTAGTTGCTGCCTCACGGGTACGCGCTAACAGTGCTGCCACTCGTGCGCGATCCATTGGCTCAAAGGTGCGGACTGCCTCGAAGGCTTGGTCTAAAATTCTCATGCTATCAATGCCTGTAATTACAACTGAGGTAGGCAAATTCATTGCGTAGTGCAGGCATTCGATCGCACTAACCGTGTTGCTTCTGAGAATGTAAGACTCTCCAATTGATTTCATTCCCAGGACACCAATATTGTTTTTTACCAACACAGGTAGTACCTGATTTTCAAAACTTCTAAAATGGGCATCCATAACATTTAATGGCATCTGCACAGTGTCGAAGCGGAAATTATTTTGTGCAGCAGTTTCTAGCATCTGGAGGTGAATCTGGGGATTCTTATGTCCTGTAAAACCGATATAGCGAATTTTGCCTGCTTTCTGCGCCTCTACCACTGCTTCCATTGCGCCGCCAGGAGCAAAGACGCGATCGGGGTCTTCAAAGCGCAGTATTTCATGATGCTGCAATAAATCAATGTGATCGACTTGTAAATCTTTGAGCGATTCATCAATCTGCATTTTGGCAGCAGCTTTGGTGCGACCATCGATTTTTGTCATTAAGAAGACCTTTTGGCGATAACCATTCTTGAGAGCATTTCCCATCCAACGGTGGCTTCGTCCGTTGTGATAGTCCCAAGAGTTATCCATAAAGTTGATGCCGCGATCGATGGCACTGCGGATCAACTTGATACTTTCTTGTTCTTCTTCAATTTTTCCAATGTGATACCCTCCCAAGCCAATCACAGATACTTGTTCTTTGGTGCGTCCGAGATTGCGATACAACATTCCGCCGCGTCGAGTTGAAGGGGGTGTTTGGGCTAGCAGTTGAGTATTTTCATCAACAGGTTTTGTTTCGGCGAGAGTCGGTTGCAAAAATCCTTCCGAAACTGCAAGTCCTGCTGCCACCAATCCCGAAGCAGATGCAGTTTTTAGCAAGCTGCGTCTACTAATTTCCATAATTATCTCCTACAAGCAACAACAGGAATGAGCCGTATAGTATCACGGCAATCTGGCACAGAAACTCTAGCTAAGGTGTGTTTTGAAACATAGTCCGCAAGATGCATTCACAATGCAAGTCGATGCATTGTCAAAACTCTCATTTGGCTGCTCTGTTTTATGCTTCGTAACGAACTCACTCGCAAGCAAGACACAAAGACACCATCACTTTTTCCACTAAAGCTGCCGTTTTAGGAATTTTCTTTGCTCAGAAATTGCTTAACCGTCTTAGGTTTAATGTGGGGATAGCGATCGCTCACAATCCGATCAAGTTTGCCTTTACCCGATACCATCGCGTACATATACTGGTCGTAAACGTACTCTTCAAGTGAATTGGCTGACGCTTTTTTATTAGCAATCCAAGCTTTCATCTCGGCAATACTGCCCAATGATTTTTCGGTTAATTTGCTGCCCGTTGCCTCTTCATAAGTGGCTTTCAACTGCTTCGCGGTTAGAGTGTCACCTGCGACTTCCAATGCCGTGTTTGCCAAGCCTGGATCGCTCACCGCTTCAGCCACATACTTGGCGGTATCATCAGTAGTGGTAAGATCGAGCGGCGTTTCACCATCGCCCCAGTATTGAAATATCTGATGTTCTAAGTCAAACAGTGGCATATAGGTGATAAATTCCATAAATACCCCGTTGAGAACTAAGGTATATTCCAAACCGCTTTGCTGGAGATACTCAAACACTTCCTTCCGCATATCCAGGTTATCATTGTCGCCATAGTCCAGCTTGCGATAGTCTACCGAGTAATCGGAGGGAATGAACCGCTTCACGCCCTGCTGTTTTGCCGCATCAATCAGGTTTTTCTGTCCTGGCACGGTTACTTCATTATTGCCGATCGCAGAGACGACAACATCAACCCCTGCACACGCTGGCAGTAGGGTTTCAGGTTGCATCACGTTGCCTTCGACTATCGTTGCGCCCAAGGCTTTCATTGCGTCGATCTTTTTACGATTTTCTAGATTGCTGTCGTTAACTGAACGCACCATTACCCGCACATTCACATCGCCTTTGTCAAGTAGAGCCGAAACAATCTTAGAACCCAGCATCCCAGTAGCACCAGCGACTAGAACCGTCAATTTTGTCGTCATGATTTTTTTGTGAAGTTTACAAAATCTGTTTCTTAATGAGGCGGATTCGCTACCTAAAAAGCAACTGCACATTAGCGATCGCCTGCCAGTTCTTGCGAGCCACTCATTCATCGTCAGCAACTCAGGAAATTGCGATCGCAGCAAAGCGAGATCGGTGCCTTTGTGTCCGAGTTGTTGCATCACCTGCCGCAATTAGATATCTTCTAATTCGATAACATCGAAGACTAATCCCACCAATCCCAACGCTTGTTTTTCTGCTTCCGTTAAGGCTGTAGATTTATTTAAGGAAGGGTCTTGAAGTAGTTCGATGCCACGCTTGCCGTTGAGATTAGGGGTGATAATCAAGGTTTCACTTTGTAATTAGTTAAGGTTTGAATTGAGTTAAATCTTGATCGCGATTTTGCCGAAATGTTTCCCTTGCTCCAGGTCGGTAAATGCCGCTCTTACCTCGTCGAAAGTAAAAGTGCGATCAATGACTGGATGAATGTCGTGCTGTTTGATCGCCTGATTCATGTCCTGAAAATCCTACGTATTGCCAACTTCCATGCCGCGAATCGTCGCATGTCGTTCCATCAGGGACAGCGCATTGATCGTCATTTCCGAACCGCCAAGTAGACCCATAATCGAGATGCTTCCGCCCGTTCGCAATACGTTGAGCGATCGGACGAGATTTTTGCCGCCGACGGTTTCGAGCACTGCGTCAACACCAACGCCATCAGTGAATGAGAGCACTGTTTCTTCCCAGTTAGGTGTAGTGTGGTAATTAATGAGATAGTCGGCTCCTAAATCTTTGGCTCGTCGGAGTTTAGTATCACTGCTCGATGTAATAATGACATGGGCACCGAGTGCTTTGGCAAACTGAAGGGCAAAAATCGAAACACCGCCCGTGCCGTGTAGTAATACCGTCTCGCCTGCTGTGACACTGGCATAGTGCAGCGCGTTCCAAGCAGTCAACCCAGCCACGGGTAAAGTACACGCTTCTAAAGCCGAGAGATTGGCAGGAGCCTTTGTCAATCGATCTACCTTAAAGACTTTATATTCGCTTAATTGTCCGGGAGAGCCGACCCCTTGGCGTGTCGCATAGTCTACGGCTTGCTTGGTCGGTTCGCCGCTAGTCCATTTGGGAATGAAGGTCGTGACTACTGCATCGCCAGGTTTGAAAGCAGTCACATCATTGCCCACTTGTTCAACGGTGCCTGCCCCATCCGCCCCTGGTATAAATGGCAGGGGTAGGTTAGGATTCAGCTTGCCAGTGACTACCATCAAATCGACGTAGTTGAGTGAAACGGCTTGGATTTTGACCAGGACTTCATTAGTAGCAGGTTGCGGCTTAGGCACTTCAATCGATTCGAGATGGTGGATGCCGAAACCGTTTTGGATCGCAATAGCTTTCATTGTTGTTCTGTGATAATTTTGACAGCAGCGATTGGAAATTACTTCGTTAACATTCATGTTGAAGTGTAGGCTAGTAAATCGAGCCTGTTAAAGCTGATATAGCGATCGCCTACCAATTTCACCGCAGTGCGACTTCGCCGCCCTCAGATTGAAGGCAGCCAGTAGCACGAGTTTACCAGCTCCCGCAAGCCACTTATCCATCGTCAGCAACCCAGGAAATTGCGATCGCAGCAACGCGATATCGGCATTGCCAGCTAATCGCCCCAGATCGACCAGCCTAGCTAGACCGCCAAAGAAAGCATTTTTGTCCTCCACTGCGATGAATTGCATCGGTCGATCGAGTTTCATAAAGAAGGCAAACTCGCCTTTTTCGAGACCCATGCCAGGTAGCGTCAGGATTTCCATGAACGCGCTCGGATGGATGATAGTGCTGACGATATTCAGACCGCGAATATACTCCTCGATCTCACTTTTGGTATCAAAATGCCCCATTCCAGTTTTGGTCGCTCCCGCAGCATTTGCCGAACTATAGACGAGGTGGCGAAGGCATTTGCCACAGATCCGCCTTGTTGTCCTGTCGCACCGAAAACGAGGACTGTTTTATCTCGGTATTTCATGTCTATTGCCAAATAGTAAAGTAAGTTTTACTCCGACTACCAATACCCGATGCATCGTAAAAATCTGTTGATCTCGATCAGGTCGCTGTGTATCCGCCATCGATAACCAACGGTTGTCCGGTGATGTAGCTAGCAGCATCAGAACAGAGAAACACCACGGTTTGAGCAATCTCTTCCGGTGTTCCCATGCGTCCCATTGGCACAGTCGGCGCTGCGTCAGGCGATCGAGTGGTGGTTGGGTCGAGACGATCCATCATAGCCGTCACAATCAAGCCAGGATTGACTGCGTTGATCCGAATGCCCTGTTTGGCATAGTCCAGTGCTGCTGATCGAGTCAGCCCCATGACGGCATGTTTACTCGCAATGTAGGGAGAAATGCCTGGAAACGCAATCAAACCTCCCATTGAGGAGTTGTTGACAATCACACCTGCGCCTTGACTCAACATCTGGTCAATCTCGTACTTCATGCATAGAAAGACACCCCGTACATTAATTGACATCAGCTTGTCAAACTCTTCGATCGATTGTTCATGCAGCGGTTTAACTGAGGGATCGATCCCGGCATTGTTAAAGGCACAGTCAAGCTTTCCAAACTTCTCGACGGTGGTTTGCACCAAGGTTTGAACCTCGGCTTCGTTTGAGACATCCGATCGGACAAACAAACAGTCAATGCCAGCATCACGAAGTTCAGCTTCGGTGGCTCTACCCTCTGCCTCACGTCGTCCTGAGAAGACCACCTTTGCTCCGGCAATACCGAGCGCAAGTGCCGTGGCTTTGCCAATTCCTGATGTTGCTCCTGTGACTAGCGCAACTTTGTCTTTGAGCATCATAGATTTCCTTTACCAAGATATTGGTTTACCTGCACATGTCTACAAATTCGGCTTTATTAACTCGTTTACCTGTAATAGCCACAACTCAGCTCAATAGACAACGTGACTAGCCTGGAAATTGATCTTAACAATCTCTTCAGCCAGTTTTTCTCGTTAGACGCGACGCTTCCCTTGTCAGATCAGGGATTGAAGTTGCAAAAAGAGAACTTTAACTTGAACAGCCAAACTTAGATCGTCCGGTGTCCGATAATTTAGCTTGCAAAACCTTGTAAGAATTTGGTTTTAGCCGCAGGATACTGCTGGATGACTTGCTCAAGCGCTTGATTAGCTTGTTCTTGATTGGGAAAAGGTATTGAAGCAGGAGGCAATGTGCGCGCTTGGGCGGGTACAGTCGTTGCTATAATCGTGTACTCAAAACCTGCGGGTACATAGGTGTTGAGTAGTCGAGCCGTTTCAGAATCAATTTGAAAAGCGTGCTTTGTACCCCGTGGAATTGACACAAACGATCCAGCAGTTGCTTTAATCGGCTGGTCTTCGACAAAGAAGGTGGCTTCGCCTTCCATAATGTAGAAGGTTTCATCTGCCGCCTCATGGATATGAGGCCCTGCTGCTGGGCCGTGCGGCACCAACTGTTCTATACAAGAATACTGTCCATCCGTATCTTCAGCAGTTGCCAGCATAATCCAGAGAATGCCCATACCCCAGTAAGCGCGACCTTCGGCACTATTAACTTGAAAAGCTTGTGGCTTGTTTTGTGCGTTCATGTATAAATCCTTTATTTCAATTAGTTGTAATTTATGGTGAAAAAAGCTTAATTTTTATTCCTTGATTGACCAATCTTTAGAAATCGTAGGAAAAATGAAGCCTGACTGTCTTGGATAATCTTGCTTTTTGACAGTACATTCTTGCTCTAAGCGCGGAACTGGCTGGGTGAAACACCAAAATGGCGCTTGAAGTGGCGGTTAAGGTGACTTTGATCGACAAAGCCTACTTGAATTGCAATGTTAGCTATCGAGAGATTTGTAGTCTTGAGTAGCCGTTTTGCCTCTTTTGTGCGGCATTTGAGCAAATACTGGTGTGGTGTTAACCCAGTCGATTGTTTAAACAAACGGCTAAAGTAATAAGGACTGATCTGCACCATTTCAGCCATGCTCATCAGGCTAGGATTCTGCGTCGAATGCTGGTGAATATATTCAGTCACTTGTCGTAATCGAGCTTGTGATAATCCATCAGAATAGCTTGCAATTTTGGGCTTTTGGGTTGAGTAGTGCCGTAGTAAATGAGCAGAAAGTGCGGTTGCCATTGACTCGGTGTAGAGGCGATCGCAGGCATTCTCAGATTCAAGATTTACTTTTAGAGCAATCCCAATTTGATAAATTAACGGGTCATTTAACTTGAATTGGGGTACAATCTCAAGTCGATCCGGATCGACCACTTCCGCCGCGATCTGCTCGATAAACTTGGGTTCAAGGTGTAGAGCAATCCACTCGCTTGCATTCTGTAAACGGACTGATACAGGAGCAGTTGCAGGAGTTAAACAAATATCGCCGTTCCTGAAGCTCGCGCATCGTAGATAACCATTCAGTAATTGCTCTTTGATCGCGACGGCGTGATTGAGATGAATTGTGATCAAATGCTGTGAGAAACAATGCTCAGGAGTTTCAACAGCATTGTGGTATTCGTAATAACTAACTCTGACTCCATTCCAGAATCCTTTTTGACTAGCAAGAACAGGCGCACTTGAACCAATTTTTGAAATGAATTCGTCGCTGGCAGCGTCAAGTATTAACGGCTGTTTTGTAGTCATGCTTCTTCTATTAGCTGAACTAACTGCATACCAATTTTTAAGAGTTGAATAGTTCAATCAGCAACCCTGTAATTCTTATTTAGATAGGTCGGCAGATGCTTATCTATTCAATTGTGGGAAATACACAGACATTTTACGCTCGTTCATGTACTTGATACCACTTTGCGGGGCGCTAAGAAGCCAAGGACAATTGCTACCAAGAACAATGCTGGAACATCACCAAACAAGTGTCCCTGTTCAACAGGGTCAATTACTGCATGTACCGCCATGATCAGCCCGTGGACTGCACTTGATATTACGGTGAACCAGATTAAACTGAGGTGAGCTTCTGGTTGCCTTGAAGCTAACAGTAAAAAGACACCAAGTGTTGCATAAACACCAATGATCATCTGTTCGTATTCGTGCTGACCTGGTTGCCATAACCAGCCTGATGCCCATACCTGAGTTAGCGGATAGATAAGTAGAAAAGCTATGCCAACAAGAACCAGAGCGATTCGTAAGTAGCGATCGCGCTCATCCATTGCTTTAACCTCCGCTATTTTCTAGTGCAGTCTCTACTAACAAAACTGTATAAGTTTTTTGATTGTATTCCCACTAGTTACACTTCAGCTTTGGAGTGTTAGAAATTTTAATGCTCCTCATGGTTTTTAGTGTCGTCTTACAGTTTTGTAATTGCATCGGTCTGTTATGCCAATACATCGACCTGTTATGTTAATACATCGGTCTGTTATGCCAATACATCAGTCTGTTATGCCAATACATCGGTCTGTTATCTGAAACTATCCTTTCTAACCTTGCCCTATCTAAAAATTTCATCTTACTGATATTTTTTTTGTTATAATGGGTACATTAAATATATAATTTACTAAGTATGCATGTATGCCTCCCCAAAATACAACAAACCGTTTGCGCCCTCAAACCATTAGTCAAGATATTGACTCATTCCACGGTTTACAAACCGTCAGCACCTACAACACAACTCGTACTGATGCCTCAACTGCAAAATTACAGGAAGTTTATCAGGCAATGTTGATTTCTCAACAAACCGAAACCGAGAAACTAGCTTTATACCGTGCTGCTGCTGATGCTGCTCGATTAGCAGAATGGGAATTTCATAATGCTGTATTAGCGATGAAAGAAGTTGTGCGCGGGCAATATGGCTCAGATAGCGATCAAGCTCAAGCAGTGGGACTGAAGAAAAAATCAGACCGCAAGCGTCCTTCGCGTAAAAAGATAGTTGCGATGGCGTAACTGCCTGCTAGAAGCGATCGCAAGTTATACCAATTCTCCAAAAAGAGACAACAGATATAAATCACGAAAGTCTTACTGCATCTAAGTTTCTTAATTGCGTACAGCCCTGCGGGCATGAAAACAGCAAAGCGGGGCGTAGCCCATTGCGAATTGCAAATTGTGAATTGGTATTATTTCATATCTTGCATTTGCTGATTGCTCGGACGCTCCAACTCCAAATCGTCCCAAGAAACTGGATCTTCTACAGGTTCTAAATGAGTTGTAACGTGGGTTGAAGGCAGCACTCGAACAATAGCAAGCTCAATTGCCTCACATAAATCATGCCCTTGTTGCACTGTCCAAGATCCAGGCACAAGAACATGAAAGGAAACAAAGCGACGGGTTCCAGCAGTACGGGTTCGCAAGGCATGAAACTGGATGTCTGGACGTTTGTACTCGTTAAGGATGCTTTTAATTACGTCAATTTCTTTTTTAGGCAAAGCTGCATCCAGTAAGGCGCTACTGGTTTCCCGCAGCAAACGAAATCCTGTCCAAGTAATATTTGCTGCTACTATCAGCGCGACAATTGGATCGAGGACGAGAGTGCCTGTTAGCTTGACGAGTAAGATTCCAACTACTACACCACCCGAAGTTACTACATCGGTAAACAGGTGATGAGCATCAGCCCTTAGTGTAATGGAACGCAACCGTCGCCCTGCTCGTAGCAAAATAAAGGCAACAACGCCGTTGATTGCGGTTGCAAATAGGGAGAGCGCCAACCCTAATCCCAGTTGTGTTAATGGTTCTGGATGCAGCAAGCGTCCCCAAGCTTCAACAGCAATGCTAATGGCTGCCGCTATAATCAAAGCACCTTCTGCACCACTGGAGAAGTATTCAGCTTTAGAATGCCCAAAGGCATGTTCGGCATCGGCTGGTTTATCAGCATAGGTCAATGCCCATAGAGCAACCAATGCTGCTAGGAGATTTACAATTGATTCAATAGCATCTGAAAGCAAACCTACTGAGCCGGTTAGCAGGTAAGCGCCAAATTTTAAGGCAATAGTGATGATTGCTGCTGCAATGGATAAGAAAGCGTAGGAGCGGGCTGTTGGACTACTCATCTCGGTCACGGACGTAATACAGTGATTCCGAGCTAAGAGTACCAAATTTTACTTGAGTGGTCATCAGTCTTGAGTATTTGGAGACGCGATGATAAATGATGATAAATTAAGACGCGATGAATCGCGTCTCTACAGGGTATTATTGCCGCGTATGAATTATCTACAGCAGTTTGTCTAATGTAATTGGCAAATCGCGGACGCGCTTACCTGTGGCATGATAGACAGCATTAGCGATCGCTGCCGCAGTGCCGGTAATGCCAATTTCACCAATTCCTTTGACACCAAGCGGGTTGATATGTGGATCGTTTTCATCGACAAACAACACCTGAATATCAGGAACATCTGCATTCACTGGTACGTGATACTCAGCTAAATCATGGTTGACAACGCGTCCTAGATTTGGGTCTATTACCGTATGTTCCATTAGCGCCATGCCAATGCCATAAATAATCCCACCAATCAGCTGACTGTTGGCTGTTTTAGCATTGAGGATGCGTCCCGCGCCAAAAGTTCCCACCCAGCGCGTTACTCGCACTTCACCTAAATCAGGCTCAACGCGAACTTCGGCAAACTGCGCTCCAAATGAGTGCATTGAGAATTTCTTCTGTTCTTCTCCCAGCTTGGCATCTGCACGCGCTTCGAGCATTTCCATTCCATGCCGTGCCAAGATTGCCTGATATGTTTCGGTTGCAGAGGATTTATTTTTTAAGAAAAAGCTGCCATTTTCGGCAATCACATCCTCAGCCTTTGAACTATAAAGGGGCGATTTTTGATCGGCAAGTGCTAGTTGCAAAAGCTGACTGCGAGCTTGATTTCCGGCTAAATGTACAGCCGAACTGACGCTGGCGGCGGTTTGTGAACCACCAGATACGGGGGTTTCTGGCATCTTGGTATCGCCTAATTCAAAGCGGACTTTGTTAACTGGTAAACCAAGTGCCTCAGCTGCAACTTGAGTCATGACAGTATAAGTTCCCGTACCAATATCTTGGGAACCGCTTAATACAACGGCTGTACCGTCTGCCATAATTCGGGCGATCGCTGATGCTGGGGAACGGTTGGTAGGATAAGTAGCTGTTGCCATCCCCCAACCAATTAAATAGTTGCCATCGCGCATTGAACGAGGCTTAGGATTGCGCTTTTGCCAGCCAAATTTTTCTGCTCCTAATTTGTAACACTCTCTGAGTGACTTGCTCGACCAGGGCAGTCCTTTACTAGGATCGACTTCAGCATAGTTACGCAAACGCAGTTCGACGGGATCGATATTGAGCGCATAAGCTAGTTCATCCATTGCCGATTCTAAGGCAAAGGAACCAGAAGCTTCGCCTGGGGCCCGCATATAGGTTGGTGTTCCTTGATCGAGTTGAACCAGACGGTGGCTAGTTTCGATATGGGGGCTAGCGTAAAGCATTCGGGCGCTTTTACCAACAGGTTCGATAAATTCATCGAAAGTTGAAGTTTGGGAAGTGCCGGAGTGTCGCAAAGCAGTCAATTTGCCATCGCGGGTTGCACCGAGAGCCACCTGTTGAATTGTCTCCGGTCGAAAGCCCACAGGCCCATACATCTGTATTCGTCCCAGAACTAATTTTACTGGGCGATTAACTTGCTTTGCGGCGATCGCAGCTAGCGGTACATGCGACCAAGCCGACCCTTTGCAACCGAAGCCACCGCCCACAAAGTAAGACATAATGCGGACTTTCTCAGGCTCAATTCCTAATACCTCCGCAACTTTTTTTTGAGTCGAAAAAATTCCCTGAGTTGCGTCATACAGCAGCAGTTCATCGCCTTGCCAAACTGCTGTTGTAGCATGAGGCTCCATTGGATTGTGATTTTCTACTGGGGTGGTATAGGTTTGCTCGACGCGGACAGCCGCCGCCGCTAGTCCCTGGTTGACATTGCCATGCGCTAAATCGGGTGGTTCCTCTCTAGGGATTTTACCTTTAGGTAAGTATGCCTTAGTGAGATTCTCCCGCATATTAATGGTTGGTTTCTCTTCCTCATAGCGAACTTGTACGAGTGAGGCAGCATACATCGCTCGTTCAAAGGTATCGGCAACGACGACACCAATATGCTGACCGCTATACAGCACAATGTTATCTTGCAGGACTTGCACCTTATGACCACCGCCCTTTTCTCCAAAGGCTTTGGGCGCGTTGAGGTGGGTAATTACTGCTAATACACCCGGTACTTTTTCCGCCGCCTTGGTATCGATTTGGGCTATTTTACCTTTGGCGATCGTGCTTTGAATTGTCACGCCATAAGTCATTTTGGCGATGGGAAACTCAGCCGCGTAACGTGCGCCACCAGTTACTTTTAGGTATCCATCAACTCGATTTAGCGGTTTGCCGACAACTGTATTTGTGTCCTTTGTATTCATGCCATCCCTCCCACCGCGAAGAGCGCCTTAACAATTGTGCGTTTAGTCAGTTCGACTTTAAAGCCGTTGTATTTTTGAGGTTTAGCTCCAGCGATCGCAGCGTTTGCAGCTGCTTGAAATGTTGCCTGGTTTGCCGGCTTGTTCAAAAGTATTTTTTCTGCTTCGGTGGCACGCCAGGGCTTTGTTCCCACGCCGCCAAGGGCAATGCGTGCCGAGCGAATAATCCCATTTTGAATATCTAATGCTGCCGCAACCGATGTCATCGCAAAGGCATAGGAAGCGCGATCGCGAACTTTTAAATAGTGCGATCGCTTCCCAAAGGTTGAAGCAGGTAAATCAACGGCAACAATTAACTCTCCATGCTCTAAAACTGTTTCCCTTTCTGGCGTTTCGCCAGGTAGAAGATGAAAATCTACAAGGGGAATACTCCGCTCTCCCCTTGGCCCGCGTGTCTGCACAACGGCATCGAGTGCCACCATTGCCACCGCCATATCAGAGGGATGGGTGGCAATACAGCGATCGCTACCGCCAAGAATCGCATGAATGCGGTTGTAGCCCTCAATTGCCGCACAACCTGAACCGGGAACACGCTTGTTACAGGGCATCGAAGTATCGCGGAAGTAGTAACACCGGGTACGTTGCAGTAAATTTCCGCCCACTGTCGCCATGTTTCGCAGTTGCGGTGATGCCCCAGACAGCAACGCCTCTGATAGCACAGGATAACGCTCTTGAATGATCGGATTATATGCAACATCACTATTGCTTGCCGTTGCTCCAATCCGCACACCGTTACCCTGTACTTCTATCTTGCTCAGTGGGAGTGGGTTAATGTCAACCAACTCTCTTGGAGTCTGGACATTCAGCTTCATCAAATCGATGAGGCTAGTACCACCAGCGATATACGAAGCTTGAGCATCTGGAGTAACCAACGCCACAGCATTTTCTGCTTGTCCTGCTTTCTTATAGCTAAACGGCTGCATCTTTTTTTCCCTCTAAGACATCGCGGACAGCAGCCACGATATTTGGATAAGCCCCACAACGGCAGATATTGCCGCTCATCAGTTCTCGAATGTCGGCATCCGATTTAGCGTGTCCTTCGTTGACTAAACCCACTGCCGAACAAATCTGTCCTGGTGTGCAGTAGCCACACTGAAAGGCATCGCGGGACAGAAACGCGGCTTGCATCGGGTGCAGATTGTTTCCTTGTTCTAGTCCTTCAATAGTTGTGATTTTTGCGTCGGTGTGCATAATTGCAAATGTCAGGCACGAATTAATCCGTTGCCCATCAACCAGCACCGTGCAAGCACCACACTGGCCATGATCGCAACCTTTTTTAGTACCAATTAATCCTATGTATTCCCGAAGTGCATCAAGTAAGGTAACACGCGGTTCAATTTGCAAACTATGTGATGTTCCGTTCACTTGTAGCGTCACCTTCACAGTTTCAGAAGTGGAAGTTGGCAGCATTGGGGTTGTTTTTTTTACTTGATTTTGTGCTACAGCCTTCTCTACAAAATTAGCGATCGTAGCTCCTACTGTGCTAATAATCATCAATTGACCCAACTTGCGGCGTCTTAGGGCAAACCTCATCTATTTACTCCATTCTGTTTTTGTTGGTAATAATATTGAGTAATTCTTTTGATTTCAATTCTTTATAAAAATGACATTCTTAACAGAATACAATTTCATCTTGTTACCGTCTCTCTATCAGAAGATTTACGCCATAAGTATCATATATAGGACTTACGCAAAAATTGCTAAAAAGCTTAATTTATCGAACCACCAAGACGCCAAGAGCACCGAGAATTCGTAGAGTGTGCGTAAGTCCTAATATATATAGGACTATAGCAGCCGTGAATAATAAGAAAGATCCCCGACTTCTCAAAGGAAGTCGGGGATCTTTGTCTCTCTCACGGAGGAATAGCTACTGATAGATGTTTTTTCAGCTTACTTGCAAACAACTAATTAGACACTCAAACAATAAACCCATATTTTCTCAATACAGTTTTAGCTTGACTGCCAGATAAAAACTGGACAAATTGTTTAGCGGCAGAAATATTTTTACTGCTTTTAATTACTGCCACTGGATAGACAATCGGTGAGTGAAGCTTTTCGTCAGCAGTGACTACGACTTTTACCTTGTTGGAAGTTTTGGCATCAGTGGCATAAACTATGCCCGCTTGAGCATTACCACTTTCTACTGCTGCCAAAACTTGACGTACATTGTTACCAAAGACAAATTTTGATTTAAGCTGATCGTAAAGTTTCAAATTCTTTAAGACTTCTTCTCCATATTGCCCTGCCGGTACACTCCTGGGTTCACCAATCGCAATTTTCTTAATCTTGCTATTTGTTAAATTGGAGAAACTACTGATACCAACAACATCCTGAGCCACAATCAAGACTAGACTGTTATTTGCCAGGTTAGTACGGCTACCTGGTAGCAACAATCCTTTTTGTTCTAAGGCATCCACCTGCTTTTTACCAGCAGAAATAAAAATATCCGCAGGCGCACCTTGCTCAATCTGTTGCTGCAAAGCACCAGAAGCCCCAAAGTTATAACTAATGTTGATATTTGATTTACTTCGTTGGTACAAAGGCTTAATTTCTTCCAGCGCATCTTTTAAGCTAGAAGCTGCGGACACAGTTATGCTGGTGCTTGATTGTGCTATTCCAGGAGAAGGAGTAACCAATGGTAAACCAATTGCCAAGAGCAAGCCTGCAACTGCTATACCCAGAAAGCCAAGAATTTGTTTTCTTTTCATAGAAAAGGTGCGATATAAGTTGTTTCCAAAATTGATGCTAGGTAAAATCGTACCAGCAATACCAACTTTTAACCAACTTTACCGGTAAAATTTCTAAAAAAGAACAAGGTAAGTTTTCTATCTTGCAGTTAAAAACTTCTGAAATATCACGGTAAGCTAGTTGCGATTACAACTAATTGTGTCAATAAATTGTCACATTAGCTGCTCAGTTGCCTTTAACACATTTCCCCACTCCAGCTTATCATTTGCTGCATATCAATGATTATTTCCTGACAAGCAGTTTTCTAGTGGTTGCTCTTATCGCTGCGAGTTTTGTGATATTCCAGATTCTATGGCAACAGTCCCCGGATAAACACCAGAGCAAGTAATCGCATTAGATGCAATGCGACAATCTGGCAATCTGAGGGCAGTGTATTTTGATGATAACTTTGTTAGCGATCGCCGCGCCGCCATGAAGTTGGTTTTTCATCTGATTGACTGGCAAAAACGCAATGGCTACCCCATCTAGTTTGCCTGTGAAGCAACGCTCAACTTAGCTCAAAGTCCAAAACTGCTGGAAATAATGTGATTAAGTTTGCCTAAGATTGTGCCAAAAACGAAGCTGATTCTTCGTTTTATTCCCAAAGAATCCTGACTAAAGTTCGTAGTTAATAAGCTAAAACTTTTTAACAATAAATTATTCGTAATTCATAATATTTCCTCGTTACCGTGTTTCACATGGAAACGAGGAATCCCGCATAAGTTAAATTACGAATTACGAATTAAGTAGCTTGCTTCTCGCCGGAGGCGAGTATTACGAATTATTTTAACAGGGCATCAAAGCATCGAATCTCCCTAATACTGCCATGTCTTCTGCATCTAACTCCGCCGGAATACCACTGCGAATCAATTCCGAAAAGTCTTCATTGGGAATCATAACAGTCAATGTGTACAAGCGAGTAGAACCAGTATTTTTAATCAAATGAGTACCAGTGGGAGGTACTAATAAACTATCTCCAGCTTTGATTATGGCACTCTTGCCGTCACAGATGGCGATCCCTTCGCCTTTGAGGACGAAAAACATTTCCACCGCCCACTGATGGCGATTTGGAGGTGTTTGTCCACCAACATCGAAAATTTCTATGCAGCAAGTCAACGAAGTATTAGCACTTGTCGAATCGAAGATAATTGCTAATCGATTCGAGGCGTCGGGACTGATGCGATATACTTGGTAATCTTTACTAGATTTGATAACCGGAATTACACAACGAGTAGCGTACATTTATTTATCCCCTCTGAAGTTATCGATGGGTATGAAAATTCCTAAAATAGGATCAATCTAAAATCTAAAATTCAAAATTGATTCACTCCTCACCTTTTTGCAGCGCTGTTAAAATCTTTTGGGAGTCAGTCACAAAACCGAAGCATTGTTTGACATTATACAACGTCGCCAGCCAACAATATTCAGGAGAAGTGGTAGCAGTACAGTCTTTAACTAACACGCAATCATATCCTAAGAAGCTAGCATCACATAACGTAGTTAGCACACATTGATCGGCATTAACACCAGCAAAAAATAATGTTGTCTTTCCCAGATTTCGCAAGATACTATCTAATGGCGTATCCCAAAACCCACTCATGCGGTATTTGTCTATATAAATATCTTCGGGTATTTTTTCTAATTCGTCTACTACTGCTGCTGCCCAACTACCTGCCATGAGTACTCTAGCACCATTGCTTGGCAGTGGATCGCCCAATCCTACACCCTCTCCTGTGGGATTATAGACGTGACGCGAACCAGCACTAATATTGAGTAAGTCGGGACGATTTCCCCAATTTATCCAAATAACTGGAACACCAACTTCACGTAGTTCTGGAAGCAAGTTGTTCAAAGGTTCAATAGGCTGACGCGCCGGAGTTACGTCTACGCCGATATGCGCTAACCAGCCGTCAGGGTGACAGAAGTCGTTTTGCATATCAATGACGAGGATAGCTGCTTTTGCCAAGTCTAGGCGCAGGGTTTTAGTTTCTGTTGATAAAATAACGGGTTGTGGGGCCTTTTGAGGACGAGTGATATCTGCGATCGCATCATTCACTGTCCACGCATTTGGTGGAACTCCCAATGTCCGTAATGGTAAATTCATAAAATTGCAATACCGAACGCCATTTTCTATTTTGTAACTTGAAATTCAGTTGAGAATACAATTACTTAATCAAGGTTAAATATGGTAAGTTTCACCATCCAGAATGTTTTAATTGCCGCCGATGATGATTATGCAACGGTAGATGTACAGATTATAGATGGTGCAATTGCAGCCATTGCCCCTAATCTACAGGTAATCGGCACACCTATAGATGGCAAAAACAAGCTATTGCTACCTGGCTTTTTCAATGCTCACACTCACTCATCAGAGATGTGGCAACGGGGGATCATGTCAGCTTTCCCTTTAGAATTATGGTTAGCAGAACTGTATGATTTTGCCCCTCTCGATCCCGAACAGGTTTATCTCAGCGCCTTGGGTACTGCGGTGGAAACTCTACTTTCCGGCGGGACGAGTGTAGTAGATCATCTGGTGTTAATTCCCGGACTTGAGTTAGAAACGATCGCCATTGCAACTCGCGCTTACAGAGAAGTAGGAATTCGCGCCTTTATCGCCCCTTTAATTCAAGATGAATCCCTCAGCGCAGGTATCCCATCTGGGGAATCAGCCCGAAAGCATGAACCTTATTTTCGCTCAACTGCGGCAACATTAGAAATTATCGAAGAGGCGGTAAGACAGTTTCATCGCCCGGATGAGGGTATAAATATTTTAGTTGCACCAACAGGGATACAGTTGTGTACTGATGCTTTATTTGAAGGATGCAGTGAGTTAAGCGATCGCTATAATCTTTGTCGTCACTCTCATTTACTCGAAACCAGGGCGCAAGAAAAACTCGCCCAAGAAAAGTACGGTTGTACTGCTGTAGAACATTTGAAAAGAATCGGATATTTGAGCAATAAAACTTCACTTGCTCATTGCGTTTGGTTAAATGATGCTGATATCGCCATTCTCGCCGAAACTCAATCTACAGTTGTTCATAATCCCTTAAGTAATTTGCGTTTAGGCAGTGGCATCGCCTCAATTTTAAAATATCGCCAAGCTGGAGTAAATGTAACTTTTGGTTGTGATGGTGCTTCAAGTAATGACTCTCAAGACTTGCTAGAAGCAATCAAAATAGGTTCTATTTTACATAATGTTACAGACTCAAATTATCAAAACTGGATTACGCCCAGACAAGCTGTAGAAATGGCATCCTTAGGAGGCGCAAAGGGACTGAATATAGCAGACAAACTCGGTTCTTTAACTGTGGGTAAACAAGCAGATTTGGTACTTTATGATCTCACCAATCTATCATTATTACCCCGTACAGATCCTATTGGGTTATTAGTCTTAGGTCGTCCTACCAATGTTGTTAATAGTGCTTGGGTAAATGGTAAGCAAATTGTTGCTAATGGCAAATTTACCACAATTAACGTTGATGAATTGCGACAAGAATTATTTAACCGCAGTCAATGGGAGACAAAACGCAAGTCTGAAAGCGTCATGCAAATTGAGGCTCATTATCGCACGGTTATGGGGTTGTGAAACATAAATAAATATAGAACTGCGGTAAAAAATTCGGGTTTTGGT
This sequence comes from Nostoc sp. CmiVER01, assembly GCF_034531135.2. Lineage (NCBI taxonomy): Bacteria > Bacillati > Cyanobacteriota > Cyanophyceae > Nostocales > Nostocaceae > Nostoc > Nostoc sp. CmiVER01. Next base: position 243,608 of record NZ_JAVRBU020000007.1, read on the forward strand.
GTTTAATCTTCAGTACGAGTAGCCTCTGCCGCCCAGTAAGCAAAGGCGGGCAAGATGCCCACCCCACAAGATTAGATAATTTATTTCTTGGAAATCCCTTACACCATCAAAACCCTAGTAATTAACTACAAACCCATAAAAACACGCGGATTTTTGTGTATGCTTTGTGGCCAAGTGCCTTTGCCATACATTTCCGGGAGTAAACATGGAACGCGCTATTTCTGCGTTGGGGATTTTAGTTTTTATCGGTATATCCTACGCTTTCTCAGTTAATCGTCGTGCGGTGCGTTGGCGCGTAGTAGCGTGGGGTTTGGGATTAGAGTTTGCATTGGCGCTAATGATTCTTAAAACTCCTTGGGGTTTAAATGTGTTTAAATCTCTAGGAGATATTGTCAGCCAGTTTTTGGCATTTTCTGATGTTGGTGCAAAATTTGTCTTTGGAGAAAATTTTAAGGATCATTTCTTTGCCTTCCAAGTGCTACCGACAATTATCTTTTTCTCTGCCTTCATCAGCGTTTTGTATTACTACGGCATTTTACAGCGAGTCGTAAATGTGATGGCGTGGGTAATGATGAAGACGATGAAAACATCCGGTTCTGAATCTTTATCCTGTGCAGGTAACATCTTTTTGGGGCCAACAGAGTCGGCGCTGATGGTTAAACCTTATATAGCGAACATGACGCAATCAGAACTTCATGCTGTGATGACGGGTGGTTTTGCCACAATTGCGGGTGGAGTTCTAGGGGCATATCTCTCCTTTGGGATACCAGCAGAACACCTGATTGCTGCTTTTTTTATGACTGCTCCCACATCGTTGGTGGTATCAAAATTGCTGTATCCAGAAACAGAAGCATCAGAGACGGCTGGCGAGGTAAAAGCGAGTGTAGAAACCAACTATGTAAATGTAATTGATGCTGCTACTAGCGGAGCAATTGATGGTGTGAAATTAGCAGTTAATGTTGGGGTGATGATTATTGCCTTTTTAGGATTATTAGCTGCCCTAAATGCACTGCTGGGATGGTTGGGAGCATTTGTGGGTTTACAGCAACTCTCATTACAGTGGATTTTATCTTTTATTATGGCTCCCGTAGCTTGGCTGATGGGCGTACCTTGGGCTGATTGTCGGCAAGTGGGGGCTTTGTTGGGTACAAAGACAATTTTGAATGAGTTTATTGCTTTTTTAGATTTGAAAGCACTAATTGAAAGTGGTAAAATTTCTCAACGTGCAATAATTATTGCGACTTACGCCTTATGTAATTTTGCAAATATCGGTTCAATTGGAATTACTATTGGCGGCATTACTGGAATAGCACCTAATCGCCAGCATGATTTAGCTCGCATGGGTCTAAGGTCAATGATTAGCGGATTGTTAGCGGGTTTTATTACCGCTTGTATTGCTGGGATGTTGATTTAAAGCAGGCAGGGGGGAAAAAGGGTTTTCCGATTTTTGCGATCGCTCTTACCCCCTATGCTGGAGAAAGCGATCGCTTAGTGAGTCTTAACACCTGCGTTTCCAAAATAAGTTACCAGCTGAATTACCAACCTCAATTGCAGATTTGCTAGTGCAAAGGTATGACTAAAACTTTTTTATAATCATGCTTCACAGTAGCTAAAACGGCATAATACGTTGCATTTATGTGAAAATACTGGGTTAAAGGGTGGATTAAAACCGGATTTATTACTTTATATCCAGAGGAGTTCTCAGGAAAAATGTTACATATTAGACACTTTAAAAATCCTAATTTATCCGTAGATTCACTTTTATAAAATTGTATTTTGCAAAAAAATAATTCCTAGCCAAAAATCTTGGCGCAATCATGCCTAACATTTTTGATTGCGATGCTAATTTTCAGTCTAGTATTTGAAAATTTACTGTCACAGACAACTATCTAAAGAGTGAAAGTTCTTCCTCGAAATCCAGCCAATAGTTAGTTGTATAATTTACCTCAAAGATTAATAATACAGTATATAGCCAAGACAAATTTTATTTCTTAAATGTTGCTAAAGATTATGATTCATGTAGCTTGACGGCATTAACCATCTTCTGCAATCATAAAGAGATGGCTATTAAAAGCTAATTATTCTAGTGCTTGGCTGCGATTTTATAACTGATAAAATCGCATACTTGCATGTAAGAATCTTTATTTTTGCAACATATCCATATACCACAATATCGTTGCTTATGCATATTAGTGTTATATGCGGTTTTTGAAAAACCAAATAGAAATTTTGTACTGCGTGTGGTGAAAATTCAGATAATAGAGGATGTTTCCATGTTTAGTTCCTTTCGTTGGCCATCAGCAAGGGTTGCTTTAGTAGTTCTGGGAATGACAGCTGCTACAATCACTCCCATCGTAATATCTACCCCAGCCTCATCTCAAACTACTGTTCCATCTACGACACCATCACAAGACACACAATCACCTGCAACACCATCACCTGCGACACCATCGCCTACTTCAACAGTAAACTTGTCTGATGTTTCTTCAGATTATTGGGCGCGTCCCTTCATTCAAGCCTTAGCTGAAAATAACGTAATTAGTGGCTTTCCTGATGGCAGCTTCAGGCCGAATCAAGGTGTGACTCGTGCAGAGTTTGCCGCCCTAATTCAAAAAGCTTTCCCTAGCCAAAATCGAGTTCGGCAATTAAGCGCAGGTGGATTTAGAGATGTTCCTGCTGGCTATTGGGCGGCTTCTGCAATTCAGAACGCTTACGAAACTGGATTTTTGGCAGGCTATCCTGGTAACGTGTTTAGACCCAATGAACAAATACCGAAGGTACAGGCGATCGTTGCTATAACCAGTGGTTTGGGTTTAACTGGTAGCACCACTGGAAGCAGTACTGACCTCAGCACCTACTACAACGACGCTTCAGCTATTCCAGGCTATGCTGTTCCTGGTGTGACAGCAGCAACTCAATCTAATATTGTTGTTAATTATCCAGATGTAAAACAACTCAATCCGCAACAGCCTCTAACTCGTGCTGAAGCTGCGGCAATTTTATATCAAGCTTTGGCTAAACAAGGAAAGGTGCAACCCATTGCGAGCAATCTTCCAGCTAGTCAATATATTGTCGGTTCAACTCAAACCGGTACTGATATTGTTTCTCTTGCTGCATCCAGTAGTTCTTTGACAACTCTGACTTCTTTATTAAGAACATCAGGTTTAGCAGATATTCTTCAACAGCCTGGCCCTTATACAGTCTTCGCTCCCACCGATCAAGCATTTGCTGCTTTACCTGCTGCTACCTTACAACAGTTACAGCAACCAGAAAACAGAGATGCATTGATTAAGATTTTGTCATACCATGTGGTTCCTGGTGCAGTAACTTCTAGTCAACTCTCGGCTGGAGAACTTAGAACCTCTGAACAAAGCCCTGTAAATATTAAAATTGATCGCGCTAATAATCAAGTCGCGGTGAATAATGCCACAGTTATTCAGGCAGACGTAAAAGCTAGCAATGGTGTTATCCATGCAATTAACCAAGTCCTGATCCCGCCTGATGTTAAGCTCAGTCAGTTAAATCAACCAGGGACAGGAACCCCAAATGCTACAACGCCTGAGGTGAGGCCAGGTAGAACTACTCTTGGTGGCCCTAGCTATGTTGGAGTTGCTGGTAACATTGGTTTGAGTGGTAACGATACAGCTTTGAGTGATGGTAACTTTGCAGCAATTAGCAAAATTGGTCTGACACGCAATATATCAGCACGACCATCAGTGATCTTTGGGGATGATACACTAATTCTGGTTCCCTTGACTTTGGATTTTTCGCCCCGCACAGCAGGTTCAGTGGGTTCAAGAACCTTTGCCATATCTCCTTATATTGGTGCTGGTGTAGCAATTGAAGCTAATGCTAATACTGATGTTGGATTACTGTTAACTGGTGGTGTAGACCTTCCTGTTGGTTCTCGATTTACGGTGACAGGTGGTGTAAATGCTGCTTTTCTGGATGACACTGATGTAGGGCTATTATTTGGCGTTGGCTACAACTTCTAAGTAAATAGAAGTAGAACACGCAATGGGGTAGCATATCTATGCTACCCTTATTTATATCAATACTAAGTTTGCATCAAACTGTATTAAGGTCGCTTGATGGCTAAAGTAAGCCCATCAGCAATGGGGACAAGGGAGAGCGTTACCCGTTCGTCATGATGTAACTTCTCGTTGAGCGCCCGGATAGCTTGGGTGCTTTCATCTCGATTTTCTGGGTTAGCAACTTGTCCTGACCATAAAACATTATCAATAGCAATCAATCCACCTGGACGCACTAATTGCAGCGATCGCTCATAATATCCATCATAATTTTCTTTATCAGCATCAATAAAAGCAAAATCAAATGTCTCGGCTTGCCCAGTTGCCAACAGCTGATCTAAAGTTTCTAAACCGGGTGCTAATCGTAGATCGATTTTATCGGCAACTCCAGCTTCTTGCCAATATCGGCGGGCGATCGCAGTAAATTCTTCACTTACATCAGCAGCGATTATCTTCCCATCAGGCGGTAGCGCCAAAGCTACAGAAAGTGAGCTATAACCAGTAAATACTCCAACTTCTAGGGTTTTCTTAGCTCCAATAAGCTGCACCAAAAGTCTCATAAACTGCCCTTGTTCTGGTGAAATCTGCATTCCACTTCGGGGATGGCTGGCGGTTTCTTGGCGCAACTTCAAAAGAATCTCCGGTTCCCGCAGCGAAACAGATAAAAGGTAATTATAGAGTTGGAGATCAAGACCTATAGACTGTTTTGGCATAGTAGGTGAGAGAATTTAAAGAATCTACAGTTATACTATCGCTTAAGAGTGGTTTATCAGGAATCCCCAGTCAGCTTAATCTCTATCGTCTTCGTCTGGGTCTGGTATTTGTATTTTTAGCTTTAAGAAATTCTTAGGATTTGGGAAGACTAACTTTATGTTGATGCGGTTATGGCTAGCCTATAGCAATGAAAATTTCTCACAAACTGGCAGGCGAGCAATTCCGAGATTTAAAAACTTGCCAAAATGGCAACCAAATTCTAATTAACCAAGTTAAATTGTACAAAGATAAACGACTTCAAGGGTTTTGTTATCAGGGACTACCACGTAAGCAAATTCCTTTTGTAAAACACTATTTACTAAGTGATTTACAAGAAAAAACTATCTCTACCAATTATTTGCAGAGGATTTTCATCAGCAGATAAATATTAATAATCAGGTTTGGTATTTGCTGCAACAGGAATATTAAATGCTTATGGGCGTTGTTGTTGAAGTACGCATTAAACCTAAAATAAGGGCAACGTCTGTATACATTCCTGTTCACTTCAGCAGCAAATAGCTGAGTGGGAGTTTGAAAGCTGACTGATACGCTTCCTCCCACTCTCTTTTTATTCTTCTATTGATAAATAAAGTTTTTCTGTCCGTAATTATGAATTATATCATGTCCGCCTAATTAGTTATAATTCCCGCATATATGCAAAAACGAGGAAAACTTCTTTCCCCCTGCTCCCCTGCGGTTTTAATGATAAGTCTTTCACCGAACACGATATTATTGGTCAGTATCCCGTAAAAAGTCAATAATCGCTGCATTCAATACTTCAGAAGCACCACTTGAGGCATCATGATAGCAGTTAGACAAAATTTGTAATTTAGAATTGGGAATATACTGATGCAATTTTTCACCATGACTAACAGGAAACCAACTATCTTGTTCACCCCACAAAACTAATGTAGGACACTTAATTTTACTTAGGCTATTTTGAATTTTGGTGAGCATATTAGGCTTATTTTCTTGCCAATTCTCAATTTCTCGCGCTGCTATTTGTAACTCTTCGGCGACTTTTGCAACTGTACCAGGTAGCTCAATAAATGGGTAAGTTATCCAATAGACATCTTCCTGTGTCAAAATTGACGGATCAAATAATACTCTACGTCTTTCTATCGCCATAATTTCTCTAAATAGAGGTGCAAACAAATATGCTAGACGTAAAGAATCAATTGTTTGTATTATTTCCAAAGGCGTTTGGGCAAGTAACCACATAGCCCAATGGGGTAGACGTTCGGCAAAAATAGGTACATTTACAACTATAAGCCGCCCGACTAACTGCGGATTTTCTTGAGCAATAGCAAGGGCAACCAATCCCCCCAACGATTCAGCCACTATCACTGCGGGTTCATCACATAATGCCTCAATAACTCTTTTAAACTCAATAACTTGATGACCGTTGTGTTCTCTACGCGACAATGGTTTTTCGGAAAAACCAAAGCATTTAGCATCAAAACAAATTACCCGAAAATATTTAGATAATGGTGCTATACTATGGCGCCAATTATAGCTCCAACTACCCATGCCATGTAATAAAATTAACGGTTTACCTTTACCTTTTTCGCCATAAGCAATTTGTACAGGATACCCTTGTGCATCAGTAATAATTAGACTTTGCCGCCCTTTAGGAAAAGTAGCTTGCCACCAATCTTTCATTCCGTTATTAATAAATAATTTAACTGCCAGTTAAGGCATTCCACAGCATTCTAACTAGTATTACTGGTAATGCTACTAAAACAATGGCAATCAGCAACAATCCTACCAAAACACCAAAGATAAACCACCTGTCTGCACTCTTTTGCTGACTAGGAAACTTTAAGTAATCTTCCAACAGCTTGATATTATTAGTATTAGCTCTCCAGGTAAAATCAAAAAAGTCTCCCAAAACTGGGACAGCGCCTACTAAGCCATCAATGATTACATTTAGAACCATTTTGCCTAAAGTGGCTCTAGATACACCCAGCCGCGCTGCTTCTAGGATGATGTAGCTAGAAAACATGATTCCCAAAAAATCACCACCAATAGGTATTAATCCTAAAATTGGATCTAGACCAAAACCAATCTGCGTACCAGGAATGGTAATAACGTTATCAAGCAGTCGGCTTAACTGACGTAGACGCTTCAAGGTGGGTGCTTTGGCATCGGGTTCAATCATCGAAAATCGAAAAGGAGAATCAGGCATGAAGGCGATCGCTAAGTTTGTCTTGAATCGTTAGACATTCTACTCCCCTATTGAACTTTTGCAAAAATTTTCTCAGAGATTTATAACGATATTTACAAATTAATATTTTTTACGAGATCCTGACGTGCTTTTGGGCGCATATCTTCACCGACAGTCACGTTCAACTGATCGCCGATTAACAGAACCGCAGCACTCATCAATAACCAAAGCATTAAAACTATCACAGCCCCTACTGCGCCATAGACTTTATTATAATTGCCAAAATTCGCCACATAAAGCCGAAATAGAGCTGACAATATCGCCCAGAAAACAGCTGCTAAAATTGCTCCAGGCATCATTGGCGTGCCTGAGTTCCACTGGCTTGGGCCATAGCGATAGACAAAGCTAAAGGCGACAGCAACAATGCTTAAAGCTAAAGGCCAGCGTAACAGTTGCCAAAGATGCAACAAGAAAATCAAAGAACTATTTCCACGCACTACCATTGCCAATAGAAAATCACTGGTAAACACTAAGAAAGAAGCCAACACTAAAAGCAACATAGTACCGACTGTTAATCCCAGAGAGACGAGCTTGGCTTTCCAAAAGGGACGGATGTTTTCTGAAGGAATTTGATGGATTTGGTCGAAGGCAGTCATAGCAGTACTCACCGCCCCAGAAGCAGTCCAAATTGCTAATACGAAGCTCAGAGAAAATAAACCACTGTTTTTGGAGCTGGTAATTTCTGTAGTGGCAAAATCACGAATCAGAGCCAAGGCTTGTTCTGGTAGAACTTGACTGAGTTGTGCCGCCAGTTGTTTAAAGGTAGCTTGTAAAGATTCTGCTAATAAGCCAATGGCTGTAACGATCGCAAGAATTGCCGGAAACAGGGATAACATAGCATTGAAGGCAATTTCCGAGGCGAGTCCAAAAAGTCGTCTTTCCATTGTCCTAGCAAAAGTTTTTTTGAGCGTGTGCCAATTGAGGTGGCGAAAGAAGCGTAAAAAACGAGGCTTTGGCATAATTTAGAGTTAAAACTGGTTAGCTTTATTAATTACTTTGCCAAATTTTGCGTAGCGATCGCATTTATCTTTTTTCCGCAATACTACTTAGTAGGGAGTGGGGGGAGCAGGGGGAGCAGAGGAGGCAGGGGAAGAAAACTAATGACAAATGACAAATTATTTATGAATCAAGATTTAACACAAGAGTGGTTGACCGAAATCCAAACAATCAAAGAGCAGATGGCGGCACTTCAGAGCGATCGCGATGCTGCTTGGGAAAGCGCCCAAAAATGGCGTCAGCTTTACAACACAGAAGCAGAACAACGGCGCACAGATGCCCAATTGTCCCAACAGGCGATCGCATCCCTCAAGGCAGAATTGCATAAACTCCAGGGTCTTGAGATGGAAACACTGGCTCCTGGAACGCCAGTAACAGCAATCCAACAAGAAATAGAACAACTAAAATCTGTAGAGGAATTGCAAGATAAACTCATCAGCGTAATCAAAGAACGCGATCGCCTCTTGCAAGCTTTGAAAACTGAGCAGGATAACCACGCTCAAACCCGCAATAGCCTTACTACTGCTTTGGGTGATGCTATTGATAGCTTGACACAGGAACGAGCCAAAGGAGAAACAGAGAGTAAATAAGGGACTTTCAAATAAAAAAATAATCAATAGTTTTGGAAGGCAGGGGGAGAAAAAATTGGATAGTGATGTTGGATATAAAAATTGAATAATTTAATTCTTGGATGGGATGTCCCTAACCTACCGCTAAATACTTAGGCTTTGTAACGCTATTCTTGTCTCGGCTGAATGCCAGATGCAAGTAATGTTTCTATCGATTTACTATCTAAAGGTTTGGAGAAGAAATATCCTTGTGCGTGCTTGCATTTCATGGCTCTAAGTAGTGCCAGTTGCTCTACAGTTTCTACGCCCTCTGCTATTACATCTATATTTAGACTCTGAGCTAGGGTGATGATCGCTTGAACAATCTCCAAGTTTTCGCCGTTAGCACCAATTTTGGTAACAAAAGAACGATCAATCTTCAAGGCATTACTTGCAAAGCGGTGCAGATAACTCAAGGATGAATAGCCTATACCAAAATCATCTAAGTGTATTTGGATATTCATCTCTTGCAGTTGCAAGAGCATAAAAGTTGCTGATTGAATATTTTCCATCAGTACGCTTTCGGTAATCTCCAGCTTTAAATTGCTGCCTTCCAGACCAGTCTCTTGCATAATTTGGCAAATTTGCTCAATTAGCCCAGGCTGTGAGAATTGTTTAGTGGAAAGATTTACACTAATTGTCAAGGGTGGGTCAATAGGAAATTGTATTTGCCAAGCATGCATCTGCCGACAAGCTTCGCGCAGTACCCAATAACCAATAGGGATAATCAACCCAGTTTCTTCCGCTAGTGGAATAAAGTTGTCTGGAGGAATTAATCCCTGTTGTGGGTGCTGCCAGCGAACAAGAGCCTCAAAACCAATAATTTTGTAAGTTTCTAACAATACAATTGGCTGGTAGTAAACCTGAAACTCCTGGCGTTCAACTGCCCGCCGTAGATCCATCTCTAACTCTAATTGCTCCGTTGCTTGCCTGTACATGCTTGAGTCAAATATCTCATGGCGTGCCTTACCTAATGCCTTAGCGCGATACATTGCAATATCAGCATCGCGCAGTAGTTCTTCTGGTAGGTTGTAATTACCCTTATTTAAAGCGATACCAATGCTGACGGTGGTAAATACCTCATATCCACTGAGTTGGAATGCAGATGTCAGAGCTTCGTGTATCCGCTCCACTACGCCTGTTACGTCATTGATATTGTTGAGATCCTCAAGCAAAATCGTAAACTCATCTCCCCCTAGACGCGCAACCGTATCTCCAGCACGTAGGCAGCTTTCTAGTCTGCGAGCAAGGGCAGTTAGTAGTTGATCGCCAATTGTATGGCCAAGACTGTCGTTAACAACTTTGAAGCGATCTAGGTCTAGAAAGAGAACAGCAAATGTATAGTTCGCACGTCGTTTTGACAGCATCAGCGCCCGTTCTAGTCGTTCCATAAATAAGGCGCGGTTTGGCAGACCCGTTAATATATCGTGAAAAGCGTCATAAATTAATTGCGCCTCTGCAAGTTTTAGGGCAGTAATGTTGCGAGAAATACTCAAAACACAATATACTGAGCCATCGCTAGCGAATTCAGGCACAAGACGGATATGGTAATGTTTTGTTTCCTGAGCGATCGCTAAACTGCATTCAAACTCCGTCTCTTGCTTAGTTTGGAAAACTTGCTGGAGTTTGCGATCGCATATCCGGCAAAATTCGTCTGGCAGATTTAACTCTGTGTTTGTTTTGCCAATAAATGTTTCGGCTGAGATTCCTGTAACATTTTCAATAACTGGATTAACGTAAACGTAGCGCAATTGAGTGTTAAATCTGGAAATAATATCAGGTGCATTTTCAACTAATGCTTTAAATTCTTGCTGACGACGCGCTAGTGCCTTCAATATTTGCTGACGCTCGGTAATATCCTGAAAAACGCAAACTGCACCCGTGATGTTACCGTTGTCATCTTTAATCGCTGCAACACTATCATCAATTGGGATTTCTGTACCGTTTTTAGTAATAAGTATCGTTTTTTCTGGTAGACCGACATTAACGCCAGATTGAAGGACTTGCTTGATCGGACTTTCAATTGTTATCCGAGTTTCTTCATGAGCAATATTAAATATTTCTGTTGCTTCTTTACCAAAGGCATCAGAATAATTCCAACCCGTCAGCCCTTCTGCCATAGGATTCATAAAAGTTACATTTCCAGAGGCATCGCTAGTAATGACAGCATCTCCAATACTTTTAAGTACAGTAGTCAACCATTGTTCATTCTGTTTTAACTTTTTTTCTGTTCGATGTTTAGAAAGTGTAATTTCAATAGTGAACTTTAATTCCTTTTCTTTGAAAGGCTTGAGAATGTAGCCAAATGGCTCTGTTTCCTTTGCTCGATTCAATGTTGATTCATCTGCATTAGCGGTAAGATATATTACTGGAATTTTAAAAATATTATGAATTATTTGAGCGGCCTCCACACCGTCCATCTTTCCTTTGAGATGAATATCCATTAAAACTAAATCTAGAGAATCATTTGCTGCTTTTTTAATAGCTTCTTCTCCAGAATCGGCAAGCCCCATAACAGTGTATCCAAATTTTCTTAGCCGATTTTGTATATCCATTGCTACGATTATTTCATCTTCAACAACTAATATATTTACTGGATTCATGATTTTTAAGCTTATAGCTTTATAAATTCTTAGTCGGGAATATAATTTTATACTCTACTCCGTTATAGCTGATAAAATCGATATTGCCCTGTAGCTGATGTGTTAGACCTTTGACTAATCGCAAACCTAACGATTCTGTAGCTTGAAAGTCAAAATTTTGGGCAAAACCGACACCATTATCACTGATAGTAAGTTTAAATAAATTTGCTTCTATGGAACAAAATTCAATACAAATTTCTCCTAATTCTCTTTGAGGAAAGGCATATTTTAGTGAATTTGAAATAAGCTCATTGATAATCAAGCCACAAGGAATAGCTGCATCAATGGCTAAAAAAACCTCCTCAACGTTCATTTTTAAGGTAATAGCACTGGAATTAACGTTATATGAATAAAATAAATTAGTTACTAAATCTTGGATATAATCAGCAAAATTAATCTTTGCCAAGTCTTGAGATTGATATAGTTTCTCGTGGATCAAAGCCATTGAGTCAATCCGGTTCTGGCTATCTTTGAATACCTCAAGGGCTTGATTATCCTTGAGATACTCTGCTTGCAGGTTGAGCAGACTAGAAATAATCTGCAAATTATTTTTTACTCGATGATGAATTTCTTTTAATAGCACCTCTTTTTCTTGAAGCGATGCTTTAATCTGCTCCTCTGCTTGTTTACGCTCTCGTCTCACCTGTGCCTCACGTAACTCGCGGGCAACAGCAGGGATAAGTCGTGCTAAATTGCCTTTGATAATGTAGTCATGGGCACCAGCTTTCATGGCTGCTACTGCGGTATCTTCACCAATAGTGCCTGAGACAATAATAAATGGCAAGTCAAGTACACTTTCCTTGACTTGCTTCAATGCAGCAGGGGCGCTAAAGGTGGGCATAGAATAATCGCATATGACGATATCCCATATTTGCCCAGCGATCGCAGCTTTCATAGCTGTGGGCGTATCAATCCGTTCAAAGGTTACTTGATAGCCACCACGTTGCAGTTCACGCAGCACCAACAAAGCGTCATCTTCTGAATCCTCAACAAGTAACACGCGCAGTGGTATACCCATGTAATTCGTAATTCGCAATTAAGAAAGTTAGCCTTGGACTCTAGCCGCATTTTGAAGGACTGGTATAACGGACTTCCAAGAAATAAATTATCCAATTTCACCGAATTAAAAGGATTTTCTCTCCCTCTGCTCCCTGCCCCCTGCCTATACCCTTGGCGGTGATTCGTTTAACACAAACCAGTACAATCCTAGTTGTCGCACTGCTTCACTGAATTGAGAAAAGTCTACTGGTTTACGAACATAGCTGTTGGCACCTAAGCTATAACCATTGATTAAGTCTTGCTCCTCTTTGGAGGAAGTGAGAATGACGACGGGAAGGATTTTTGTCCTGTCGTCGGTTCGCAGGTGTCGCAAAACTTCCAAACCATCCATTTTAGGCAACTTCAAATCTAGCAGGATAAGATTCGGCATAACGCTCATGTCGCGATCGGCGTATATACCTTTACCAAACAGATAATCTAGGGCTTCTACCCCATCGCGTGCCACTATTACCTCGTTCATAATATTGTTTTTCTTGAGTGCGCGTAGGGTTAGCGCTTCATCATCAGGATTATCTTCTACAAGTAAAATCATGTTGTGTGTTCTCCTATAGTTAAAGGGTGAAGTAAAATGTTGCGCCTTGCTCTACTGCACTTTGCGCCCAGACACGGCCACCATGACGGTGGATAATGCGTTGCACAGTAGCTAGTCCGATGCCAGTGCCTTCAAACTCAGTCATGGCGTGTAGGCGCTGAAAAGCACCAAAAAGTTTATCAATATAAGCCATATCGAAGCCTGTGCCATCGTCACGGACAAAATACACATGGGTGTCATCTTGCTGCAAAAGCCCAAATTCTATGCGTGCTTTTTGATTTTTTCCTGTAAACTTCCACGCATTTCCCAGCAGGTTTTCTAGCACGATCCGTAAAAGATGAGTATCACCATTGGCAACCAATCCCGGTGTAATTACAAACTCTACTTGGCGTTCTGGTTGTGTTCTGTGCAACTCTGTGGCGATCGCTTCCACCAATGCGCTCAGATCCACCTTTTCGTAACGCATCTCACTACGCGTTAGTCTTGACAGATTCAGTAAATCGTCGATCAGTTGTGCCATTCGCTGGGTGGCTGCACGCACTCGCTGTAGGTAATTTTGCCCTAGTGCGTCAAGGTTATCACTATAATCTTCTAGTAGCGCTTGGCTAAAGCCGTCGATGCTCCGTAAGGGGGCCCGCAGATCGTGAGATACAGAATAACTAAATGCTTCCATTTCTCTATTAGTGGCTTCGAGTTGTGCTGTACGTTCTGCAACTCGCCCCTCAAGCTCGGCGTTCAAGCGCAGAATCTCTGACTCTGCCTTTTTACGCTCATTAATTTCAGTTTGCAATTCTTCGTTAGTGTTTCTCAGTTCGGCAGTCCGTTTGCTAACTTCTATTTCTAACTCATCACGAGCTTTTTGCAGAGAATTTTCCATCCGCTTGCGTTTGAGAAGTTCCTGATTGGTAATCATCGCTGCTAAACCGACGATCGCAGAAGCGATAACGCTGCCAAAAATAGTTAGCAAAGTTGCTTGATGAGCGCTGATGTTCGCCTCTCTCGACCTCTGTTTCAACAACTCATTCTCTTCTTTCTCCATATCTGTAGTCAGCATTCGGATGTCCTCCATAACCTGCTGACCTTGATCTGTCTGAATTATTTGCAGCGCAGATTCTAAATTTTTGCTCCTGGCGTTAATTGCCTGTTCCATCAAAACTAGTTTTTTGGCAACCAGGGGTTCAAGGCGATCAAGCCGCCGTTGTTGACTGGGGTTATCCGCAGTCAATTGGCGCAAAGTCTTAATTTTCTGAGTAATCTCGCTAGTTGCAGTGCGATAGGGTTCTAGATACCGTTCTTTACCTGTGAGAATATAGCCTCGTTGTCCAGTCTCTGCATCTTTGATTTGTGACATTACTTCTTTAGTTTTGTCCAGCACCTCGCGTGTATGTGTTACCCATTGAGCATTTTCTCTATACTGAAGCAAACTAAGATACGAAACTACGCCAACACCAGTCATAATTGCGACTGCTATTACAAAACTGCCCGTATTCTTTTTGTAAATAGCCCATTCCATTTTTTACCTTCCTAGTTGAAAAAGTAGCTGCTGACTAAATTGGTAAAAACGGTGAGCCACCTCTGTAGACGGGTAACACCTATTAGTGCAGCGTTAGCGACCTTAGAAAATCCTTACCTCTACCTCTAAGCAAGCTACGCGTTAGCGTCGTACCGCACAGAAGGAGAAGGTTGACTAGCAGCCCGAGTCCAAGCGGCTATATCTTCGTTCCAACCAAACAAGACCCATGAAAAAATTGGCTTGCTGAATAAGAAAACCGATATAGAGACGCGATATATCGCTTCTCTACCTCTTGATTCATGTCTAAATCAGTAATGCCAAAAGTTTTTCACAGTACTACTCGTCATAGTCGTGCTAACTGATACCAAGTTTCTTAACTTCAAGAGCAAATTAGCTCTAATAAAGGATACCTATATTTAGTTAATTATTGGGAGCGTATATTTCCTGACTCATGGGAAGACAAATAATAAACTTTATTAAATTATTCAGTATATCCCGTAAGTATTTTCAATAGATTCTCGCTTGCATAAATTATGTAAACATGATAAACAAACCCATCAATTACACTTAAAAACCTTTGTCTATACTAGCTTGATATTAGCTTGATTGCTTTAGTATTTAGAATAAATAGAGACATAAAGCAATGTCAGTGACGCTTCGGAATTGCTGGAATAAGGTAAAAATAATAGGGTATGGGGATAATTAACTTATGCAACCAACTCAAGGCAAGGTAAAGTACACATGTTTAGGCGTTTAATTGTGATTGTTACTGCTGCTATGCTTTTTAGCAGTTCCTTGACGCTGGCACAAACTAAAAACCCCAAAGTACCGGATAAATTTCCTCCTAATCCCCTAGAAATTACCACACCCGATCCACTGCTACCACGTTCGCCCAAAGATAAACAGCCGTTAACTCTCCAAGAACAGCAAAAGTTAGAATCGGCGCTGGATGTCTTAAATCAAGAAGCAGCAGCAAAACTGCAAGCAGGAGATCAAGTGGCGGCGTTTGAAATTTGGAACCGGGAACTTCGTTTGCGCCGCTTTTTAGGTTCATTAGCAGAGGTGCAAGCACTATCACGAGTCGGGGCGATCGCCTGGAAGCAAAATGATGCACAAGAAGTACAATATATTACGCAGCGATTGCAAGCAATTCAAAAGCAGGCACAATCTCAGAAAACAACTGCCCCAATTGATCTAGAATTGTGGCGATCGCTAGGTCAAGCTTATCAAAATGTGCGATCGCCTAAACTAGCTGCGGAAGCTTACGACCAAGTTTTGCTAGTGGTACGGCAACAAAAAGATACAACAGCACTCATAGAAACACTCAAGACAATTGGAGAAGTGCATTTGAGTTGGTTTGATTATCCCAAAGCTGCGCCAATCTACGAGGAATTATTGAGTTTAGCTACATCTGTTGGCGAACGTGTAAATGAGGTAACATATCTGCGACAGTTGGCTGAAATTTACGATTGGACAAGCCAACCACAGCAGTCATTGAATGTACTTAATAAACTAGTAGAAATTTACGTTGGTGAAAATAATCTTACTGAAATACCACAATTAAAGCTAGCGATCGCTTCAGATTACGAATCTCTAGCAAAGAAAGATCCTAACTTACTGCTAGAAGCTTTTAATAATTATCAAGAAGCTTATACTACTGCTTGGCAATTAAAGGAATACGTTCGTGCTGGTGAAGCTTTGCAGAAGTTAATTGCGCTGTACCGTTCTCAAGGACAAACAGAGGAGGCTTTGCAAGCTAGCCAAATTCTTGTGGAGACAGAGACGCAAGCCGCCAATTTTTACGGGCTGATGCAAGCTTATGACCAAATTGGACAATTGTATCTAGAACGCAAAGAATTTCCTCAAGCACTAACAGCTTTTCAGAAAGGGTTAGAAGTAGCGCAACAACTTAAACATGAGGAAGCATACTTTGCTGGGCAAATTAAAAAAGTCTCGAAAGAAAATTTTTAATAGCAATTATGTATGAAGATGTACAGAATATTAAACGAACCGCCAAGAATAGAGAGTTACTCATTTAGTACAGCTTCACATTAAATTGGTATCAATTACAATGTAATTTTGAAAACCAGCGTAGGCGCAGCCCGCCCTTGGCATCGCCTTGCCATTGAAGCCGCAAACGCTTATACCAATTCTCCAAAAGGATGCAACAGACATAAATCACGAAAGTCTTACTGCATCTAAGTTTCTTAATTGCGTTAGCCAAGCAGGGCGAAGTCCATTACGTTAGCGCAGCGTTAGCGTTCGCGTAGCGTCTCGTAGAGAGGAACGAGCGTCATTGCGAATTACGAATTGCGAATTGCGAATTGGTATTATTTGCTAAGATTTTCAGTGCGACAACATTGAAACAGGGCAACTTCTCATCACTATGCCAACATCTACAATTGACGATAAAGATGCAGCAGCTATCCAAGCTGCCAGAGTTGGGGTTGCAATATGCGATCGCACCGCCTGGGGACGTATTAAAGTAGCTGGCGACGATCGCCTCAATTTCTTACACAACCAAAGCACTAACAATTTCCAAATACTCAAGCCTGGGCAAGGTTGCGATACTGTTTTCGTGACTTCTACAGCCAGAACAATTGATTTAGCAACCGCCTACGTTAGAGAAGATGCAGTAATCCTGCTAGTTTCACCCAACCGCCGCCAATATCTCATGGAATGGCTGGATAAATATATTTTCTTTGCCGATAAGGTGGAATTATCTGATATTACAGAATACACCAATACTTTTAGCCTTATTGGCCCAGGAAGTGACGCTGTTTTAGAAAAGTTGGGTATTGGCGAACTTATTGGGCAACCTTACGGTAGTCATAAAGTATACACAATTGCTCCGGCTGAAGGGGTACGGATTGCTGTGGGTAGTGGGTTAGCGGCTCCCGGATATACCTTAACTTTCCCCTATACTGACAAAGAAACGGTGTGGAATAAATTGTTAGAAGTTGGGGCAGTAGAAATGAGCGATCGCGCTTGGGATGCCTTGCGAATCTTACAAGGCCGCCCCGCCCCAGATGCTGAACTTACAGATGATTACAATCCTTTAGAAGTTGGTTTGTGGCAAACAATTTCTTTTAATAAAGGTTGCTATATTGGGCAAGAAACCATTGCTCGATTAAATACATATAAAGGTGTAAAACAACACCTTTTGGGTATACGCCTCAGTGCCCCTGCTTCAGTTGGAAGTGCGATCGCAGTTGGAGATGAAAAGGTCGGCAAACTTACTAGTTACACAGAAACGGCTGATGGTTACTTTGGACTAGGTTACATTCGCACTAAAGCTGGTGGCGTGGGGTTGAAAGTCAAAGTGGGAGAAACTGAGGGTGAAATTATAGAAATTCCGTTTGTTTCTCACGATTACCCATAAGTAATTCAAGTCAAAATATCTTCTTCTTTATTCCTAGCGCCGTAACAAAATTCATCTATCCAAGAAGCTATACTACGGGCATTAGTGGTTTCTAGATTCACTTTGCTCTTAACATCTTCTGGTTGAATATTCGGCTGTTTCCCGTTGCTTTTAATCTCAGTAGTAATTGCTAGCGATGCTTCTGAAGGGAGCCGCCCAAGGGGTGATGTCTGACGACAAGCTGCAAAGCAGCTACGGACTGGTTTACCATTACTATTAATGTCAGTGGTAATTGCCAATGATGCGCTCACAGGGATTCGGACAGGTGGCGCGTTGCTTTTAACCTCGGTAGCTAATGCCACAGATGGCATAGTTTTGCCTTTATTGTTAACCTCACTGGTCATTGTCGCCGATCCTCTTGAAGGTAACTGACCAGAGTGCCAGCGTACTGTTTGATGTTCCCTTGGCAAACCAGAGGATGGCGTTTTTGCCGGAGTGTCTGGAGCAATTTTAGTTGCAGCTACTACCAACTCTGGTTTGCGTGTGCGAACTACTTCAGTGTTAGCTGTAATTGATGACACAAGTTCATCAGTGCGTGACAAGTTGGAATCTAGAGTCTTGGCAAGAGAATGAGAGTTAATCTGGCTGGCAGTTACAACCGATGACAGATGTTTATCCTCAGAATGCTTCTCATCTGGCGACTCACTATCAACTTGGGTTATAGCCATAGAATGGTCTAATTTTATTAAACGTAACTCTTCATCAGGATTGAAGTTAAGACCTAAAGCGGCGACTATTTTATCTGGATCGTTATTCAGATCCAGCATAAAAGCAAGTATTTCATCAAACTGGGGTTCTAAAACAGACAGTGTTGCCAAAATAAAACCGGACAAAGGACGGCGCAGACCATCGTAAGTGCCCCAAATTCGTATTTTGACCAGCCAGGAAATATTTTGCTCATAGTAACTCAGCCACTTTTGTTTTAAGGATTGACGCAGCTGTTGGATATTCATTGGATACCTCACTTCAGTCAACAATATTGCAGACATTGATATTGAAAACTTGGCTTTATTTCTGGTGATGAAACCGATAATAGAGCATCTGTTGGACTCTTTGACCACCTAGCAAATGATTTTCTATCAGTAGAGATACTTCATGGGGTTGAACGCCGCTATACCAGACCATATCGGGTAATACCAGCACCATCGGCCCATTGCCGCATTGTCCTAAACAGCTGCTAGCCATTACCGATACACCAGGGATTGGCAAAGCTGTAAAAGCTGCTAAAACTTTAACTGCACCTTGCTTTTTGCAAGTGCGATTTTGACAAACCCGCACACATTTAGGAGAAGAGGGTTGGTCTATTGTGGGGAAGCTTGATGGTTGAGTTGTCATTTGTCCTTTGTCCTTTGTCATTTGTCATTTGTCATTCGTCACTTGTCCTTTGCTAATGACCAATGACTAATGACCAATGACTAATGTATTGAAAGTCCTTTTGAGGCTAGCCATTCAGGGTTGAATATCCGCGACTGATAGCGGGAACCACTATCACATAAGATGGTGACAATGGTATGTCCTGGCCCCAACTGCTTTGCTAGGGCGACAGCTGCCCCAACATTAATACCTGTTGAACCGCCCATTAATAGTCCATCTTTCCTTAGCAATTGGTAAACTACTCGTAAAGCTTCTTGGTCATCGATTTGGATGGCATCATCAGCAGGTGCGCCTTCCATATTGGCTGTAACGCGACCGTTACCAATGCCTTCAGTGATAGAACTTCCTTCTATATGGATTTCGCCAGTTTTGACATAGCTATAAAGTCCACTACCCAATGGATCGGCAACAACGCATTTAATTGCCGGATTTTGTTCTTTCAAGTACAAGGCCACACCAGCATAAGTACCACCAGTACCAGTTGCAGTTGTCCATGCATCTATTTTACCATCTGTCTGTGTCCAAATTTCTGGCCCTGTGGTTTCGTAGTGGGCGCGGCGGTTGGCTAAGTTATCAAACTGATTCGCCCAAATAGCGTTTTCCAACTCAGCAGCGACTCTGCCAGATAGCTTGACGTAGTTGTTGGGGTCTTTATAGGGTACAGCAGGGACGGGACGAACTTCTGCGCCTAGTGCTGTTAGTGCGTCTATTTTTTCTTGTGACTGAGTATCGGGAATAATAATTAGGCATTTGTAGCCTTTGGCGTTGCAAATATGCGCCAGCCCAATGCCAGTATTACCAGCAGTTCCTTCTACAACTGTGCCACCGGGTTTGAGTAAACCATTCTTTTCTGCGTCTTCGATGATATAAAGTGCGGCGCGGTCTTTGACGGAACCGCCAGGATTGAGAAATTCTGCTTTAGCGAGGATTTCACACCCTGTTTCTTCACTGAAGCTGTTTAAGCGAATCAGGGGTGTGTTGCCAACAGCACCGACGAAGCCATTCTTAATATCCATTTTGACTATACCTGTGTGAGTATCTATAAAAATTTTGGCTTATAGCGATCGCATAATTTACAACTAATTTGCCTAAAATCCTATAATGCCTATGAAAAGAAAGACGCGATGAATCGCGTCTCTACAAGGGGCGATCAAAAAAACGATCGCTACTTACACATTATGGTATCTTTGCGATTGCAGCATTTCGGATATCAGACGAGCGATACAATTGTTAAATTGTGGTTGCTAAATTAACTTTGATAATCACATCATTGAAATCCTTGTCGCCACCACCAGGCAAATCCTCAAAGCCAAAGGTGTTACTTGCTAACAGGCGAATGTGATCCGACTGATCAGAATTAGCACCCAAGAATGGAAAATAAACCGCCGGATCGTTATTAGAATTGTTATCTAAAAGCGCATCAGGACGACCATTAACAATAATAAAGGGAACAAAAATCGCACCGGGTTGAAAAGTACCACTGTAAGTAGCACTACTTTGGTTACTTACACTCAAATCAATACCAGCAACCCGATCACGCACAGCAGCCTGAGTATAACCAGCCTGTCCCGTGAGAATATCAGCATTGCCGTCGCCATTGGTATCAATTCCACCCTGAACATCAGTCACTTGATAGAAGCCGACGTAATTGTTGTAAGACGCCTCTCTATTAACGTTAAATTGAACCTTGACTGATTGTTTGATATCTCGCAAATCAATCACTTCCCCTTGGAATTTATCTTGGAGATTTGTACCTAAAGGTAAAGCTTGATCTGTCTGTTTAATTTTCACCACTAAAGCATTAAAATCTGTGGCACTGTTACCAGAAGCATCTTTCCAAGCGAGAGAGAAACCATCATCACCCAAATCTGTAATTTTTTGGGTTAAAACACTAGAAAACAGTAATTTTCCGATGGAGTTAGGATTATTGCGTACATCATCAAGCGTACCGTCTTGAACTAATAAGAATCTCAAACTCTGACCAGAATTCAATTCCAGCAGAGTGGTGAGATTATTGGTGTCAAATCCCTTAGGGATTTTAGCGATCGCTGATAAAATTACTTTTGACCGATCTATTGCTGCTTTGGCATAACCTTCAGCACCAGGGGCAATACCATTAATCGTACCTTTGGCATCATCAACAGTAAATAAAACCAGTTCATTCACCAGCTTAGAACTTTGTCCAGTGAGTTTGATTTCCAGTTTGACTTTGGCATCTTTACCTGTAATGTTAAAGACATCATCATCCGGGTTAGTGAGACGGCTGGGTGTTTCAACATTATTATTAACATTAATAGTCAATCCTTTCTCAAAGGTGAGATTACCATCATCAGTGGTACGAACGCGGATTTTGTAACTAGATTTAGTTTTAAAGTCTGGAGAATTGTTGATTTTGAGGCTATTGCCATCAATGGTGAAGGCATTATTATCAACATCGTCAATTCCCGAAACTAAGCTATAGGTGAAGGTATCTTCTGGATCTGGGTCAGTGCTGCTAAATGTGCCGATGACTGTTCCCGCTTGCACATTTGCATCGACATCTGTCTTACTCAATGCCAAATCTGTGGGTTTGTCATTAACATTGTTGACATTAACAACAAAGGCACGAGAAGTTACTTGCTCCCCATCACTGACATTGAGAGTGATTTTTGATTGACCATATTTAGTAGCAGCAGGTGTGACAGTGATAGTGCGATCGCTTCCTGTACCACTAATCAAAATACCATTGTTGGGAATTAAATCTGGGTTAGATGAACTTGCTGTCACCGTCAGATTACTAGCAGCCGTTTCCGAGTCACCGATACTAAAAGGAATTTCGGCTGTGGCGGTATCCTGATCAATGGTTTGGTCGGGAATATCACCGCTAGTAGTAACTTTGACAAACGCTAAATTGCTATTTGTACCCGCAGATGGGGTATCGTCTCCAAAGAAGAGGAAATTGGGCTTTTCGTAGACATCAGGTATGGGAGCCGGTGTTACAGCAGCAGTGTAATCTCTTGCTTTACCTGTCAATTTGGCGACACCATCAGCAAATAGGGTGTAATTGTCGCCTAAAATTGCCAAATCGTAGTTGACTGCTGTTGTAGCGGTGTTAAAGTCCACCCTTTCGGCTTGGGTGAATAGGGTTTTGAATGGATTACCAGAAGTATCAGGTTCCAGAGACGGATCTTTTTGTGTTGTGCCGTCATCCTGAGCAAAAATCCGGTCAGTGAGGAACCCTAATTCAATACCCTTTTTGTCTTGATCGAGAACAATAACGCTAAATCCAGCCCGATCTGTTTCGGCATCATTATTCTTATCGGCAGTGGTAGCTAAAGTTTGAGAATTTACCTGTAACCCAAAGGAGACAACAAACCCAGTATTCCTATCAAGGGTAGGGAAGAAACTATTTAAAGGGTTAGGGGTTAAAGATGTTCCAGTGATACCGTAGTTGGTATAACCAGCATCGGCTGAATTATTGGTCGTTAAATTAGTTGTATTATTTGTAGCAGAAGTGGTCGCAGTACCAGGCTGTGCAATAACTTGATAAGCAAACCAAGGTGCATCTTTAGCTGCACCTGATTCTTCAGGTTTCTTACCAGTACTACCGTCGTAAAGAACTAGTGTATTGCCAACACTGGGTGCATCGTTGACAGCAGCCACTTTGACTGTTTTTGTTACAGCTGCACTTTTAGTTCCTGTGTCATCGGTTAAAACTATCTCTACAGTACGGTCAACAGTGGCAGGATTTTTAGAAGTGTTAGCAAAAGCAATATTACGTACTAAAGCTTGAGTTGCTGCTACAGTAGCGGCAGAATTCAGGTTAATGACTAAACTCTCAGTACCAATACCGCCACTAAAGTTACCAATTTTGGTGCTGCCGTAATAAATTTCCCTACCATCGAGGTTAATTTCAGTTCCCCCGGTGCCTTGATTGCGAATACTTAAGCGATCGCTTGCTGTCCCCCCACTAGCGAAGCGGACTGTGAGATTACCTGTATTGAAATTGGACGAGTCAGTATCGCTGACAGTTGCATTTAAATCTAAAACAGTTGCGGCGGAGTTTTCAGTATAGACAATACTATCACCAGGTAAGGTAATGACTGGGGCAACAGGTTCGGCAATTGTTAAAGTGGCACTGGGTTTAGCATTGAGTAGCACTGAGACATTATTGCTGTTAATGTTAGCAGCAGCCAAATCCAGCTTGCCGTCGCCGTTAAAGTCTCCCACTGTGACTGAAATAGGACTAGTGCCGACACTGAAGTTGGTGGCAGTGGCAAAACTGCCTGTGCCGTCGCCTAGTAGCATTGAGACATTATTGCTACTGACGTTAGCAGCCAAATCCAGCTTGCCGTCGCCGTTGAAGTCTCCTACTGTGACTGAAAAGGGACTAGTGCCGACGCTGAAGTTGGTGGCAGTGGCAAAGCTGCCTGTGCCGTCGCCAAGTAGAACTGAGACATCATTACTATTGATGTTAGCAGCAGCCAAATCCAGCTTGCCGTCGCCATTGAAGTCTCCCACTGTGACTGAAATGGGATTACTACCGACGCTAAAGTTGGTGGCAGTGGCAAAGCTGCCACTGCCGTTGCCTAGCAGCACTGAGACATTATTGCCATTGATGTTAGCAGCAGCCAAATCCAGCTTGCCGTCACCGTTGAAGTCTCCCACTGTGACTGATCGGGGATTAGTGCCGACGCTGAAGTTGGTGGCAGTGGCAGCTTTGCCACTGCCGTTGCCTAGCAACACTGAGACATTATTGCTGTCGATGTTAGCAGCAGCCAAATCCAGCTTGCCGTCGCCGTTGAAGTCTCCCACCCTGACTGAAATGGGACTAGTGCCGACGCTGAAGTTGGTGGCTGGTTGAAAATTGGCGGTGCTGTTGGCACCAAGAATGTAGTCTGGACTGGCTTCTAGGTTGACAG
Organism: Nostoc sp. CmiVER01; assembly: GCF_034531135.2. Taxonomy (NCBI): domain Bacteria; kingdom Bacillati; phylum Cyanobacteriota; class Cyanophyceae; order Nostocales; family Nostocaceae; genus Nostoc; species Nostoc sp. CmiVER01. The sequence goes on from NZ_JAVRBU020000007.1 coordinate 267,665, forward strand.
TGACAGTTTCGTTGGGGTCAGAGACTCCATCAGCGATCGCTTTGACTGTTAAGGTAGCGGTGGTTTGCCCGGCGGCGATGGTGAAAGTGTTGGCTGTGACATCGGTAATATTTGTACCTGCTGCCAAGGTGTAATCGGTGGTGGCGGTGGCGGTGCCTGTGGTGTTGAAGTTGACGACTAAACCACCAACTGGGGCAGGAGTATCGAGGCTAATGGTAAAAGTGCCATCTGTAACGCCTTCTTTGGGGCTGGTGCCTGCGGTGATGCTGATTTTGGGAGTAGTATTCAACAGCACTGAGACATTATTGCTACTGACGTTAGCAGCAGCCAAATCCAGCTTGCCGTCGCCGTTGAAGTCTCCCACTGTTACTGAACTGGAATTACTGCCAACGGTGAAGTTGGTGGCAGTGGCAAAGCTGCCTGTGCCGTTGTCTACCAGCACGGAGACTGTGTTGCCGTTAGCCATAGCCAAGTCCAGCTTGCCGTCGCCGTTGAAGTCTCCCACTGTGACTGAATTGATAACACTGCCAACCGTGAAGTCGGTGGCAGTACCAAAGCCGCCTGTGCCGTTCCCCAGCAGCACGGAGACTGTGTTGCCGTTAGCCACAGCCAAGTCCAGCTTGCCGTCGCCGTTGAAGTCTCCTACTGTGACTGAAGTGGGATAATTCCCAACGGAGAAGTTGGTGGCGGTGCCAAAGCCACCAGTGCCGTTCCCCAGCAGCACGGAAACTGTGCTACTGGTGTAGAAGTTAGGAGTAGCCAAGTCCAGCTTGCCGTCGCCGTTGAAGTCTGCCACTGTGACTGAAAATGGACCAGCGCCGACGGCGAAGTTGGTGGCGTTGGCAAAGCCGCCAGTGCCGTTCCCCAGCAGCACAGAGATTGTGCTGTCGTAGAAGTTAGAGATAGCCAAGTCTAGCTTGCCGTCGTTGTTGAGGTCTGCCACTATGACTGACCGGGAACCCTTGCCAACGGAGAAGTCGGTGGCGGTGTAAAAGGCGCCTGTACCATTCCCTAGCAGCACGGAGACTGTACCGTAGTAGTTGAGGTTAGCCACAGCCAAGTCCAGCTTGCTGTCGCCGTTGAAGTCTCCCACTGTGACTGAAAAGGGACTAGTGCCGACGGTGAAGTTGGTGGCAGTGTTAAAGCCACCTGTGCCGTTCCCCAGCAGCACGGAGACGGTGTTGCTGCCTTGGTTAGTCACAGCCAAGTCCAGCTTGCCGTCGCCGTTGAAGTCTCTCACTGTGACTGAACTGGGACTACTACCGACGGAGAAGTTGGTGGCGGTGTCAAAGGTGGCGAATACTCCGGGGTAGACTTCCCTAATTTCTGGTTGCAACGCTAGTGTAGAGGCGATTTGCCCGATCTTCATTTCTAGTTCCCAACTTCCCCCTTGTTGGGCGTTGCCAACTTTTTTATCTGAGGCGGCGATGTTTGCCCCAGTAAGTTGATGTAGCTGTTCTATAAAGGTTTTTCCCGTTTCTTCTCTGGCGACTTCACAGCCATAAATAAGGATTTCGGCAGCAAGCCATTGTTGTAGGTGCTGGCGATAGGTGTGGAGGTTGTCTAAATTTAGTTGACTACTACCTAGTTGCAAACTGCCGGAGCTACCGTGGGCAATTATCTGGATACTGGCTGCCGGATAGTTGTGGCAGAGGGCGCTGATTTGGGCAATACCGTCTTGGTCTTTGTTGAGGACAGTTACTTTGGCTGTGGGTATGATGCCTTGGACGAGTATTTGATGATCTTCAATTGCTGAGTCGATGATGACTAGGGTGTGCTTTGTGGTAGTTGCAGTTGTCATAATGTTTAAGTTTTTCCCTGTTTTGGTATTCATTTGACCTTGAGTAAAATTACTTAGTGGTCAGATCCCCAACTTCTCTAATAAGTCGGAGATATTAAAGCTCCCAGTAGGATTGCGGCGGCGAAGAGCAGGGGTGAGAAATGTTTTAATGAATTTATGTAGCTATTGACTTGATTTTGTATGTATGTATAGTTAATAACTAAACGCCCAACACTCTAGCAATGTTTATTACTAGTGTCAAAAGTTAATTTTTTTGCTAATGATTGTACAATCCACTGCTAAAGCTGCTCTCCCTGTAGAAATGCTCACCTCACGTCATTTCGTTGACTGGTTGCAATTGCAGCAAATTAGCCTGGCTTTCACTACTTATCAAAGTTCGCGTCTGATGCTATTAGGGGTGAACGCCCACGGACAATTGTCGGGATTTGAGCGTGTTTTTGACCGTGCAATGGGATTATATGCTACCCCAGAACGAATTTATCTCAGTTCTAAATCGCAACTCTGGCAGTTAGACAATGTGCTGACTCCCGGACAACTTTATGATGGTTATGACAAGCTTTATATTCCCCGGATTGCTTATACTACTGGGGATTTAGATATTCATGATTTGGTAGTAGAAGCTGATACTGAACGCATTATTTTTATCAGTACTATATTAAATTGTTTAGCAACGGTGAGCGATCGCCATAGTTGCATTCCTTTATGGAAACCTAAGTTTATTTCTCGTTTGGTAAATGAAGATCGCTGTCACCTCAATGGTTTGGCGATGGTAGATGGTAAACCCCGCTATGTCACTCTGTGCAGTCAATCTGATGTGGTAGATGGTTGGCGCGACAAGCGACAAGGCGGCGGTTGTATTATTGATATTCAATCTGATGAAGTAATTGCTACGGGTTTATCTATGCCCCATGCCCCACGATTTTATCAGGGTAAGTTGTGGTTGCTTAATGCTGGCACCGGGGAATTTGGCTATATTAACGCTGATGGCAAATTTCAAGCCGTGACTTTTTGTCCGGGTTTTCTGCGTGGTTTGGCATTTAGTGGCAATTATGCCATTGTCGGTTTATCTAAACCCCGTGACAAAACTTTTTCTGGTTTAAAACTAGATGAGAATCTCCACAGCAAAAATGCTGAACCCCGTTGTGGGTTAATGGTAATTGACTTAAAAACTGGCGAAGTTGTCCACTGGCTACGTCTAGAAGGAGAAGTGACAGAACTTTATGATGTGCAGGTTTTACCAGGAGTCCGTTGCCCCCAAGCGTTAGGATTCCAGACTCAGGAGATTCAGCAGTTAATTACCCTCGACCCCCGTTCTCCTTTACTTGGAGGAAATCTGCCATTTGCTGGTGACACAGATAACCATAATATCATCTCTGCAATCCCGACTGAAAATCAAGTCTGGTCTGATTCTGATTTATGGACAAAACAAGCGCAGCGATTCTCAGTTGTAGAACAATATCAGCAGGCATTAGCCTTACAAAAACAACTACAATTTACAGAAGCGATCGCTTTATACGAACAAATTATCGCCCAATATCCCCAATATGCTCCGGCTTGGTATCAGTTGGGGGTAATTATGGACAATCAAGGACAAACTCACCAAGCTGTTTTGGCTTATCAACAAGCATTGACAATTAACCCGAAATATGCAGAAGCATACAATAATTTGGGTATTGTGGAAGTAGCCGAGAAAAATTTAGAAAAAGCGATCGCTTATTTTGAGTCTGCAATTCTCAGCAACCCGAACTATGCTTTTGCTCACAATAATCTTGGTCTAATTTGGCAAATGCAAGGTAAGCTATCAGCTGCTGCTGCTAAGTTTCAAGAGGCTTTACAAAAAAATCCCGATTATCCAGAAGCTTATCTAAATCTGGGCATAGTCTTAGAGGCGCAAGAGAAATTAGAAGGTGCGATCGCTTGTTATCGTTCTGCTATTCGCCACAACCCAGACTATATTAAAGCTTATATCCGCTTAGGGTCAGGGTTGTTATCTTTAGCAATGACTACTCAAGGTCAAGTAGATGAAGCCAGGGTAGCATTTGAAAAGGTTTTACAACTACAACCAGACTCGGCTGAAGCATTCAATTACTTGTTTTACCTCAAAGAAATGAGTTGCGATTGGCGTAGTCGTCAATCTGATTTAACCCGCATTCGGGAACAAACTCTCTCTGAAGTTGAAAAAGCAAAACCCACAACAATCAGCCCTTTCGATAGCTTATACAAGCCTTGGGACAGGAATTTTCTGCTCAAAATAGCTCAAACTTATGGAGAAAGTATTAAAACACAATGGGCAAGTGAAAAGCAATCTCTCAATTTTACTCATTCCCGTTCCTTGAATGGGCGGCTACGCATAGGTTATTTATCTAATGATTTCCGCAACCATGCTACTAGTCATTTGATGAAAAGCTTATTTAATCTGCATAATCAAGCTAATTTTGAGATATTTGCTTACTCTTTCAGTGCAGATAACAATAGCGAATACCGCCAATACATTGCTACTAACTGCGAACACTTCCAAGATATTACTAATTTATCTATAGAAGAAAGCGCCCGCCAAATTTATGATGATGGCATTCATATATTAATTGATCTCAAGGGTTACACTGGTGGTTCTCGCAGTGCGATTTTAGCTTTGCGGCCTGCTCCCATTCAGGTCAGTTATTTGGGCTATCATGGAACTATGGGTGCTGACTTTATCGATTATATTATTAGCGATCCAGTAGTCACACCGCCAGAATTTGCTGATGGTTTCAGCGAGAAGTTAGTCACCTTACCCCACAGTTATCAAGTCAACGATCATCAACAAGCGATCGCTTCTACCCCTGTAACTCGTTCTCAGTATGGTTTACCAGAGTCGGGTTTTGTCTTTTGCTGCTTCAATCACAACTATAAAATTGAACCGCAAATTTTCGATGTTTGGATGAGAATTCTCGCCGCAGTTCCAGAAAGTGTGCTGTGGTTACTTGTAAGATTTCCTGCTGCTGAGGATAACCTTAGAAGAGAAGCCGAAGCAAGGGGAATTGATAGCGATCGCTTAATTTTTGCCCAATATCACACCAAAGCAGAACATTTAGCAAAACATCAATTAGCAGACTTATTTTTAGATACTCTATATTATAATGCTCACACTACTGCTAGTGATGCTTTATGGGCAGGTTTACCAGTTCTTACCTGTATCGGAACCACCTTTTCTTCTCGTGTTGGGGCTAGTTTGCTGAGGGCAGTTGGTTTACCAGACTTAATCACTAATAACTTAGAACAATATGAGCAATTGGCAATACATTTAGGCCATTCTCCTACAGCATTGCAAGAACTCAGACAGAGATTAGCCCAGAATCGTACTACTTATCCTCTATTTGATACATCACGCTTTACCCGTAATTTAGAACAAGCCTATTTTGCCATGTGGGAGATTTATGCTGCTGGGAACCCGCCAAAAACAATAGAGGTGAGCTAGATATATTTCAAAATATGCTGTTGATGTAAGCACTGAGAGCATTAGCGATCGCATCTGGCAGTGTGATATTTAGGGATTGCATAAGCTGGTTATATTGTCGTCAATTAATTTAAGATTAGCGCGATCGCATTTCATCTCTAAGCAATCCAACAATAATCATAGTTGTTTACCGCCATACCTGAACCAGCATCAGATCAAAATGAAAGTCATACGTCCACACTGGTAGCTTCATTTCTTCTGACAAAACGGCAGTGACAGCATCGCAGACGGTAATCCGTTGATCTGGAAAACTTGCAGCTTTTTCAACTGCTGCCATATATTGTTCCTGTGAAGGATTGACAAAATGAACTGCTCCTATACATTGTCTAGCAAAGCTAATCGCTTGTTCAGTTCCGAGACGATATAGCAAAAGATTATATGTTTCCAGGTAAACAGGAAAGGGAACTAGGATTATTAAATTTTCTGTATTTATACGTTGTAGTTCGGCTTGGGAGCGCTCATGATATTGGTCGTCTATATCTACAGCAGCATATAAAGGCCCAGTGTCAGCAATTACGGCTCTCAAGGTATGTTTGGTGGCAATGACTGCAAAAACGTTTGTTCAGCTAGAATTTTATCGTGATTTACTGACGTATCTTTAAATCCGCTTCCCTTGGGTTCAGGAGTAAGGCGTAAACCTTGCTTTTGTGGAGGTAAATAACCACGTTGGCTGAGGAATTCTTCGAGAGCATTTTCTACGATAGCGTTAGCAGGTAAGGAAACTTCTTGATCGCCAATGTAAGCATTGAGAGCATTAGCGATCGCATCTGGCAGTGTGATATTTAGTGATTGCATAAGCTAATTATATTGTTGTCAATTAATTTAAGAGTAGCGCGATCGCATCCCCTCTTCACCAACCCAACAAAAATCATACTGTGCAACAATAGCTGTAGTTTAGTCGGAGTACAAATTATGGACTGGCAACAGTACATTCATTCAGATCCCAAAATTCTGCTGGGTAAGCCGACTGTCAAAGTAACTCGTTTCTCTGTAGAGTTCTTATTGGGTTTGTTTGCAGCAGGATGGACAGAACAACAAGTGGTAGAAAACTATCCTACTCTAACTCCAGAAGCATTAAGGGCAGTATTTGCTTTTACAGCAGAGTGTATGCGTGAAGAATCTTTTCTATAAGTATGCAATAAGCTTAAAAAAATTATTCAGATTGCATAAATTGTATTTTACACAACCGAGGACAAAGCAATGACCATTATCACAATAGATGATGAACTAATTAATGAAATTATCGCAGTCAGTCACTATAAAAATCCACAGGAAGCAGTCATCAAAATATTATCCAATTACTTGCAGCAACAAAAAAAAGAACTGCCTTTATTTGAGCGACTACGTTTTATAGACGACGAATCTGCTGAAGATGATATCGCCTCGTTGTTTGAACGTGATAGAGACACAGGTAGGAATTTTGAACTATGACTTATCTAATAGACACCTGTGTAATGTCTGAGTTTGTTAAAAAAGCTCCCAACTCCCAAGTTAGTCAATGGTTTAATCAGCAACCGATTGAACAACTATTTTTAAGTAGTATTACTATCGCTGAAATAAAAAAAGGGATTTATAAGATCCAAGATTCACAACCGGAACGATATCAAAAACTAAAAATATGGCTGCAAAGAGTAGAAATTGAATTTACTTCTCATATTTTACCGCTAACCGATGATATTTTAGATAATTGGGCAAAATTTTCTGCAAATGCCGAATTGAAAGGTAAAAAATTAGCTGTAATGGATAGTCTAATTGCCGCAACAGCACATCATCATAAATTAACTTTAGTTACCCGTAATATTGATGATTTTAAACTGACACCAGTTAAAATTATGAATCCTTACAGTCTTGTGTAAATTATGACCACCCAACCCGGTATTGAGCCGAGATATTCGCACTCCCTGACTCCCCCACAACCTGACTACAGTCAAACAACCACCCATCGCCAACAATCTCCTCTAGGCGTTGATTGAGTCGGAAAAGGAAATATTCTGGATCGTTTAGCCGTTGCTGGACAAGCCAAGTATGAAAAGCTTCATCAGTCTCAAATCCTTGAGCAACTGCTGCCGCTGATAGCATCTTGAAACTGGGATACTGAAGTTCCTCTAACTGGGGATGACCTTCACCACGGTAGTTGCAAAAGAATATTGCTGTTGCTCCTAACAAAGCTTCTAGTTCATCACCTTGAGGCACTCTATTATATAAAGCAGGGATTAACCGAATGGTCTGCTCTAAAGTGGCTTGAATCCTTAGCGTCAACCAGACTGCTTGAGCTAGGTAAACCAAACCGTTGCTTTCATCTGTTAAGCCTAAATTACTCAGAACTGTTACCAAATCACCATAGGCACTTAGTTGTGCAAGTGTGGAAACAACTTGTTCCCAAAGTGCGATCGCTTTTGGGATGTCCCCTTGGTCGGCGATTACCTGTGCGATGTTGTTGAGGGTAATGGCTTTACCTTTGACATCGCCAATCTGCTCAAATATTTCTAAGTTTTGCTCCCAGAGTGTAATCGCTTTTAGGATGTCCCCTTGTTGGGCGAATACCTGTGCCATGTTGTTGAGGGTAGCAGCTTTACCTTTGACATCGCCAATCTGCTCCTTTATTTCCAAGGATTGCTCCCAGAGTGCGATCGCTTTTGGGATGTCCCCTTGTTGGGCGAATACCTGTGCCACGTTGTTGAGGGTAGTGGCTTTACTTTTGACATCGCCAATCTGCTCAGATATTTCCAAGGATTGCTCCCAGAGTGCGATCGCTTTTGGGATATCCCCTTGGTCGGCGATTACCCCTGCCATGTTGTTGAGGGTAACGGCTTTACCTTTGACATCGCCAATCTGCTCAAATATTTCTAAGTTTTGCTCCCAGAGTGTAATCGCTTTTGGGATGTCCCCTTGTTGGGCGATTACCTGTGCCATGTTGTTGAGGGTAACAGCCTTACCTTTAACATCGCCAATCTGCTCAAATATTTCTAAGTTTTGCTCCCAGAGTGGGATCGCTTTTGGGATGTTCCCTTGTTGGGCGAATACCCCTGCCATGTTGTTGAGGATAGTGGCTTTTTCTTGCAATTCCTCTTCAGGGCAAAGGTCTAAAGCTTGCTGATAATGGGTAACAGCCTCTTGCACAAAACCCAAAACCTCTTCAGCACGGGCAATGGTTCCCAAGATGCGGTAATCCTGAAAAACTGCCAGAACTTGCTTACATAACTCCAAAGCTTCCACAAAGCGAGAATCGTTCACCCAATTACTTGCAATCGTATTTCCAACGCTGACAGCAATCTCCTGCTCATTTGCCAGCAATCCCAAACGTACAATTTCCAGTGCTTCTGCTTCCGTGCGGTTGTCATTCTCTTCCCACCAAGCTTGATGGATTTTCCTCACCGCTTGCTGTCGCGTTGTTTGCCATTCTTCCTGAATCAACACTGTTTCTAGCAACGATTCTAAAATTGTCGTCACTCGATAATTAGCTGGCTGGGTGGGGTGAGTGGTAGCAGACTCAACTAAGCTAAGGCTGACAAGCTTGCCCACAACCGCCAGGAAATCAATTTCCTGGCTCATAGCTAAAGTCCGCTCAAGCGGACTAGAAATTCCCTCCCCTAAATCCTCAGTCCTCTTCAGAGGACTTTCGCTATTAGCCTGGGACTTCGAGTCCCAGGCGTTAGGGTGGGAAGTCGAAGAAATAGCCCTCCAATCTCCTCCGTCACAGGCAAGTGAAATACACTCAACCGTGTGAGAAACTTTCGTTCTTCCGGTTCCAAAGTATCCAGCAGAGTTTGTGCCAAAATATCTTCACGAAATTTCTGCTCAGTCGCCTCCAGCCGATTCAGTAATTCATCCGCCGCTATTCCTGGTTGCTGAATCACCTCTAACAGCCACTTCAGCAAGCGGGGATTACCATCAGCAATGTAAATAATTCGCTGAGTTCTTAACTGCTGCCTAACTTCTTTATCTAAAGGAAAGCAGATTTTATCAATATCACTGCTGCTCATCGCTGCCAAAGATTCTAAGTGCAGGCGATGAGGTGGCAAAGTGTCTTCTTTCAAATAACGACAGGTGACAATCAGCCGACTTTCTGCCCCGTTTTCCTCCAACGCCCCACAAATCGCCCCTAAAATCTCGTAAGCTTCTGCCGTCATCCGCAATGAGCCATCTTTAACGGGGATATTTTGCTCAAAGTCATCCAGTACCAGCAGCAAAGGTTGCTTGTGTTCGTTTTCAATTGCTTCAAAAAAGTTTTGCAACCGCCCTTTAAGAGACACCTTTGGTTCGTTCAAAAGTGCGGGAACATCTGCAAACCGCTCAAACTTATTAGAAAGCTTAGTCAGCAAACCTATCTCATCCAAAGGCCCAATCACCACAACTCGCACAAAATTAGAACGCTGCATCTGCACCCGCGTACATAACCGCGCCGCCAGAGTACTTTTGCCCAGTCCACCCATCCCTGCAATAAACACGCCGATTTGATCGCTGGTTTCTTGCAAAGCCTTGAGACAGCGTTGCAAAGGTCGCCTGCGTCCGACAAACTCAAACTGACTGGCAACTTTAACTTGATTATTCTCATCCAAAAATTCTTGCTCTGACGGTGTAAACTTCAGCTTTTCACGATTTCTTGTTCTCAGAGGTGTTACCAGTTCTGCAATAGGGCGCGTATCCCGATACATCCGCAACAGATGCCAGTCGGTGCATTCTTTCTCAATCATTTCCTGCTGCGCCGCCTTGACTGCTTCTTCAACAGTTGCCCCCGTCACCAAAGCTTGATAAAATGCCTGTGCCGCTACAATACCCGTGCGGTCATACACCGGACGCGCCCAGCCTAAAACTATACCTGCCCCCGCCTTCACCAATGCCTGCGCCATCGAGGGTACTGTCCCCTTGTTAGAAACCTGTCCCGTATGACAACCAGAGAGAAAAGTTACACGCGGCCAGCGTCCGCGAAAGGCTTTAGCTAAATCATTGACGGTAGTAAGTTGCATATTCCCCACCTCATCTTCAGTGATGAAGCAGGGGGTATTGTCTGGCAGCGTTGCACCTGTTGACAGCAAAGAGCCGTAATCTTTTTTGGTATAAATTATCCCGTGTCCCGTGAGGTGAAAGACATCAAAATAGTCTTCTGGGTAGGATTTCACCAAATTGGCTAACTCTGCAACGGAGCCGCTTTCCTCAACAATCAACGCCAAAGTTTGATCCTTAGTTGCTTGCAAAATGTTCGCTTCTTCCTGCTCAAACCCTAGTGGTGGAACTCTGGGATCTTCAGGAGAAGTCGCCATGAACAGCAACCGCAATGGGCGATTTTGCACGCCAATCACTTGGGTTTGACGCTGCTGCACAGAACGCACTGGTAAGACGGAAAGATTCTGGCGTTCTATTAAAAACCCTGCACCATCATGTAGCAATTCCCAAGGCAAATGTGCTAGTCCCAACGCTATACGTTCTGTTTCCGGGTTCAACCCCTGCGCTTCGCTGGTTTGAATCAAATCTAGATTAATCGTTTGCTCATCCGCCTCATCCAGCGCCTTTCTCAGCCATACTTCTTTACCATCCAGCCATTGATAAAGTTGCCGTCCCAACTGGGTGAGATAAGGTAGATGATCTCTTTGTTGAGCATAGTAATTTTGCTCACATAAATCAATCAGCGCTGCCAATTCCGCTTTATCCAGGCGACGTGAGCCATAATCACAGCGCAGTTCAAAAGTTTGCTGTTGACTGAGGGCGAAGGTGAAGTTTAGAGGCATGGCTGACAGCAGGAGTTTCCACAGTAACCTTCACCGTATTATCACCTTTTTCCCGAAATTATCGCCGATATTCGCCGCCGCGATCGCCGATTAGCTGATACAAATCGCGTGATTGGCGAGATACTGCATTGATGCGATCGCAGTTCAACTATAAAATCAGGACAGCAACTCTTTGCTGTTGTTATATTCGTTCAGAACACAAGTCCGTTCGTTCAGAATACAAGTTCATTCGTTCAGAACACAAGTTCATTCGTTCAGAACACAAGTCCGTTCGTCCAGAACACAAGTCCGTTCGTTCAGAACACAAGTTCATTCGTCCAGAACACAAGTCCGTTCGTTCAGAACACAAGTCCGTTCGTTCAGAACGCAAGTTCATTCGTTCAGAACGCAAGTTTTTTCTTAACGATTTGTTATTCACTCTCGTGTAATTACTGAGCCAGCCATCTAATCTTATTAGAAACAATACTTATTTCTGCAAGGTTTACTGAACCACTACATTATCCCATTGAGCCACTCTAGAAAGGTAAAGGTTAGTAAAAGGTATGCATTGATGCCACGCCAAAAAAGAACCTCTCCTGTGCTAGAAAAAACCGAACAGAGAGTAATCGGATTTAAATCGATTGATTCCAGCCTTGACTTTGGTGATTCAATTAGTTTAAAGCATTTAACCCAGTTAATCGGGCAACTCCGCAACCAGATTGACGAGTATAATATGATGCTAACTTCCATTGACTCAGCAAAGGCAAAAATAGAAACCCTTGAAAAGAGCATTCGGGAAACTTCAGAACGCTTGGTTAGTGGTGTAGCATTGAAGTATGGCAAAGACAGCCGAGAATACGAAATGACAGGCGGGACACGCAAAAGCGATCGCATTCGTAAAGCCACCATTACCCGGTTAAAATCAACCGCAGACTTAAAAGCAACTTCTAAACAGACGGCGTAACTGGCAAAAATTAGCCATCATTCACTGTAGTGAATGATATTATGTCCGCTAAATTACCCATAATAAAAGAACCCCACCCCGCCAAAGCTATGCTTTGTCTCCCCTCCCCGCTTGCGGGGAGGGGTTGGGGGTGGGGTTCTTCGAGTTTAATAAGCAATCAAGCAGACATAATATGATGCCTCTTGTGTAGGAGTAGATCGCCGCAGGTATCGCACGATCGCACTCTTAGGCACTTCATTTTGATTCTGGAAAGCAGGTGCATTTTGTGGTAGCTAACTCTATAAGTTTTAGTAGGTAATGAAAATTTAAATAGTAATTTTACTGTGGTTTTTAAATATTTACGTGAGTTACGATACAGCATGATTAACGAGTAAATGCTGATATCTTTTCATTGTCTTAAACGGGATGGATACCGATGACATCTGAAAGCAACCGCGAAAAAGAACTTGAACAGCGAGAACGTATATTACGAGAACGAGAAGTTGAATTGCGACTGCGGGAAATGGAAAGTAACATTCATGCTAGCGATGCGGCTTTTCATCAAACTGTAAAGCATCAACCAGAAAATTCCCAAAAACCTTGGATGAATAAAGTAATTTTGGGTGGAAAGCTTTTTGCTCTTGGTGTGGTAGCACTAGTTGCAGTGAGAATAGCTTCAGTGTTAGCTGGGTTTATTATTGTTGGTACGCTGGGGTGGATGTCTTACAAATTATTTTTTGAATTTAAAAAAACCAATCTTTAATTAAGGTATATTGTTATGACTGATCAAGTAGCAACTGACAGATTTATCCAAGATTTAGAGCGCGTTGCTCAAGTGCGATCGGAGATTTCTATATGTTTAACTAAACTAGCCCAAACAATTAATCAAGCTGAGTTGGCTGGAGACTCTTCATCAGGAAAACTCAGTTTGGAGCGAGATATTGAAGATATTACAGTAGCTAGTAAAAATCTCCACCAAGGTGTATTTCGCCTTTTAGTCTTAGGCGATATGAAACGCGGAAAAAGTACGTTTCTCAACGCCTTAATTGGGGAAAACTTATTACCAAGCGATGTTAACCCTTGTACCGCAGTCTTAACAGTTTTACGCTATGGCCCAGAAAAGAAAGTTACTATTCATTTTAATGATGGAAAAAGCCCACAACAGTTAGACTTTCAAAACTTTAAATATAAATATACCATTGATCCGGCTGAAGCGAAAAAACTAGAGCAGGAGAAAAAACAAGCCTTTCCCGATGTTGATTATGCAGTAGTTGAGTATCCTTTAACGTTATTAGAAAAAGGAATTGAAATTGTCGATAGTCCGGGATTGAATGATACAGAAGCGCGAAACGAATTATCTTTAGGTTATGTAAATAACTGCCATGCAATTTTGTTTGTCATGAGAGCTTCTCAACCTTGCACCTTGGGTGAGCGTCGCTACTTAGAAAATTATATTAAAGGTCGAGGATTGACAGTTTTCTTCTTAGTTAATGCTTGGGATCAGGTACGAGAATCATTGATTGATCCTGATGATGTAGAAGAATTACAAGCATCTGAGAATAGGTTACGCCAAGTATTTAACGCGAACTTAGCAGAATATTGTACTATAGAAGGTCAGAATATTTATGACGAACGAGTGTTTGAGCTTTCGTCAATTCAAGCACTCAGACGACGGTTGAAAAATCCCCAAGCTGATTTAGAGGGGACTGGCTTTCCAAAGTTTATGGAAGCCCTTAATACTTTTCTTACCAGAGAACGTGCGATCGCAGAACTCCGTCAAGTCAGAACCTTAGCTAGACTTGCCTGCAATCATACCCGCGAAGCAGTTGCAAGACGTATACCATTACTTGACCAAGATGTAAATGAATTAAAAAAACGGATCGATTCAGTAGAACCAGAGTTTAATAAACTCACAGGTATTCGAGATGAATTCCAAAAAGAAATTATCAATACCAGAGACACTCAAGCAAGAACGATTTCCGAATCTTTTCGCGGCTACGTTTTAAATTTAGGTGATACTTTTGAAACTGATTTCTTACGCTATCAACCGGAATTAAATTTGTTTGATTTTCTCAGTAGTGGTAAACGAGAAGCATTTAACACTGCACTGCAAAAAGCCTTTGAGCAATATATCACTGACAAATCTGCTGCTTGGACATTAACTGCTGAAAAAGATATCAATGCCGCTTTTAAAGAACTTTCTCGCAGTGCTTCACAATATGGCGCGTCTTACAGTCAAGTTACAGATCAAATCACAGAAAAGCTCACCGGACAAAATGTCAAACTAAATACTACTACTACAGCTGAAGAAGATAACTCTCCCGGCTGGGCAAAATGGGCAATGGGATTGTTATCACTGTCTAAAGGAAATCTTGCTGGTTTCGCACTGGCAGGAGCCGGATTTGATTGGAAAAATATCTTGTTAAACTACTTTACTGTAATTGGTATTGGCGGGATAATTACAGCAGTGACAGGTATTTTTCTTGGCCCCATTGGGTTTGCACTGCTAGGTTTAGGAGTCGGATTTTTGCAAGCAGATCAAGCGCGTAAAGAGTTAGTTAAAACGGCGAAGAAAGAGTTAGTTAAACATCTACCCCAAGTTGCACATGAACAATCTCAGGTTGTATACAATGCTGTAAAAGAATGTTTTGACTCTTATGAAAGAGAAGTGGGTAAGCGGATTAACGATGATATTCTCTCTCGCAAATCTGAATTAGATAATCTAGTCAAACAGAAACAAAGCCGTGAAATCAATCGTGAGAGTGAGTTCAACCGTTTAAAAAAATTGCAAGAAGATGTAATAGCTCAGTTGCAAAAAATCGAGGCAGCGTATAGCAATTTATTAGCTTATTATAGTTGATAAATCTCATTACTCTCGTTTCCAGCTTCTAGCTGGGAATACCTACTGGGAGGGCTACTGCCTCCCATAACTATAAGAATGTGAGGTAATTGCATTACCAGGGAAAGACTGGAAACGAGGAATTATGCAACAACAGTATGAAAGTTATAAGAATTTAGCAGATTCTCTCAAATCTGCATCTGAATTACTGAATTTAGAACGCAAATCGCAGCTGCATCAAGATATAATTACCATTTGCAATCATCTCGTTAATCCTAGCTTTCGGATTGCGGTATTTGGCCCTTTTAATCATGGCAAATCTACTTTACTTAATGCCATGTTAGGGAATCGTACCTTACCAATTGATTTAATTCCCACCACAGGCGCAGCAATTACTGTCAAGTATGGTTCTGATGTGCGGACTCGCATTATGTTGGTAGACGGTACAGAAGTCTATCGCAGTGGCACAGAAGTTTTACAACAATTTGCAATTCTTGATGGCAATAGACAGATGCGAAAAGATGTAGCATCTGTAGAACTTTTTTGTCCGCATCCTTTCTTAGAAACAGGTGTAGAATTTCTCGATTTACCGGGAACCAATGATAGAGATGAACAAGATAATTTAGTTCGAGAACAACTTTTAGGTGCAGATTTAGTTATACAATTATTAGATGCACGTAAGTTAATGACTTTAGGTGAGCGGGAAAACTTACGAGATTGGCTATTAGATCGCGGAATTAAAACAGTTATTTTTGTTGCCAATTTTCTTAATCTACTCGAACCTGACGAGCAAAAACAAGTCCAAAATCGCCTGCTGTTTGTTGCAGAGAGCTTTCGAGCCGAATTACCTCCAGGTTTTAGTAATTTATATCGTGTTGATGCTTTACCTGCTTTAAGAGCTAGATTAAAAGGTGATGTTGCTGCTGCTAATAGTAGCGGTTTAGCGGCTTTTGAAACAGCTTTGCAAAATATTGTAGGAATTTTGCAACCAAATCGTGGTAGTGTGCGTTTGCCAAGAGTGCAAGCGATCGCTTCTCAAATCCAATACTCATTAAAAGCTAAAATTGACCCAATTGCTCTTGAAATAAAATCCTTTGATGAGAAAGAACATAGCAAAATTGAAATTAAACGCAAAGCAGCCGAATTAATTTATAAAGGTTTTTCTACTAGCGTAGGAGAATTACGCGATTGGCTAGCATTACCCAAGCTACTCACAAAATATCAAGCTGATGCAGCAGTCGCATTGGCAGAAAATAAATTTAAAGATTGGCAAATAAATATTCTTAAAAAAGACCTGACTCAATTACAATTTGCTACGGTAAAATGGCTTTATCAAGCTTACGAATTTTTCCAAGAAGAACGACCGCAAGATTTAATAATTCCCTTTCCTAGCGAACCACAAGTAATATTACCATCAAAGCCAAGCAATACTGATAATTTGAGTGAACCTGGTTCTATTGCTGTTGGTGGTGGTATTGGTTGGTTATTAGGTGGCCCAGTGGGTGCTGCTGTCGTCGGGAGTATTTCTTATTTGCTAAACAAGAATATCCAAAAACAAGACGATCAATTAGCAAAGGAATCTTATCACCAAGAAGTTGCTAAACTTTGTATAACTGCAATTGAAGATTATTTATCTAGCTTCAGTAGCCAAGGGTTATCTATTTTGAATGAATATGAACAAAAAGCAGAAAAAGTAATTTGTTTTGAGTTTAGTCAAGAACCGCTAGAAATTACTAAAAAGCGTGAAAGTTTGCAACAGTTACAAAACGGCTTTAATCAGTTGTTGCAAGAGTTAGAGAAAGTAAAAATGTCCTCAAATCATCAACCTTATAAAGAAATACCCAAATCCAATAATACTAATAGAAAATATTCACCACAGCCAGAGAGAGTTCAAAGTTTTTCTCAAAAAGATACTAGTGTTAAGCAACAACAGGAAAATAGTGCTAAGAATACTCAGACAAAGGTAAAATCTGTTTCTCCACCACCGCCAAAAGTTTCTCCCTCTCCACGGAAAGAAGAAGTGGAGGCGAAATTTCGTGAGTGGGAACTCAATGAGGAAATAGCGCGAATGAAAGCAGAGATGCGTAGCCTTAAGGCTTCTCGTCAGACATCGCCTGGTTCTCAAACTGGCAAACAGCAAAATACAGCTCAAAGCAACAAAACACCCAACCAATCAAAAACCCAGACGGAAAAAGATAAGATTACTCGCGCCTACAGCATTTTAGGATTGCAAACAAATGCTTCTTTGGCTGAGATAAAGCAGGCTTATCGAACTTTAGTAAAAAAATGGCATCCAGATTTGTTTGTTAATCAGCCGCAACTGCTAAAACAAGCACAAGAGAAAATGCACTTAGTTAATGAAGCTTACACAACTTTGACTGATAAATGACCAACCAGATCCCCGACTTCTTTAAGAAGTCGGGGATCTTTAGATTTCAGTCTAGCAATTTGATTAGATTAGAATTGGGAAATTGTTAGGTGAGATTTATGCAACTGCTATCTTTGAGGAATGGGTTTTTGGTGTTAACCTTGACTGCGATCGCTTCAGCCGGTGGGTTAATCACAGGATGTACCAATACTGCTTCCCAAAACCAAAGCCAAGCCCTAAAGGAAACTGTCACCAATGCTAACGATAAGCAGATGATGAATCATGGTGGAAGTATGAATCACAGTATGGGAATGGATTTAGGCCCAGCCGATGCAAATTTTGATTTACGATTTATCGACGCGATGATTCCGCACCATCAAGGCGCTGTGGAAATGGCGAATGTTGCACAGCAGAAATCAAAACGTCCTGAAATCAAAAAACTAGCAGACAATATCATCAAATCGCAAAATCAAGAAATTACTCAGATGAAGCAGTGGCGACAAGCTTGGTATCCCAAGGCGGGAGATAAACCAATGGCTTACAACAGCCAAATGGGCCACATGATGGAAATGTCGCCCGATCAAATGAAAACTATGATGATGAGTCAGAATTTAGGTGCAGCCGATGCAGAATTTGATCTGCGCTTTATCAATGCGATGATTCCTCACCACGAAGGGGCTGTAACAATGGCGCAGGATGCCTTAAGTAAGTCTAAGCGCCCTGAAATCAAGAAATTAGCCCAAGAAATTGTTAAAGCCCAAGAGATAGAAATTAAAGAAATGCAACAGTGGCGAAAAGCTTGGTACAACAAGTAATTCGTAATAGTCAGATAATCGTAGGTTGGGTTGATTGCAAAATAACCATCAAGGTTATGCACTAATTGCATGATTTGGATTTACAATGGCTCTATAGATGCGATTCTAATATCAGGGAATAAAGATGGATACCCCTGGTGTTGACCAGGGGCTTTTTATTCAGGGGCTACACCTTAAACGTCAACACCGAACTCAACCGCGTTACAACCTCTACCATTTCTGCTTCAACCTGCACATCAATCACAAGACGACTAGTAGTCTGCCAACCCAAAAATGCGCTTGTGAGGGCGCAGGAATTGGGGAAAGGTTAAAGGTTAAAGGAGTAAACATCTTTTCCCTTTCCCCTTGCCCTTTACCCCGCCAAGTTTCCTTGGCGAACTACTAGCGGCTTTCGCAAGGTCGGCTTTGGCTACTTGGCTCTATGCTTGAGCATTGCAGCTGCGGCTATTTGTTGAGCTAGTCTTAACTGCGCTCTTTTCTCCAAAACCCGACAAGTATTGGGACTACACCAAGATGAATTCAGACTGAGCGCTTGCTTTACTTCATCTTGCCATAAACTTGATCTAAATATTCTAAAAGCTGATATACTACTGGCTCTCCTTGGGAAATGACTCGAAGAGTCAATTTACCTCTATTCCGATGAGAGTCTATTTTTGACTTATCTGAGTTTTGATAAAAAAAGACCCTGGTTATTATTCCAGGGCGCATACACGTTTTTCAGGCATTAACAGGCTGAATAATAACTTTGTAAAATAGTTATTTCTACTATCTATAGAATGATACTAATATCAATCCCTATATGGTAGTAGTGATTCTTTGTTGCTAAACTTATTTATAAATGATATTTAATAAAATTAACTTAATAGAGTTTGATAATATTGCTTATTCCTTTAGCATTAGACTAAATATTCCGTAATCTAATATTAAGATAAAGTTATATTCAAAGCTCGCAGAGTAAGGATTACCTTAATTATTTATAGGTTTTCCTTGCTTGATATTACTAATAAAAAAGGCATGGCTAAGAGCCACACCCCATATATACATATATACCAGTGTTTTCCATATTTATTTTAGAATTACTTTGATTTCAATTCATCTATCTATAGTGTGTTTAAAAAATAGTTAGATACTTCAGTACGTACTAAGAGAAATCCCCCATAGGTCGGGGGCTGCAAGTCAAAAGATAATATTAGATTGGCTTAGTTGCTATGGTAGCGCTTGCCTCACTTACAAAAACACTTCAAAAGTTTGAATCTTCTTTAAAGAAAGATTGTGATAACCAACACAAACTAAAATTATTATAAGGTTTAATTCTTTTCATTATCGTCTCGTGGTCGTTCAGTAGCAGCAGGATTGACCACAGGTTTAGTTGTAAGTTGCTTTTTCTTGTCAAGAAGAACTGCGATCGCTAACTTTAGTAAAGCTTTTCTGACGTGTTTGACCGATATTATTCCTGCTGAAAGCCTGATCTAGAGCAACAAAAAGCGGATGCGCCCAAAGCCCACAAAAAATCTTCTGTAATTTTGCGTATAATCGAAAAGTATCTACTCAACTTATCTGCTTGAGGTTTTCTTACCTCAGCTATTTTTGTATGAATTAGAATTATCAACTAGGCAAAAGCAAAACACGAGTCAATCCTAACTGAGTACTATTCTATTATTCGCAGTAAGCCTAGTTTGTATAGCAGTCCGCTTTGATTTTTGAAATTATTTGCATGGTGCGCGTTCGCGTTCGCGGAGCGTGTCGCAGACAAGCGTCTCCCACAGGAGAAGCGTCTCGTACAGAAGCGCGATAGACAGGGAGTAGGAAGAGATGCGATTAATCGTGTCTCTATTGGGGAGTCGGGAAGAAGACTTTTCAGGGTATACTGATTTTTTCAAAGAATCAAATATACGTCCTATATCTCTCAAGTAAAGATGATGAATCCTAATAAAATCTTCTGGAGAAGAGATGTATTTGACACATTCATTCATGAGTGATGAAAATAAGCAAAACTCTTACCAGCCCTTGATTCTGGCAGTAGAAGACGATGATGATAGTCTCCTGGTAATTAGTTATGCTCTGGAGTCAATGGGTTATAGATTCATTTGTCAAACGGATTCTTCTGCAACGGTGCTGGTAGCTAAAGAACATCAACCAGACTTAATCTTATTGGATATTTTATTACCAGGTCTTAGCGGTATGGATGTTGTGCGTCATCTAAAGCTTGAACCCCTAACTTGTGCAATTCCGGTGGTAGCTGTCACAGCTTTAGCTAGCACGGAGGATCGTGAGCGTATTCTCAAGGCAGGATTCAATGATTACATCAGCAAGCCTTATATGATCGAGGAATTAGAGGCTATAATCCGCCATGAGCTGGCAAGAAAATTCACCCCTTACCCAGCTTTGAAGCTTTGCCAAGATTAGCAGTCGAGCATAAAAATATAAAGGCAAAGGTGAAAGACTTAAATGTTTTTAGGTAGTTGCATAGTGAACAAACTACCTTTACCTAGTTCAGAGGTGACTTTGATAGTTCCTGCGTGCGCTTCTATAATTCGGTGGGATAAATGTAGTCCTAAACCACTACCTGAGCGTTTATGTTTGCCTTGGCGAAATCGCTCGAAAATTGTTGCCTGATCTTCGGGCGCAATCCCATATCCTGTATCTTGGATCTCGATCGTTACCGAATCTGCATTTTCTGAATTAAGTGGTGTTTCAAAAATGCGGATTGTGATGCCTCCTGTATCTGTAAATTTGATGGCATTTGCGATCAGGTTGTTTATCACTCGCCGTAGTTCCAAGCGATCGCCCATAATAATACCCGCGTTTTTGCCCTGTGGATCTAATTCACGAGTATCTATTTTCAGAGTCAAACCTTTTTCACTAGTTAGAGGACTTAGTTCGCTGACTACTTCTTGAGATATTTCACGTAAATCGCATTCTTCCCAATTCAACGTTTTTTTACCTGCCTCGAAGCGATAGACTTCAAGGAGGGTGTTTACCATGTCCATCAAATTTTGGTTACTGCGAATCATAACTGCGATCGCCTGTTTCATTTCCGGCGAAATTTTGCAGAATGTTTCCATCTCAAACAAATTCAACATGCGATCGGCGGCTACTAAGGGAGTTCGCAAATCATGAGTCAGACGGGAAACAAAATCTTCGCGTTGGCGGGCCATTTTTTGTTGTTCGTCCAAACTGTGCTTGAGACGCAATAGCGATCGCACCCTTGCCAATAGTTCATCAGTATCAAATGGTTTACGAATAAAATCGTCTGCACCAGCATCCAAACCTTCGACAACGCTGGATTCGTGAAAGGCAGTAATCAGCAGAATTGGAATATAACTAATTGCTGGGTTATTCCGAATCCGACGTGTGACTTCATAACCATCTATCCCTGGCATCATCACATCTAACAGAATCAGATCGGGTGGAGATTGTTCAACTTGCTGCAAAGCCTTTATTCCATCTGAAACTAAATGAATTTCATACCCCTCACTTTCTAAAATTGCTTGAACCAAAATGAGATTATCTGGAGTATCGTCAACTGCGAGAATTCGATAAATTCTATTATTTTCAACTACAGACATAATTTATCAATTTTTATTAGTTTTTTGAAAGTAATTTATAGTTTAAATTTAGGATATCCTATTGGTGCTTGCCTAGCTTGAGAAGATGAATGATGCGGATTTTTAGTAGAGGAAAAAACCTGGTTGCTATCTATCGGTGGAGCATCGCCTCCTACAGCCGATAAAGTGATTTGACGCGGCAATTCAATTTTAAACGTTGAACCCACTCCTAATTTGCTCTCAAGAAGTATTTTGCCGCCCATCATTCGCACTAGTGAATCTACAATTGCCAAACCCAACCCTGTACCTGGATATTTCCGAGTAAGAGTTTGATCGACTTGTCGAAATGCTTCAAAAATACGTTTAAAATCTCTCGGTGCTATGCCAATACCTGTATCCCGAATAATAATTGTGACTTGATTTGCAGGTAGTTCCTTAACTTCAACGCAAATTTCACCTGACTCTGTAAACTTAATGGCGTTGGAGAGCAGGTTAATTAAAATTTGTTTGACACGAACTGGATCATTAAATACCAAACTATTTTGCAAATCAGTTTGCACTAATAATGATAGGTTTTTAGCGTCAGCTAAAGAACGCATTTCACTTACAGCAAGATTTATTACTTTTAAGACATCAAATATTTCCGCCTTTAAGTCTAATCGTCCTGCCTCTAGTTTGGAAAAGTCGAGAACTTCATTGACTAGCATTAGCAAATGCTTACCATTATTTAAGATACGCTCAACCATATCTGCTTGCTGGTGCGTTAGTTGACCAAACTTAGGACGCAGCAGTATTTGCGAAAAACCAATAATCGCATTCATTGGCGTTCTTAGTTCGTGGGACATAGTTGCTAAAAAATGTGATTTTAGCACTGATGCCTCTGATAGCTTGAAGTTTTGCATTTGAAGCTGTTGCTGTTGTCTCTCCAATTCTTGATTCTTACGAACAAGTTGTTCATGGCTTTCTCTAAGCTGATCTTTTGCTAAAGCTACCTGTATTTCAGCCCGATAAACCCGAATCGCACTCCGCAGAACTTGTGCCAAATTTTCTGGAGATATTCTAGACTTAGAGAGATAGTCTGTAACACCAGTTTTTAATAATTGGACAGCAGTTTGCTCATCTTCTTGACCAGTTAGGACTACTAAAGGAACTTTAAGTTCCGAAGAACGTAGCTGTTGAATTAAGGTTAGTCCATCCTGATCTAGTAAGCGATAGCCGAGGAAAACACAATCATAAGCAGTAGTGCTTAAAATAGAAAATGCATTATTGCCATCGGCTACTTCAGATAGTTCCATTTGAATACCTGCTTTAGTCAGGGCACAACGGACTGCCATCCGGTCTACTTCATCATCATCTACAACCAAAATTTTCAGCGTATCTTCCATCGGTTTTTATTTTTGCCGCTAAACATAGGTTGATGTATAACATTCCTGTTTTGAGATTATCTAATTAAAATATAAGATTTTCGGACATCTAAAATCTGTAACTTTATTGACTAAGGCATTTCGCACAATATTCAATACTGATTAAGCTTTACCATCATCTCTAAAAAGTTAGGGAAGGTCAGTTAGCTCCAAATTAAAAATTAATAACTACCATAAATTTATAGGCTTGTATCATGAGTCTGTTTCGCTAATTAACAAACCAAAAACTATTGGTCTGAAGACAGCAAACATAGCTAATATAAAGTAAAATAAAATACTTTACTAAGCTTAAAACAATTGTAATTGAGTCAGCAAGCGACCGTCGTCACCCATTGGTGAGAGTTGCATACCATTGTTATGTACCATAAGCTTGAGTAGTTATACTCATAGGATTGATTAATTAGGTAGATAAAAAAGTAGCTCCTTATACCAATTTGTGAATTTGAAGTAATCCTACCTCCTGAGATTTCGACAATTTTCTTAACGATCGCTAGACCCGTGTTAGTATTTTTGTGGCGATCGCAGTCTTCCACATCCACTGAAAAGTCAGGTCAGCAAGCTTCCCACGAAGAACAACGAATTACTTTGCTGTTAGTAATTGCACCAAATTTTAACGCCGTCTAATTCTCTTCTATAAGGATAACCATTAGAGGGATCAATCCAATGAATCCAAAGGTGTGGTTAAAAAGCACTCGAAACCATCGTTTACTTTGTCGTGAGATAATTTTTACCTTTTGTAATTTGTCCATTTTTGTAAGCTTTATACAAGATAATAGTAATTAACTAATGGAACATGGCAACTGAAAACTGAATTTTTCGCACGGGAGGAGCAGTTTTGCATTAACCTCAATCTTTCATACTTATTGTGCAAGTATCTATATATCTCTAGCTAGATTTATTCTCTATCTAAATGTTAAAAAATAGGAGGTTGATTATTTCTATCGGTGGATGCAGAGTGATTGAAAGATCATCTATCTTTAGATTGGGAAAATAAAAGATAGCGCTTACAAAAAGTAATACCTTGAAAGATGCAAACAGCGTAAGAGCGAGTGTAGCAATGAATGAAATTAGCATTATTTTAATTGAAGATCATGACTTAACGCGAATGGGACTACGAGCAGCATTACAGTCTCACAGCGCATTAAAAGTAATTGGCGAAGCAGCAAATGCTACCCAAGGACTAAAACTTTTAGAAACGGCAAAGCCAGATGTAGCGGTTGTAGATATCGGTTTGCCTGATATGGATGGCATTGAACTCACTCGCAAATTTAAACGCCACCAAGCTGAAACTGGGCAATCGGCAACCAAGATTTTGATCCTGACAATGGATCACACGGAGGATGCTGTACTTGCAGCCTTCGCGGCGGGTGCTGATTCTTATTACATGAAAGAAACAAGTATCAGTAAATTAACTGAGGCGATCCAAGCGACTCACGGTGGTAATTCTTGGATTGATCCGGCAATTGCCAACGTGGTATTGCGGAAGATGCGCCAAGGTATTCCTGGAGAGAGCCAAGGTTCTGATAAAACGCCGAAGACTGTAAAAATTGAGGCATTGGCATCAGAATACGAGCAAGTTTTGGAAACATACCCCCTGACTCAACGAGAACTAGAAATCCTAGAATTGATTGTAGCTGGGTGTAGCAATGGGCAAATTGCCGAGAAACTCTACATTACAGTTGGTACTGTGAAAACCCATGTTCGTAATATTTTAAATAAACTGTGTGCGGATGACCGTACCCAAGCTGCTGTAAGGGCTTTACGTTCTGGGTTGGTAGCATAAAGATATGGGGGAGCAGAAAGAGCAGAGGGAGCAGAGGGAGCAGAGGGAGATGAGGGGACAAGGAGAATAACTATCCCAATGCCCAATGCCCAATCAAAATCGTTCCTGTAAACATTCTGCAATGCGTAGTGCTGCTCCGGGTTTACCCATGCGTCGTAGACCATTTTCGGCAATAATTTGCAAAATATCAGGATCTTTGAATAGAGACTGTACAACCTTCGCTACTTCTGCTGACTGCTCAACTAAAATCAAAGATGAGCCTAAAAGACGACTTTGAGCTTCAGCAAAGCCACGGTTATATTGAGGCCCATTACCAGGAATTGCGATCGCAGGTTTTCCTAAACCGACAAACTGTTCTGTGGCTGTACCTGCCATAGCGATCGCTATATCTCCCAAATGTAAGCAATCATTATAAGCTTTTTGTGTCAGCAGTAAATATGCATTTCTTTTTTTAAATGTCAAAATATTCGCATCAGCAATTTGGATAGGACATATTGATTCAGTATGCCAGCCTTGGGATTGGACACTTTGGGATAAAATATGAGAGTCTAAACCCGGAGCGATCGCACCTAAAAAGATCACTTGGTTAGAAGTATAGAAAATCGAATTTCGCTCTTGGAAACTTGCCATCAACGCAGATACAACAATCATAATTGCTTCCCAGTTGGCGTATGCCTCTGGTGGACGTGAACCTGGAAGAAGAGTTACTACAAAAGGTCGAACTGTCTCTTGTTGTTGGCTATCCTGACTATAAAATTGTTGGCGTGAAAAGGTCGGTTGCAGACCATCCATCATGGGATTACCCAAATAAAAAGCTGGAATAGGCCATTGTTTTAATGTTTCCGTCGTCAGTGCATCTCTAAGAAACACCGCCTTACAACGGCGACGGCTCATTAACCAACGTTCCCAAGGATGGTAAACTGAACCAGAAAAGTTTTCCCAACGCATATCTTTAGATTTTTGTGGTAATAATCCAGCTTCATCCCGCACATAATATTCAGATTTCGCCGTACCTACAAAAGCATAATTAGCGCCACTGAAAGTTGCAAACAACAGTGGCAAAATATCTCCCACCGCTAAAATCGCTCTTTTATGACCTAATTTTTTTTGAGAACTCACCCAACGACGAATAGCTTTTATCTGGGTAAGGGTAAGTTGTAACAAACCACCGCGTACATCCCGTGCTAATTGGCGGCCATCCATATAAATAAAGCCGCCAGAAGGCATAGTGCGAACTGAACCGATGAGGGGAATATCCAACTGTTGGTAAGCATGTCCTTCACCCACCAAAGGTAAAGCAAAGATTTCTGGTGGGTTTAATTGTCGTTGGAGTTCTTGTAAAATCCGAACTGCAATGATATCTTCCCCATGACCATTACTTAATACAAGTAAGTGTAAAGGAGAAGTTGCAGCTTGAGAGTTAGAGCTTAGGGATAACCGGGATACATTACTCATAGAATCTTGCATTAAGTATTGTGAGTATCATGCCATGAACAGTGCCGAGTTCCCTTAGCGTTAGCGGAGTGTTTAGCCAATGCCTCGGCTTCGATTTGAAAGACCACTCAACAAGGGGTAGCCACTGCGGTAGAAAGCTTTCTCGGCATAAAGCAAGTGGTGTCGGCACTTTTACCAAGTAGAAAAATGCTGAGTATTTCTTAATTCACTCAGGACTCAGCACTGAGTTCTATGAAAAGCACCCAGATTTTGATAAACCGCAACTTGGGTTAGTATAAAGCTATAGGAATTCTACTTGATTATTGTTAAATATACTGAGAGCTAAATCTTTATACAGTTAGCTCTTATGGTTTTTCAGGCAATCAAATAGAAGTCCTATATCAGGTAAACACAAGCTCTTTGAAGGTTTATCTGATGCCAATCTTTGATTTAATAATGGGAACTAACTTTATGTCTCAGAAAGTTCTAGTTGTTTTAACCAGCCATAACACCTTGGGAAACACAGGCAAAGAAACCGGATACTATTTGCCAGAAGTGAGCCACCCAGTCGCCGTTTTCGAGCGAGCTGGCTTGACTGTTGATTACGTAAGTCCCAAAGGTGGGAAAGCACCCATGATTGGGATTGATCGTAATGATCCAGCGAACGCTGCATTTCTCGACAACCCTGAGAAGATGGCACAGGTGGAAAATACTTTGAACCCAAGTGAGGTTGATCCATCAGCTTATGATGCAATCTTCTTTGCGGGTGGACATGGCACAATGTGGGATTTTGCTGACAATTCTCAGTTGGCTAGCATTGCAGCAAGCATCTACGAACGAGGTGGTGTAGTTTCTGCGGTGTGTCATGGCCCTGCTGGGTTGGTCAACATTCGACTTTCAAACAATGAGTATTTAGTAGCCGGAAAGAAAGTGTCTGTCTTCACCAACGAAGAAGAAGCAGCAGCAGGATTAACCGATATTGTACCCTTTCTGTTAGAAGCAAAATTAATTGAGCGAGGTGCAACAGTAGATAAAGCACCGAACTTTCAGGCAAAAAGTGTGGTGAGCGATCGCTTAGTTACTGGACAAAATCCAGCCTCAGCAACAGGTGTTGCTGAAAAGGTCGTAGAACTTCTGAAACAGCAAAGTCCTAGCCTTGCCTCAAGCGCAGGTTGGGCCGAATAGAAAAAACAAGAGATAATATTTCTTTAACAAGAAGAATCATTATGGTGAGAAAGGGGTTGCCGATGGTAACTCCTTTCTCACTATAATTTTCTTTTAATAAACAGAAATATTTATTAGAAGTGAATAACAATACTATAGGAATCGTATTTGATTTTTGAAATTATCTCCGTGGGCGGGGAGTAGGGAGTAGGGAATAGGGAATTAGGCTTTTTAATTTGTACCAAGCTTTTTCAGAAATCAAACATTAGTCCTATATTTAATATTAAAACTCTATAAGAATCGTATTTGATGTTTGAAATTATTTACGGGGGCAGGGAGTGGGGAGTAGGGAATAAGGAATTAGGCTTCTCGATCTGTACCGAGCTTTTTCATAAATCAAATATTAGTCTTATATTCCTTCAACTTTTAAAGCAATATTTATTACCCAGGCGTACAGAATTAATAGTAAATGGGGATCTGAGCATTTCATACTGCTAGCGTGAAACAAAAAATGATAATTAACTGTCTAGTATATACAAAGGTATGAATGGGTAAATCCACAAATAAGCTGGAAGTTAGTGTTATCCCTATTCCTGAACCTTTGTATAACTCAATACAGTTCAGTTAAGCATTTCTTTCTTCTCTCTGCGTCCTTGGCATCCTTGGCGGTAGCCTGCGGCAAGCCGAAGCGTCTACGTTAAAAAAATTGAGTTTGACAAAGAGTTTTAGCCTTAACTGAACCGTATTTTTGTATAACTAACTCTCAGTTAATTAGCTTAAATATTATATATTATGAAAATTTCTGCTACTGCAATTTTGACTTTAGCGACTTTGGCTGCTGCCAATGTTACTCAGCAAGCAACGGCTGCACCGACTAAAGCCGTCACTCCAACTACAAAAATTGATGACTTAGTAGTGCCAGTAATTGAAGATACTCCCACCCGTATAGAAACAATTGCTTCGCCAGAAACTATAGTTGCACAACAATTTTCCCAAAATACTGCCCCAGTGCCAACAACTGTTAACAACAACTCCACAGTAGTTTTAAAACCAGTAGACAAGGCAACACTAAAACAATCAGTAATAATCCCCCTTATTTCCTCTGCTTCTCGTCCCCAAACCCCTGCTACAGATAACTATTTAGTAGTTACGGCTACAGATGTACAGGTAGTAGGAGCCAATCAGGAATTGCAGCAAATCATTCGCAAAGTAATTAAAACCCAGGTGGGTGGAGAAACCAGTCAAAGCCAGCTACAAAAAGATGTAACCGCAATTTTAGATACAGGTTTATTTAGCAATGTCAGTGTGAATAGCTTTAGCACACAGGCTGGATTGAATGTAGTTTATCAAGTGCAACCGGTGATTGTGCGCTCGCTGCAATTATCTGGTGCTAAAGTACTCACCTACCAAGTAGCCCAACAACAGTTACAATCTCAAATTGGAACAACCATCAGTCCTGCTGGACTCCAGCAAGCAGTAGCACAAATTAACAAATGGTACGCCGACAATGGTTATAATTTGGCACGGGTGTTATCAATTAAACCCAGTTCTCAAGGTATTCTCACTGTAAATGTTGCTGAAGGTTTGGTGAGTAATATTAAATTTCGCTTTGTCAACGACGAGGGTAAAACCATTGATAGCAAGGGTAATCCCGTGGGAGGACGCACCAAAACAGATTTCCTGCAACAGCAACTCAAGCTAAAACCTGGTCAAATCTTCCAAGAAAATATAGTTAAACAAGACATACAACAGCTATATCGGACTGGTTTATTTGAGACTGTAAATGTTGCCTTAGAAGGAGATGCGACAAAACTAGATTTAGTCTACCAACTCAAAGAAACTGGGGCGCGTGGTGTTAACTTGGGTGGTAGTTACAATGCCGATCAGGGGTTGATAGGTACAATCAGCTATCAAGATCAGAATGTTGGTGGTGTTAATGATACTTTCGGTGTGAATGTTGGTGTAAGTAGCCGAGACTTGCAGTTTAATAGCAAATTTATTAGTCCCTATCGGATAACTAACCCCGATCGCTTAGGTTACACTGTGAATGCTTTTCGTAGTCAAGAACTTTCGGAAACCTTTGACGACAAGATTAAGCTTGCTAACGGCGACAAAGTTCGAGAAGGTCAAATTGGTGGTGGTGTCAGCTTACAGCGACCAATTGATGACTGGAATACCTCATTAGGATTAAACTATACCCGAACTAGTATTCGCGATCGCCAAGGTAATATTACCCCAACCGATGCTCAAGGCAATCCCCTATCTGCGAGTGGAACTGGTGTTGACGACCTAACTACCGTATCCTTCACCGCCACCAAAGACCAACGAGATAATCCCCTCAATCCCACTAAAGGTTCCGTTTTGAGTTTGAGTACAGAACAATCTGTCCCCATCGGTCAAGGAAATATTTCCTTAAATCGCCTCAAAGCCAATTACAGCCAATATTTGCCAGTGCAGTTATTTAACACCAAACAACCACAAGTATTTGCAGTAAATCTGCAAGCTGGTACTGTCCTTGGTAATTTACCGCCCTACGAAAGCTTTAACTTGGGTGGTTCCAACTCAGTACGCGGTTACGATTCTGGAGATGTCGGGAGTGGTCGCAGTTATGTGTTAGCTTCTGCAGAATATCGCTTCCCCGTCTTACCAATCGTAGGGGGTGTATTATTTGCCGATTTTGCCTCAGACTTAGGCTCCGGTGATACTGTATTAGGAGATCCAGCAGGTGTGCGAGGCAAAGCAGGCTATGGTTTTGGTTATGGGGCTGGAGTGCGCTTAAATTCACCACTAGGCTTAATTCGGGCTGACTATGGCATTAATGACCAAGGAGAAAGCAAAGTGCATTTAGGGATAGGTCAGCGATTTTAAGAAAATGAGCATTCAGGACATTATTTTACGCGCCCTGCTGTGCGGCGCTCTGGACAGATTCTAAATCAACATTTAGCTGTTGAGCTATCTGCTCCACGCTCATCCCCGTTTTTAGTAATAAGGGCACAGTTGCTTTTAATATTTCTTCCCGTCCCTCAGCTTTCGCTTCCTGATAAATCCTCGTTTGCTCTAACAACATTTCAGCTTTCTGTTCTTCTCGTCCCTCAGCTTTGGCTTCCTGATAAACCCTTGTTTGCTCTAAAGTCAATCCTAGCATAGCTTCCACTTCCTCTCTACTCAAAGATGAAAACTTGTAAACAGCAATTGTGGTAATGATATCTATTATTTCGTTTTTCGTCAGTGCATCCTTTGACTCTAATTGTACCTGCTTAATTAATTGCTTTGCTTGCTGTGCGAGCGCTTTCTCTGAGGCGATTGTCAATTGCATTAAATTGATGCCGATTGATTGCTGATTGGAAGTGCCCAATTCATCCAAATAAATTCGTTGCACTTGGTCGCTGTTCAAAAATAATCGATGAGTTTTTGTATCACTAGGTTCCAAACTGCGTGATGGAAAAATTACCACACAATACCAGTCATCATATTGAGATTGATTCCGGTTCAAATACATCATCGACTTAGTAAAGAAGCGATGATAAAGAGCTTCATCTCTCTGAAATTGAACTTCTGCAAAAAAGATAATTCGGGGTGTCGCACCTTCTGGAGGTAAAAAGACCCCATCAATACGAAAGGCCGTTTCTTTGACCTCAACAGACTCAAATCGATAGTTCTGTGCCTGTTCAATCCGGTAATCAACGAGTTCAAAAATAAACCACGGAAATCGCTTAAAAATTTGGTAATAAATGGTGTCGCGTTTCACTAAAATATCCGAAATATGCTAATTATTAACTTACTAAAAATTACAAAATTGCTCTTTGGCATTGTAGCAAGTAAAGTGTTATTTATCACATCAAAGGCGTGGAAGACAAATTGAGCCTGTTTCCTACTTCAGGATTTCTTGACTCTCGCGTTATCCTATAAAGATAAAACTGTTGTGTTTATAGGGAGGTCTTTCTTACTTGGATTCCAACAACTAAATCATCCCGTAAGATAGACAGGCAAAAACCCTGCCCCATATCAAAAAATATGGGAAAATCTTTTAGGAATCCCTTAATACTCAGGACTCGCTACTTATCTGCTCACTCAGGACTCAGGATTTATGTTAGCAGGCACAATTTTGCAAGATGGAAAATATACCCTAATTCAAGAAATAGGGCGGGGTGGCTTTGGCATTACGTTTAAAGCTACGCATCACTACTTGGGCCAGGAGGTGGTGATGAAAACCATCAATGAACGGCTGCGACAACATCCTGATTTTGCAAAATTTGAGCGCCAATTCCAAGATGAAGCCAGACGATTAGCTACGTGTATTCACCCAAATATAGTCAGAGTTAGTGATTTTTTTGTCGAGGCTGGACTGCCTTACATGGTGATGGAATACATTCCTGGCGAAACCTTAGGAGACGCATTTGTATTACCAGGGATACCTTTACCAGAAGCCACAGCAATTCATTACATCCGGCAAATTGGTGCAGCCTTGCAGGTAGTACATAACAACGGTTTGTTACATCGAGATGTCAAACCAGATAATATTATCCTTCGTGAAGGAACCCAGGAAGTAGTACTGATTGATTTTGGCATTGCTAGGGAATTTAATGGCAGTGTCAGGCAGACTCACACAGGTATGGTTTCTGAAGGTTATTCTCCTATTGAGCAGTATTTGACGCAAGCACCGCGCACACCCGCCACAGATGTTTATGGTTTAGCGGCAACCTTGTATGCACTGCTGACAGCTCAGGTTCCTATGCCAGCATTGTTGCGCGATCGCGAGCAAATGCCTTCCCCCCGCGAATTGCAACCACACTTAAGTGCTTCTGTCAACCAGACCGTAATGCGCGGTATGGCGGTGGAATCTCGTTTTCGGCCAGCGACAGTTGCTGAGTGGTTACAACTGCTACCTGGAAATGGGGCTAATATGACACCGCAAGCCTTAGCCACTTATGCAGTGCCAACTGTCAATTTATCTGCCCAGCAGGCAGTAACTTTAATTGGGAATGGGAAAACTTCTCAGAATGGCATTCATAAACCATCTGGTTTGGCGCAGCCCAACCCAGGCATGGCTAAAAAAAATGTACTGGCAAAAAAACTGGGATCATCTCAAATATTCATTGGTATAGGTGTAGCCCTGGTTGCTGCTACGGCGGGTTTTGGCATCACTAGCATCTTACCCAAATCTCAGCCACAGCCAACCGCAAAACCACTTTTTGAACAGCCAACTCAAGAACCACCTGCAAAAGTTCCTAGCTTAGAGAGTCGTGAAGAGACTAACACCACCTCAAGAAGCGAATCAGCACCTGTTTATAATTCCAAGCAGCGTCGGCGTAATCGTCGTTCTTTCCCACAAGAAACTCCTAACATTCCTACAAAATCACAACGCGGCGATTCTGAGCAATCCGCACCTTCACCTAAAGTTTCGCCTACCCCCTCGTTAGTCGAAAAACTACGGGCTATTCGTTCATCTCGTAGTGCTTCTCCTGCACCACTACCAAAAAATAACTCACCCGCTTCTAATCAGAATTCTGCTTCTCCTCAACCGATAGTTCCGTCAAATCCTGTGGTTATACCAACAGCGCCAGCGACAGAATCTAAACAGTCAGAATCCAAACAGTCAGATCCTTCTGCTGTAGTAGTACCGACACTGGATAAGCAAAATTCACCGACTGATAGTCAACCCCAGAACGATCAGAAATCTCAGGAAAAGCTACAAGATGACAATAATTAGTCAATTTTAAATTTTTATTCAATCTAAAATTTAAAATTCACAATCTAAAATTGAACGCCTCTTGCTAATACAAAAACATCTTTTTGTTTATTATTTTATCTTTAGGTAAATTTATTATTTACTCTTTTGACTATTCTCGTCATCTAAAAAACTTCTCTCTAAATCAATACTTTAGCCAAAATAAGAGGATGAAGAGAGGGCCGATGTAATAAAGTTATTGTCTTCGCATAAATTTCCCAGCTTGCGTGCGATCGTAAACTTTGAAGAGATAGGGCTGCGGTAGTAGAGTTATTGTCTCTGACAACGACAACTCAAAACCACGGCTTAAAACAACGCTAAATCAATGGTTTTAACTCTTTTATTTTACAAAACTCACAACTTGTTCCAATTTGTACGTATCCCGGCTGTACCCCATGTTGAGGGCGTTTTGACGGTGGACAAAAAAATGGCGCGATCGCCCCAACAATTAAGTTGATGAGACATCGCGCTTTGCAATTGCATTTTTTAACTTAGATAGTGACAAAATCAGCAGAGGTAATCAGATTGGAGTTGATTCCTGTCAGGGTGGCTAACGTTTCACTGCCTAACTGGATCGAGGTATTGCTGCCACTGGCACTGATGGTCAACTGCCCAAAGCTCAATCCGCCTGTCAAACCGATGAAGTCAGCCCCGTCTGTGTAGTCAGTGATGGTGTCGCCTCCAGCATTTTTTGCCAGCACAAACGTATCCCGTCCTGCACCTCCTGTGAGCACGTCTGGTCCATTGCCGCCGTTGAGCAAATCATCCCCAGCCCCGCCACTCAGCGTATCGGCTCCATTGAAACCGCTGATAATGTCATCACCTGCGGTGCCAGTCAGCGTTTGTTTGCCATTGCCGCCATTGATGGTTCTGCCCACTGCTAGTGTCACCGTTGCGTTATCCGTCAGGTTGCCATCGCTGAGAGTGTAGACAAACGATGCGCTGCCGCTGGTGTTGTTGGCATTGGCAGTAAAGACAATATTGCTGCCGTTGATGGCAACTGTGCCTGAGGAACTGGTGACATTGGTAATGCTCAAGTTGGAGTTGGCATCGGGGTCAGTGTCGTTGCCCAGCAAGCTGGCAATGGCGATCGATTTAGCAATGCCTGCACCGGCCGTAAAGCCACTATCATCATTGGCTATGGGCGCTTCGTTAACGTTGCTCAAGGTGAGGGTATAGTTGGTTGAGGCATCGGGAGTGTTGCCCACCGTGGAGTCATCCACGTTCACCGTGACGTTGTAAGCTGCTTTACCTTCATAGTTGAGGCTGGTGTTGGCTTTGAGGTAGAGGGCGTTGTTTTGAATGGCAAAGAAATTGGCATCAGCTCCACTCAGACTGAGGGTGTTACTGCCCAAACTGTCGTCAGTGACGCTGATATCGGCCAGCTTAATTGCGGAGGGAGTGGGGGTATTTTCTGCCAGCGTGGTGGTAGGGTTGAGTAGATTGACGGCAGTGGGAGCGGTATTGGAAATGGTGTTAATGGTGCCATAGACATCATTATTACCGCTCGAGGCAGTGTTGCCTGAAAAGGTAACATTGCTTCTCCCGACTGCGGGAGCTGTCGTCACACCTGCTTGAGTCACTAGGTCAGGCGTCACAGCAAAGATCGCCCCGCCTAAGCCCTTTCCATTGCTCGCTCCGGTGCCACCTGTGGCGGAGTTGCTGGTGAAGCTGGTGTTGAAAAGGGTGAGGCTGCCTGACCGAATGAAGATGGCACCGCCTAACCCCGCACCGCCGCCGCCAGTACCGCCAGTACTGCCAGTACCGCCGCTGCCGCCGCCGCCGCTGCCGCCAGTACCGCCGCTGCCGTTACCACCGCTGCCGCCGCTGCCGCCGCTGCCGCCGCCGAAGCCGCCGCTGCCACCGCTGCCACCGCTGCCACCAGCGCCACCGCTGCCACCGCTGCCACCACCAGCGCTACCACCACCACCACCACCACCACCACCACCACCACCAGCGCCACCACCAGCGCCGAAGCCACCTAAGCCACCGGAGCCACCCAAGCCGCCGTTGCCACCCAAGCCGCCGTTAAAAGCGCCACCATCGCTGCTGCCGTAGGCGCCGCCGCCGCCGAAGCCGCCGAAGCCGCCGCCGCCGCCGAAGCCGCCGCTGCCAAAGCCGCCAGTTCCGCCATCGCCACCAGGACTACCGTTGGCGCCATCCCCGCCGTTGCGGCCACCAGACTGCAATATAAATCCACTGGCGGAGTTGCCGCCACCGCCGTTCAAACCGTTGTTGCCAGTGCCACCGTTACCGCCGATCGCCTGGTTGTTGGTGAAGTTGACGTTGTTGATGGTGACAGTGCCGTTGTTAATAAATAGGGCACCACCAAACCCACCGTTACCCCCTGCACCATTGACACCATTGCTGCCTTGCGCCCTACCGTTTGCTAGCGTCAGGTTCGCAATAGACACAATACCTTGACTGACAGAAAATAATGACACATCGCCTGCGTTGTTAATGCCGTTGTTGTTGACATCGCCGCTGATGGTGAGATTACTGCCACTCGTGCCTTGAATGCTGATGTTGCTCGTAATGGTTGGTAAGGCACTAGTCAGGCGGAAGGTAGAATTGGCAGCCACATCGAAGATGATGATGTCATCGCCTGCCGTGTTGTTAGCGGCAATGATTGCCTCTCGTAGCGAATCAGCGTTGTTGCTGGTGTCGTTTTCGTCATTGATGGTGTTTACAGTGAACGTTGCCATGATTAAAATCTCTTAAGCTATCAACAAGTTAATCGGTCGAGATACTGGTCAAATGGAATCATTGGGGTTGGGATGTTCCACCTCTGGTTTGGGAGGGGAACGATTGCCAGGAATGGCTTCAGGCAGCGTGAGAGTAAGAAGGATAAGAAGCCCTGTCGCTCTCCTCGTGGGGGATAGAATCGGACTGCTGCAATCGCTGCGAGGTAGTAGGTACAGCACCAGCATTGGTTGGCTTTTGATCGATAAAGAATCTTGCTTGCACTTCCACCCGCAGTTGATAGCGATCGCTCAAGCCGCGTCGAAATAATGCCTCGTTAATTGCAAGCTGCGACTTCAGCACTTGTTCAATCGTGCGAGTGCTGCTGACACTGGTCGGATGCAAACGGTAGTAGTAGAGCGGCTGATTCAAATGCCAAACCTCGGTCACTTCTGACAGGCGCAAACACAGGTCGTAATCCTCGACTGATTCAAACGCTTCCCGAAAGCCGCCAATCTGCTCATAGACCGAGCGACGCAACAGCCGGAAGTGAAACGTCATGAAGTCAATTAGCAGTCGGTCTGGGCTGTAGGGGATTTGGCAGCGATGCCCTAACCCTTGTACCTGTCCGCCTGCGTTTATTGTCCAATGATCGGTGTAGACCATGCCCACTTCTGGATGAGAGTTCAGCACCGCAATAGTGAGTTCCAGCGCTCGGAAATCTAAGGCATCATCGCTATCGACCTGACCAATGTAGGTGCCTTGAGCCGCAGCATAAGCCCCCTTGAGGGCATGAGCGGCACCTTGATGAGCGGCAGCGATGACGTGAACGCGAGCATCTTGTTGAGCATAGTGATTGGCAATATCTAGGGAGCGATCGGTTGAGCCATCGTCCCAAATCAACAGTTCAAAGTCTTGGTAGGTTTGGTTCAGCACGCTGCTGATTGCCACTTCTAAGTAGCGATCGCGGTTATACACTGGCATGACGATCGATACCAAAGGCGGTTTGGAATCAGTAGATGATGACAAGAGAGCGTCAGCGAAATTAGGAGAAACCGTTGCAATACTGTGATTTGAATAATTGCGATTTAGTTTAGAAGACATAGAAGCTAATGGCTATGGAAAGTTTAGATAGTAAAGAAGGCAGGAGGCAGAGGGCAGAAGGGAAGAATTTGAACGGGGCAATAAAGCCGCCCAATTCTTGGCCACCAAATCAGAGATTATGGTGGGGGACGTAAGAACATGTTCCCTCTGGTCACGGGCAGAAGGCGAAGACAGTATTCCTTCTGCCTCCTGCCTTCTGCCTTTCTTGTTGAGAAGATTAGGGGGTTATCTTGAGGCTGGCGCATCTGCTGCCCGATATTTCCATGCAAAAACAGCACGACAATAGCGAACACTGTCGAGAAAGGAAGCGTCTAAGCTGTAACGAAATCGGCTAAGATAATGAGACTAGACTTAACACCTGTTAGTGTCGCTAGTGTGGTGGTGCCTAACTGCACCAAGGTATCGCTGCCACTGGCACTGATAGCGATCGCTTCCAGCTCGGTTAGGTCTCGGATCTCACTCGACGGAGATTTGCACGGAACCGAAAGTATTAAAAATTACCTAATCGATAAAAACAATATTGCGCCTCCAAGCCTTCTAAGCGCTTTCCAACTTTGCCCCAGCCTTTTAGAGCAAGGGCAAGACCTTTGTCCAAAGCCAGCTAACTATTAATTGTGTAACGCGAATTGCGGTGACAGTGAGTCCTTGAGGAACTACAAATGAGAACTCATCAAGATTGTTTTGCAAAGATTCGGGTAATGCACCTGTGATGATATTCTCTCCTACACTCAGGGAGCTAAGTGCAGTGGGATTGCGTATATCATCTGAAAGATCGTCATTGACTGCTTCATTTCATAATTGAACTGCTGTCATTTTTCCCTAAATTACAGGTTTTGAGACGTGCGGATAAAACAGTACCAGTCAGTCTCAGCCAATTGTGATATTCCACTTTTGATCCAGTAATGGTCACATCACACAAGCTAGATAAACAATAGAAGTAGTGATTTGTGAAAGTCAAGTTTTGGTATAAAAATTTAACTAATTTTCTGGCAGAGAAAATTAGAAAATGCCGACACGCTATCTGCCAGCATTTAACCCCATATTCTGTACCCCTACTTAATTTATCGGTAATTACTGAGATAAAAGTAAAACTTAGAATCAAAATAGACATTTAAATTCAGAAACTACAGTTATGCCGGATGGAAGAATTTCCAGTAATATCATGGTCGAATAAGCTGTTTAATAAGTCCGTTGTACACAGAGTATATAAGAGACTACCTTTGAGCGATGTCTGACGACAAGCCGCCCTTGAGCGTCTACGCTTCCATGATGTTTGGCAAAAATAGAGTCAAAAGCCTGAGCGTATTTTATTAGCGCAAATTTTTGCCAAGCTCACTTCTTTAGGGCGTATTCATCCCAGTTCTACGGGCATTGAACCCTCGTAGTTTGGCTAAGGTATTGTAAATCTCTCTCCTTTTAGGATAGATATTTTGGACTTTTGCCCTTAAAGGTCGGGAAGAGGTTAAGTTTTTCTTGGGCTTTTCTACATTAACTGAATTGTCAGATTTATTCTTCTGTACAACAACCTCACCCTTCTTATTAATCTTTACCGGATTTTTGGGAAAAGCTTGAGTATTCAAAGAACGCATAAGTTTCACAGTCCGAAAATACCGATCAATTTGAGGGATTCCCTGCCCATTCATCCGCACGGGAATAATTTTACTTGATACCAAATTTCCCGCCGAGTTAAGTTTAACTTCTAAAATCATCGAGTCACCCGTCTGGGCATTTGTAGATAAAGTTCGATATCCCAGAAAGTTTCCTAAAGAATAGGCGATGATTTTTCCCTTATAAATTTCCATCGCTCTCGGAACATGAGGCCCGTGCCCTAATACTAAATCTGCTCCCGCATCAATCATGTTTCGAGCAAACTTAATCGAATTACCTCGGTTTTCTCCATAAAAAAACTCTGTCTCATTCTTAACATGTAGCGCCCCCGTTCCTTCGGCTCCAGCGTGCATCGATACTATTACAATGTTGGCTTTATTTTTAGCTTCTTTTATAAGTGCTTGGGCTGCTCCTAAATTATTGATGGAATTATACATTTCATAAGGGGAAAACCCGACCATTGCCACAGGGATATTGTTAGCTTGCAGATAAAGAATTTGATTTTTATGACCTAATGTTGCAATGCCCACAGCCTCAAGATTTTTCTTTGTATCTTTGAACCCTACCGGGCCGAAGTCCATTGCATGGTTATTAGCCATATTAAACACATTAAAACCAGCCTCAGCAAATAGCCGAGCATATCCAGGTGGAGAGCGAAAGGCAAAGACTTGTCCTCGACCAATATCTTTAGTAGTGTAGGGATAATTAGTTAAGCTACTTTCAAAATTACCAAACAAGATATCAGATCCTTGCAAGTGAATTCTCACCGACTTTGGTAATAATTGCTCTCGAAAACGGGGTAATCTATAGTTAGGAAAATTAGTGCCGGGAATAATATCTCCAACGGCTTTGATAGTAATAGTCTCTCGAAAGGTTTGTCCTTTTGTTGATGGCGTAACAGGAATAGCTAATGGGAATGATACAGGTTTAGTGGGTGTAGTAGCAGCGTTTAATCGCTGTGATTGCCCAAGCCGGATAACGATTCCTATACTAATACCTAGATATAAACAGACACTGATAACAATAAATGAGGGTACTTTCCCCATGCTGCGATTTACCATCGTTCACTCCTCACACGATGGCATTAGTGTATCCCAAAAACCTGTGTAGCCAGTGTATATTTTAATGTACTTTTGGTAATGTTTAACTAAGTAAATACTGAAGTATAATTCAGCTTTACACAACAGCAGTTACATATATATACTTAGGCATGGACATCTGTATGCCCTTACTTGTAAATAGTCATATATATCATCTATTTTATTGGAGAAAGAGGACTCCCGTTACAGCGATATTCGCATCGCGATCACACCAGAAGAAGCTTAACAGGAGATGATCTGTATGATGGCTGTAGAAAATTTAGTTGTTTTCTTCTACAAACCCATAGGATTTACCACTATCTCCAAAAAAATTGAGTTTCGCTTAATAGTCTATTTTTTTGTTACAAAAACCTTAAGGTTTTTATTATCATCCGTTAGACGATAATAATCGTGTTTTTATTCACCGCAATGGGTAAACCGTTCGGATATTTATTGCACATAAAATAACTACTTTTGGTATAGGAATCATATTTGATTTTTACAATTATCTACATGGTGCGCGAAGCGCAATAGGGGGGAATGGAGATTAGGGAATATAGAATCTACACTTTTCGAGTTGAGGACGAGCTTTTTCAGAAATTAAATTTTAGTCCTATATGACAATCATCGTGGAAGTTGATGGTTATCAGCAAGTACAGCAAAGATACAGCAAATACTAAAACTATAAAATAACGAAACAACATGAATATGTAGTAGTTATATTGATTAAAATCACACATAAGCAGTGATTTATATTCTACATAGCACTGTAACAATATGATAGGTTTTTAAGTATAAATACTAAACAAAATGTATAGTAAAACGATAGTTATTACCCGTTACATAATCGGTTTCACGAGAAAATCCAAATATTCATTATTGTTTATAATATTATTTTCTTGTTGTATATCATTATTGCTGGCATTAATTCACAGTACATTTAATATAAATATTGTTAAAACAACACTAGGATTAACCTTATTTTTATCAGGATTTTTATTAGATATATTTTTATACTTGGATAATCAAAATAAACTTAATCGCCGAGTAAAATTAGTAAAAATAAGGCAAACAATACCAACATCAAATCATCAAATAATATTTGATACAAAAGGTGGTGGTTTAGAGCAAAATATAGCAAGAGACTTCATTGGAAGAGATGCTATAAATAATAGTACTAAAAATATCACTATTCGAGATAGAAAAGTAGAAGTTAACCCTAATAATATTATTAAGACGTTTGATGAATTTAGGGATATTTTAGTGCAAAGCATAAATCAAAGCTCTGAAGCCTCAGCAGCAATATCTGAGTTCGCAAAGGAATTAACTGAGCAATTACGCAATCAACCAGAAGTAAAATCATGTTTTGATGTAGATAAAAATATCAGTTTACAAGAATTAATAAAAGAAATTTTTATAGATTTATTAACTAATAATTATAACCAAATTGAAAAAGAATATTCTAATAATTTGATTGTTAAGCCTGCCACCGTCGAAACAATAAATATTTCTAATAGTTCACAATTTATAGAATACTTTAGAGATTGTGGCAATAATGAATATGATGTTATTTATCAAAACTATATTATTCATTTATTTCAAGATGAATTGAAACGGTGGCGCTATAAAATCAAAAGAAGTGATTCATCTTTTCTAGAAAGAGAAAATAGAACAAGAGCGCGTAATATATACCTTGCAATTGGAAAAGCTATTATTGAAATAGAAAGAGAACTTACAAATAATTGGACGGAAAAATAATGTTAGATAAAGTAAGTTGATGAATTACTATTAACATACAATAGCAGATGCTAGTTAGCGTTATCATGTCTGCAAGGATAATTTTATGAAAAATTTTTTCATATTGCGTTTATGGATATATTACAAGCTTTAATACTTGCTTTTTAGTATTTATATTCAAATTTTATATTTACAATAAAAAAAGTTACATACCAGTAATTAAAATGTAGAAAATACTATTAATTATCAGGAGATAAGACGATGGCAGGCGATTTCATAATCAATACTAGCGGTGGTAAATTTAATCAAAATATTGGGCGTGATTTTATCCAAGGTAATTACTACACCGGAGGACAACCACAAAGCCTTGTTGAGGCTGTTGCTGAGGTTCAAAAAATTCTTGAACAGCTAGAAAAGTCATACCCTACTGAAACGAAAGAAGGCAAGGAGGCGATTGCTATAGAAACTATCAGACAAATCGACAGCAACCCTACGTTAGCCGCACGGATACTTAGTGCATTAACAGAAGGTAGTGTTTCTGCTTTCGAGCAATTCCTTAATCATCCAGCAGCAAGCTTTGTAATTGCTGCGTTAGGAGATTGGCAAAAAACTAAGGGAACATAAGTATAATATTGTACTTATATTGAAGGTAAAAGGGTGTCTCTACCCAATAGATACCCGTAAGAGAATTTAATCAACCTGTACAAGGCTAAGAATCATTTCAGTGAAGTAATAGACCTATTGAAAATGATGTAATAACTAGCCTTTAAAATCTGTGAAGCGTTAAGGCGGGGGGATAATAACCCCCTTTTTTTATGTGTTCTATTGTTGTTGGATAACTTATTCAACACCTTATTGAATAACTTTAGACAACATAAGAACAAGTGAAGGCATAGGATAATGAAACTAACTATAAAGTATATTCATAGCTTAATTTATTTATATAATTTAAACTAATTAAATCAGTAACTTAAAGCTTAAATAATTGAAATGCTTACAGAATAAGGAAAAACGGAGAGGGGGGGATTCGAACCCCCGTTGGGTTTCCCCAAAACGCATTTCGAGTGCGTCACCATGAACCGCTCGGACACCTCTCCAGGTATATTATTCACACATTTGAATATTCAAATGCCGTGAAGTAAGGGAAATTTTAGCATATTTCCTATAGTACTATAACATTATCGCTCTATCTGCGTAACGGAATGGTTCGGGAACGCCGATGGCTAATTAAGGTGTGTAGATATGGAAAAAGACGTCGCAAATCTTATCTTATTACATCAGCATGACTTAAAAATAACAACACTCTTATTATTCTATAAAATATTTTTTTAATCAGCATCCTCTGATCTCAACCACTCGCACAAAAGCGATCGCACTTGGGGAACCTAGCCTAATTACCTCGAAAATGTCCCTTTTTTTCTCTAAAATCCCATGTATTATATTTCACAGGCTAAAATTCAATTGCACTTATGGAGGAGGATACTAACGGAATTGCGATCGCTGGAGACTAATCACGTTCTCAGGTGTGGGAATGCTGATAGGATATAGCTTTCAGTCTGAATCGACAAAAGCGAGAAATCAGACAAAAATCGAAAAATCAGTCAAATAACCATAAAACAAAATCAATAGCCTATGATTATTAGTCATTTTGTAGTTTTCAGTTTTCAGTTTCCACTTTTTAATCAGTTCAACTGCGGGTGCTTTTTTATCACAATTGCTATGTATAAATCATTGCTAACAAAATTTCAACCGCAATCATAATCTCTTATTATTTGTATAATTACATAATTATTTGATGTAATATAAACATATTTTTTAAATTTACCCTTGTGTTTTTTTATTACAATTCTTATTTACAACATTCCCTAAAATCTCTTATTAATATCTCTTGACATTGGATATCTTAGTGATTAATATGTCAATCAATCCGGATTTGATTAACTTCTTCGGAAAATCTCTGTAAATAAATCCAACACGCTCCTCACAGCACTGCATGAAAATACGCTCGCTCTTACTGAGCCTTACAAGTATTATTTTATTATCGTCCCCAGTAAAAGCAAATCCAAATCCAAATCAAATTGGCAACATAAATTACTGGAGTCCAAATCAATCTAATTTACAACTACCAAAACTTAAATTTATTCCTCCGGTTCCTTTAACCGATCCTGTCAACCCAATAAATACTACTAAATTTACTGGTGTAGTTCCTCTCGGGCGAGAGATATCAGAACTAAGAACTCCCATTAAAGCATTAATGGCTCACTATAGATTCCTTACTCCCGGAATCTTTTTTATGGACTTACAAACAGGGGATTATTTTAGTTTTAATGGTGATAAAGCTTTTTCTGCTGCTAGCACAATTAAGTATCCGATTTTGATTGCCTTATTTCAGGAAGTAGATGCAGGGAGAATCAAGCTAAACGAAACTTTAGTGATGCGACGAAAGCATGTCGCTGGCGGGTCTGGAAATATGCAGTATCAACGAGTGGGAACTAAGCTTAGTCTCTTGCAAACTGCAACCAAGATGATGACTATTAGCGATAACACTGCTACAAATATGATTATCGACCGCTTAGGCGGTGCATCTAAATTAAATCAAAAGTTTCGCAGTTGGGGATTACAAAGCACTGTGATTCACAATATGTTAGGAGACTTTAAAGGAACTAATAAAACTAGTGCAAAAGACTTGGTACGACTGTCAGCTTTAATTACAAAT
This sequence comes from Nostoc sp. CmiVER01, assembly GCF_034531135.2. NCBI lineage: Bacteria > Bacillati > Cyanobacteriota > Cyanophyceae > Nostocales > Nostocaceae > Nostoc > Nostoc sp. CmiVER01. The sequence goes on from NZ_JAVRBU020000007.1 coordinate 311,639, forward strand.
AATCAGTTAATTTCTGATACAAGTCAATCCCAAGTTTTAGGTATTATGATTCGTTGTCATAATAAAAGTTTGCTCCCATCTGGCTTAGGTTATGGTGCAAATATTGCCCATAAAACAGGTACTTTACGGTTTGTACTAGGCGATGCGGGTATTATTGAAACGCCATCAGGTAAGCGTTATTTAGCAGGTATTTTCGTGCGAAGACCGAATAATGATATTAGAGCCAGGGATTTTATTCGTCAAGTTTCTCGGGTGATGTATGGTTACTTCGAGCAAGCAAAAGTCAGTCATCTACCTTGAAACAATGCTAAATTGTTTTGTGTTTAAAGCTGCCGAATAGCCCATCATAGACATTGCTTCTCTAACTGCCAAGGTATTATGTAGTCGAACATTGTGCAGTATAGAGTTTGAGGTTTTGCATGAAAGTAGCAGTCTTCAGTACAAAAGTCTACGATCGCAAGTTTTTGTCAGCTGCAAATTCTCGCACCCAACACGAATTAGTGTTTTTTGAACCTCGCTTAAATCGGGATACAGCTATCCTCGCCGCCGGATTTCCGGCGGTTTGCGTATTTGTTCATGATCAGGTTGACGCGCCAACTTTAGAACTTCTCGCTTCACGAGGAACTCGGCTGGTTGTCTTGCGCTGTGCAGGGTTTAACAATGTAGACTTACAAGCCGCAGCAAATTTAGGAATTACTGTTGTGCGGGTTCCCGCCTATTCACCCTATGGGGTAGCAGAACATGCTGTGGGATTGATTTTAAGCTTGAATCGGAAAATTCATCGAGCCTATAACCGTGTCCGAGAAGGCAATTTTTCCCTAGATGGACTGTTGGGATTTAATTTGCATGAGCGCACAGTGGGGATTGTCGGCACGGGCAAAATCGGTCTGATTTTAGGACAGATTATGAAGGGGTTTGGCTGTCATATACTCGCCTATGACGTTTATCGCAATCCCGAATTGGAGGCACTAGGTGGAAAGTATGTAGAGCTACCTGAGCTATTTGCCAACTCGGATATTATCTCCCTACATTGCCCTTTGACTCTCGAAACGCATCACTTAATTAACGCTGAAGCTATAAAACAGATTAAGCCAGGCGTGATGCTAATTAATACTAGCCGAGGAGCGTTGATTGATACTCAAGCAGTAATTGAGGGATTGAAGTCTGGCAAGATTGGCTATCTCGGTGTAGATGTCTACGAACAAGAATCGGAATTGTTCTTTGAAGATTTGTCTGGTGCAATTATTCAAGATGATATTTTCCAGCGTCTGACGACGTTCCCCAATGTACTGATTACCGGACATCAAGCCTTTTTTACAGCAGAAGCTCTCCACAATATTGCAGAAACAACTTTTGCTAATATTGCTGATATTGAACAAGGTCGTTCTTGTCCAAATGAAATTCGCGCTCAAGTGCCAGCTTAGGCAATGGTTAGCGATCGCAATGGCTTTGGACTAAAATCACTAGTCAACCCTGATCATCAGGCAAATTCTCCATTTCCTCAATAATTAGCGTCTGAAAATCTTTGTCACAATGATTATGCAGATGAACCGCAGCAGCTAAAAGTTCTGCGAGAATTTCAGCTTGTTGGTTAACAGTTAAACTAGGTAACTGTAACTGGTTAACTAAGGCTTGTATTTTTAGACACTCTGTATTTAATTCAGCAATCAAAATACTGAGGGTTGAATTCATTACTGCAAAAGGGCGATCGCTAATCTGTCTTTTCATTCTGAACGATAGGCAACGCGGAGACTTTGGACTAAAATCACCAGAGATGCGATCGCCATTAACCCGCCCCAAAACCAGTAAGGTAAAAGCAAATATCGCTGCATTTGCGCTGTATCAGAAAGTCCAAGGGGGCCAGCAGAACTACTAAATAGATAATCTAGTTGATGGTAAGTACTCACACAAGCTTGTACACCTAGAAATTGAATCGCAAATCCTTGTGCCCAGCGAGGTGCTTTCAGGGCAATACCCAAGATTATGAAACCTAGTGAGGGAATTGCCACCAATCCAAAGGAGGAACGTACCCAAATTAACGCGGAAAATAGCAAACAACTCCCTAATATTTTTAAACAGAGGGTTGCTGCTGTAAAACTGCGGGAAGCCAGAATTAAACCTGCACCGGCAAGAGGCGGCCCCATTGGGCCTGCGGCTGCGACTATTGCCGGGCCAATTGGCCCAAATGCCGGCTGAATGCCATAGGTTGCGACACCGGAACCATTGCTAAAAATCTGCAATTTTTGAAACTGTCCCCCTAAGAGGAGTGCCATTAAGCCGTGACCCATTTCATGAAACCAAGTTGCCAGGATCGTAAATGGGTATAAGATATAATCCCCTGCTGGTATTTGCCACAGTAAAGCAGTTGCGATCGCAGCTGCAACTAGCCAGGTTAGGCCCATGCGTTCAACAACTGGTGGGGCTTCTTTGGTAAGCAAGGGTTCAGAATTTTTACTTGGTTCTTTCATAGGTCATTCAATTTTGAATTTTAGATTTTAGATTTTCCCTTCAATTCAAAATCTAAAATTGGCAGTGTATTTTCATCCATCGTAGTGTAATTATTATGGTAATGGAGTTGCTGATCAATGCAACAATTCGCACATCAAAGCGACGGCTATGGGGCTATCAAGAACAACATAGTTATCCGTCGCTTGTTTGATGCGGTTAATTTATTTCTCCTCCAAAGGGATGCCGGAGGATAGCCAGAAAATGCCTAGACTGATGTCACAATTGATAGAGAATCAGTTAAGCAAGTTGAAAGAGGAATGTCATTAAGTCTCCTTTACCCAAACTGATGCGATCGCCTGGTCTTAAGCGATGACGATTTCCTGGTAAAAGTGGCAAATTATTAATGTAAGTGCCATTGGAACTTCCTACATCCTCTACATAATGAGCATCTCCCTCGACGCGAATATCTGCATGAATCCGCGAGACGATTTCTGAATTGGGAAATCCTGAAACATCTATATCAGGGGGAATCCGGTCATTGGGCTTGCCGATATGAATCACAGAGAGATTTTGCGGCAATTCAATTAAGCGATCGCTTTGAACGTGGATTAACCGCGCTGTAACCTGCTGCAATTGTGTTCTGGCAACAGTTGCAGTTGGTGCTGGTGCGGCTGGTTGTACTTCGGCTTCAGGGGCTGGCGCTGGTTCCAAGGGTGGTGGAGTAGGAATACTTTGTATAGATACTACCGGTTGAGCTGCGATCGTTGGCGCTGGTTCTGGAGGGCTGCTTTTAGCCACAGATTCCTCTGGTGGAGCTGCCACCTCTGTTGCTGGTAAAGATGATTCGGGAGGATGAGAGTTAGTAGAACCACTTATACCCAAGGCATCGGGTTGTAAAAGTTCTAGCAGGGGATCGGGTGGAACTAACGGCGGAACTTCCACAGGAACATCGGGAGTAACTGTAGTAGCTACTGCTGTATGAACGTGTGGAACTCCTGCGGAGTGAAGGTTATAGCCACACTGACCACAGAATGCAGCATCTGCCTGCACAGTTGCCCCACAACTGGGACAGTTAGTAGTCGCAGGTAACGGTGTATAGCAAGCTTCACACTGGACAGCGCCATCAGGGTTGGGATGATTGCAATTAGGGCAGACGATCATCGATATTTAGCCTTTGTTCAAGATCATCATAAATATAGGTAGGACTGGCAAGCAGAGGGCGGCCCTAGCTTTAGATTCTAGCAATTACTGCTGATGGAACGATGAATTGGATACGGGGAAGGGGAGCAGGGGAAGTATTTTTAACTCCTAACTCAGCACTGGCTCAACTTTAGCTATCCGCTAACAGCACTCAGCACTCCCAGTTCACCGCATCCTCTTGTTCAATGTTGAAGTTCCAAACCTGCTTCCGCATCTAGCAGCCACCAAAGTTCTCCTTGGGGCCGAATTAAGCGGGATGGGTAAGTGAAGTCATCGGCTACTGGTGCAAATACTTGCGCCAAAGCTGGTCGTTTATTAGCACCAGCAACTAGAAAAATCACAGTTTTCGCAGCGTTGATGAAGGGGTATGTGAAACTTATCCTGGGGTTTCCGTCTTTGTTACCCACGGTAACTAGGCGATCGCGTACTTTGAGAGCCTCTGTGTGGGGAAACAAAGATGCGGTATGTGCATCATCACCCATTCCTAGTAATACTACATCCAACGAGGGAAACTCGACCCCAGAAGAATTGAAAAACTCTTTAAGCTGTTGTTCATACTTAGCAGCAGCCAGTTCTGGATTGGTTTCCAAAGTTGGTACGGGGTGAATGTTAGCTGCTGGGATATCAACACGATCTAGCCACGCCCGACGCGTCATCAGTTCATTGCTATCGGGGTGATCTGGTGGTACGTAACGCTCATCCCCCCAGAATATATGAATTTTATCCCAAGGCAGTTTTTGATTAGCAATCGCTTCGTATAACGGTTTAGGTGTACTGCCGCCAGATAAAGCAATGCTAAACCGCCCCTGTTGCTCAATGGCAGTTTCTAACTTCGACAGAATTAATTCTAGCGCTCGTGCAACCAGCGCTGGCTTATCCGGTAGAACTTCAACAGTTTTGTTCATGGCTTCATCATCATATTGCTGGCTTCTGGCAATACAATACCGAACTTATTACAATCCTCCTTTTTAACTTTTGAAACATTTAACATCATGAATTAGGCAGGGGGCAGGAGCAGGAGGAACAAATCATGGGGAATTCGACCCCGAATGATTTGGAGCCACTCTCATGATTATTTTATTTACACCCAGTTACTTGATACTTGGTTGATTAACGCCACAAAGGATACATTAATTAATTCTTATTGAAAATTAATAAAATTAATTAATCACAAATAGTGATTCCCAGTCAGCGATCGCTTCGCGTTGGGCAATTAACAATTCCTGAATTCCTTTTTGGGCGACATCTAGCAGTTGATTCAAGTGAGTCCGGCTAAAACTGCCTTCTTCGGCTGTTCCCTGGACTTCAATGATTCCCAAATGTTGATTCATCACCACGTTAAAATCTACTGTTGCAGCCACATCTTCGATATAATCCAGATCCAAAAATGGCTCTCCCTCCAGTAATCCTACGGAAACTGCTGCTACCTGTCCACATAGAGGCGATCGCTCCAATATCTCCTCTTGCAACAATCTAGAAATAGCATGAGCCAAGGCCACAAACGATCCTGTAATGGCTGTTGTCCGAGTTCCAGCATCTGCTTGCAACACATCAGCGTCCACAGTCAGCGTATGTTCTCCTAGTGCCTCAAAATCCACTGCTGCGCGTAAACTGCGGCCAATTAAACGTTGAATTTCTTGCGTCCGTCCAGATAATTTCAATAATTCCCTTTCTTGGCGTTTTTGGGTAGCAGATGGTAGCATCCGGTACTCGGCAGTTAGCCAGCCTTTACCAGTTCCTTCGAGAAACTTCGGAACTCCCTTATTAACGCTAACAGTACAAAGGACTTGAGTATCACCGCATCTTGCGAGAACAGAACCGGGGGCAAAGCGGGTGAAATTGGGGTGAAAGCTGATCGGACGTAGTTCGTAAGCAAGACGACCGTCAAGACGCTGCCAAGCCATTGGAGTTGCCTCAAGTTTTACAATACTGCCTTAAGATTACCATTGAGCAAAAAGACAAAGGGGCAGGGTGCAAGGGTAAGAATAGACCTCTTGCAAAAGTGCTTTTTGCACTCTTGGGGAAAAGGGGTTCATGTTAAAGGGGAAAAGGACGATACAGAACTTTTTCCCCTTCCCCCCACCCCTTATCCCCAGAGGGGGCCCCACCTTCCCCTTTTCCCGACTTATGAAAGAAGTCTAATGAGTAATTATGATTCTTTCCCCCCTCTGCACCCTGCACCCTGCCCCCTGCTTCTTTATCTAAGGAACTGAAAGCAGAGTCAAAATATTTTGCTGCACCATATCTGGTGACTGGTCGCCGTTGATGGTCAACAAGCAGCGACGACGGTCATAATATTCAAGTATTGGAATGGTGCGATCGTAGAATAATTCTATACGGCGTTGTACGATTTCTGGTTGGTCATCTGGTAGCGATCGCCCCAAGGATCGGCTAACCATAACAGCTTCTGGGACTTGGAGATAAATTGCCCAATCTAGCTTTTGCTCTAAATTATCCAATAAAAAATCTAATTCTTCAGCTTGGAAGGCGGTACGGGGATAGCCTTCCAACACCCAATCGCAGCTAATATCTGGTTGTCTGAGGCGAATTCGGATCAATTCCACAATCATTTCATCTGGAACTAATTCCCCTTTTTGCATATAGGGTCGGGCGTGGTAACCTAGTTCACTCAGGCTAGCGTAAACCGAAAGAGAAGTCCGGGGGTCAGTTTCCGACCATTGCAACTCAGAGAGCTGGCTATCGCCAGATATCGCTTCCCGTAAAATCTCACCAGTAGAAATCAAAGGAATATCAAAGTATCTACAAAGCCTTTGTGCTTGAGTGCTTTTACCCGATCCTGAACCTCCCAGAATCACCAATCTCACAACAATTTACTCCTCATCCTGTCAAATTCACTACTTGCTAAGTCTGTTTTGCCCAAACAACCGATAAATCTAAACATTCAGCGATTTTCAGACGTTATGCCTAGCTTTTTTAAATAATTGGAACTGTAATTCTAATGTTTTCATTTTTGCAATTAATTACCGATAACATACGTAAATCTAAATCAATAGAACTCTTGACTTCAGCACAAACCTAGTGTTTGACTAAGAATGCAATTTGCCAAATTCACCATAACTGTGAAAAACAGATAGATTATATAGGCAGATTTGTAATAAGTACCGCCAGCACAAACCTTTAATTTATTGTAATTTTTTGAACTTTACCCTATGGTTGCCCAGCTAGAAACTCCAAGTATAAATTCACCCCTTACCTTACCATATCCAGTGGAAGGACTAGTGCAAGTTTTCACTAGCTCCTATCGCAATTTTTTTACAAGCGTTATGGCGCAAGCACTGAGGATAGCTGGACAAGGAACCCCAGTATTAATAGTGCAGTTCCTCAAAGGAGGTATTCGTCAAGGACAAGATCGACCTATACAACTAGGACAAAATTTAGATTGGATTCGCTGTGATTTGCCTCGTTGTATTGATACACCGCATTTAGACGATACGGAAAATCAAGCTTTACAAAAGTTGTGGCAGTATACACAGCAAATAGTGTGTGAGAGTAAGTATTCTCTCGTTGTCTTAGATGAGTTAAGTTTAGCGATTAACTTTGGTTTAATTCCTGAAACGGAAGTTTTAGCGTTTCTGGCAAAACGCCCTCCCCACGTCGATATCATTCTCACAGGGCCAGAGATGCCAACATCTCTTCTCGATGTGGCAGATCAAATTACAGAAATCCGCCGGAGTTATCGACCTTAAACAATCTCAGGATTTGAGATTTTGGATTTAATAATCTTCAATTAGGGGGTGTGTTAAAGTTCCTGAACACACCTTACTGTTCTAGCAACAGATGTCGGATTGAGGAGAAATTGAGCAGCTTGTTGTGCCGTTAGTTGAGATAACTGAATCTGTTTAAGGGTGACTAGACCTTCATTCACAAAAGAATCTCTCACTAATGCTTTCTCGCCGCTATTGAAAGAAGTTTCATAAAACACTTCCTTAATTCCTGCGGAGATAATTAACTTTAAACAAGACAGACAAGGTTCTAAAGTGACGTAAATACTTGCACCATCTGTAGAAGTCCCATGCTTTGCTGCTTGTGCGATCGCATTTGCTTCCGCGTGTACAGCCCTTGATGGTAAAGTTTTACTAGCATCACAGCTACTTAACCCTGGATAACAGTAGCCTTGAGCCGTACAATGAGCTGAACCTGATGGTGAGCCGTTGTAACCTGTTGCTACAACCTGCTTGTTTTTCACAATCACAGCACCTACTGGAAAGGCAAGGCACGTTGAGCGAGTGGCTGCAAGTTTAGCCAACATCAGAAAGTATTCATCCCATGTTGGCCTTTGATGGCGTTCGTCGATTAGGGAAATATCTTGCATAGTGTGTCAATTTCAAACTTTATTCTACTGCCTTGCTGACAACGGAAACTGTGGATGCTCTGGGTTCCACTTCGGTAAAATATTTTTAAGCTGATTCAAAGCATCTTCATGATCATGAAACTGTATTTCAGCAATCACAGTGGGAATACCGCGTGGAAATCTTGATATTTTTTTACCTGTTTCGTATAGAAGAATAATAGGAATGTTGTTTGTCTCTGCGAAAGCTAACTCCATTCCAACACCAAAGGATAGTGAGCCAAGGTAGGCAATAACTAAGTCCGAATTGTTTACCTGATACTTATCTTGGTCGAAAACTTCACGAGGACTAATGTCAGGATTATTTACGGGATCAGTTTGTTTGTGTGGAACATAGGCTTTAAGACCAATTTCTTCGCAAAGTAAGCCAATTTTCTCATAAAGTGTCTTAGATTCTTCTGGATTTTCTACATTAGTCAATGCACCAGATACATATACTTTGTACATTTTAATAGTTGCTTTACACTAAAAATTCACATTTTTCTATGAATGAACTGACAGAATGCTTTATTTTCTGACTATAAATAAAGGGAGTGCTGCAAAAAAAGCTGATAAGATTGTTCCTATTGCAGCTACTGCCGTCCATCTAGTCTGTTGATCTGAACCCAAAACACTTAGAAATATGTCACTAAATCCTCGTTTAAGTTTTATATACTCATGTGATTCAACTAGAAGTTTTTTTAATAGAACTTTATCATCTGACATCCACTTATTTTTTCTTTGAGTGAAAAAAGCATATATTTCATTAGTATTAGGTAGTTCATTAAGAATATCAAGCCTTGCAGGAATATCTATATTTCCACTCTTAGAAGATTGTGAACTTAATCTTTGAACCATTAAATAGGCAATCGGTTCATTGGTATCTCTAACATTAATTCTTAGTGGCTCATTTGAAATATTATGAAGGGCTATACATAAAACACCTGACCAAGAAGGATTAACCCTGGTTCCAAGATGTCCTAAACCTTGAGAGACTAGACCCACTCTCGAATTAATTAAACCGCACATATAATTATTTAGCCAAATTGATTCATCAGTCCACACAAGAGCTGTATCCCTTGGTGGTATGTAGAAAAACTGCTGTTTCTCACCAGGCTTATCTTTCTTTGGCTCTGTTTCAATAGTCAAACGTTGCTTTTGTTCAATAGCGTATGCATACTCGCTAGCGGTTAGACATAAATCACAAGCATTAATACTACCTGGCTTAAGAGGATGAAAAAGTATACCTCTGCCAAGTTCCCTAATAATATCCCGATCACTCAAGACTGACATCCCAATACTCCCTAATTTCACAAAGCACCAGAAGTTTCCACAAAGACATCTGATGTAGTTATAAAGTCAAGCACATCATGTCAGTAGCTAAATAGAACGCTTTGACTGTCTTGATGAAAAGGCTACCTTAATTACACGCATTTTAATTTAAATTCTGGTGTGTTGCAAATTAATTTATACATTTAACACGGCGATATCCACACTAGCATTGCGGCTTATTTATATGAATTACAGTTTTTAATTTACTGATCCTGAATATAAGCATTGCCACTTTTAATACAGTTACTAGCCTTTTGCAGTTCGATACCTAAATAACCAGTATGTTCAGGCTGAATTGCTGGAGAGGTAGCACAAATCTCTCTTAATAAGCTAAGGGGCTTTTTCCCACGATAAAACTTAATCACCTCACCACTACCAGGGGTTGTGTGGGTAACGACTATCTGTTTACCATCAACCTCAATTAGGAAATTGCCGGAGGGGTCATAATAGCTGCGCTGATTAAAGATTGCAGCGTATTGATTTGCAATTAGCCTATCTGCATTGTCCCAAGTATCATCATATATATGAGCAGACTGACTAATAGTTATGAGTGGCCCCATTTTCAAGTCATACTCAGAACGTTGAGCAATTTCATCTCTAATATGTTGTTGTAAAGCCCTCAATCCCATTGCATTTGCAGGCCAGGCGGCAAACATATCATTACTTCTAAAAGTTGCAGTTAATGATAATTCATTATCAACCACTCTCAACCAAATATGATTTAGACAAGGACTACCACCTTTTTCATGGTCTTTTACATCCCATAAATTCATAACTGCACTAGCAGCATCAATTTCTCCAATTAACTTCTGAATTACCTGGTCAATTTGATCGCGCTCAAACCAGGAACGCAAACGTTGACCATAGGTATATTTCAACCCTTCTCGATAGGGTGCATTATCTAAAATCTGCGAAACGTATTCTTCAAGAAAAGGAGGGTCAATTGGCAAATAATTAGGCTCAGGAAAGTAGAATTTAGGAGGTTCATCAGTAACAATTGCCATTAAATTAATTAATTCTTGCCATTGCCCATCATAGCCAGTTGGTCTAATTGTTCCTGTTGTCTTAATCCGATGAATGATTTTTACCCAAGTTTCGGCTATAGTCTTTCCTTCTATTCGATGTCCGTAGCGTGGCCCCGGTAAAACACTTGGTTCAACGAGAGACATGGGAAATTCTAAGCGCGAACCCCAAGGAGAAAGTGCTTCTAATTGGGCATAAGATTTAACTAGACTCACTGCCTCAACAATTGATTTAACTTCTTTGCAATCTACAGAATGCCGCAGGTGTTCTAAATCACTAGCTTCCACTTCAAGATCAATATATCCAGGGATAGGGGAGCGAATTACCCAGCAACGCAACCCAGTATCACACACACCTTCTTCAAAGCCATTACGGAAAAAGTCTAGCAAGCACTCTCCAGCACCCGCGTTATTATCTTCCCTTGTGGCATTGAGAACAACCAAAAAGCGGACGTGGGGATTAAACAGCAAATTGCGAATTAGTAAGTTTATCCCTCTTGTGGGCGAGTATAGTTGCCCAATTACAGCATAATCTTCGGGTTGCAGGTGTTTAGCGATCGCCTGCTTTACCGTCCATCCTGTAATCACTGCTGTTTGACCTAGACCATAAATAAGCTGGTTGGGCTTGTACAGTGCTTTGTACTCGAATTGGGTTGCCTTACCCGTTGCTGTCATGATTGGCTAAAAATAAAAATTAACAATCTTTTATTCTATCACTAAATAGAAATTGGTACTAGTTTCCTAAAAGCTAGGCTTTGTAAGTTTACCTAACACTCAGCCAATACCTTATAAATCAACAAGTTTGCTTTACAAAAATTAATAACTTTGTTACAGTTATTTACATAAAGAGAAGACAGGGAAAAATCCATGCGTACAAACACTGCTATAATTGATGATCAAGGCAAACTGAACAACTTTGCGATCGAGCCAAAAGTTTATATAGATGAGCAAGGCGATCGCACTGGCTTCACTCCTTATGCAGAAATGCTCAACGGTCGTCTAGCAATGATTGGTTTTGTCTCTTTAATAGCATTAGAAGTATTCACAGGACACGGTATCGTTGGTGTTTTGGCAAGTCTATAAAAACTAATTTCCATAACTTAATTCTAAACAAATTTAAGAGACGGGAAATTTCCCGTCTCTTAAATTATGAAAAACATTAGTGCTAGAGTAAAAATATACTGATAGCAAAAGCCGCTATCAGCGTCAAAATATTGGGTGAACTATGGCTTTAACTGCTTCAACTATGTTGCCATTAGGCACAAAAGCACCAGATTTTAATCTACCGGAAGTAGTATCTGGAAAGGCAACTTCACTTTCCACCTTCGCAGATAAAAAAGCGTTGTTGGTAATGTTTATTTGTCGGCATTGCCCATTTGTAAAGCACATTCAACAAGAATTAGTGCAGTTAGGAAAAGATTATTTTACAAGTGATTTAGCGATCGTTGCTATTAGTGCTAACGATGCAAAAAATTACCCAGATGATGCGCCAGAGTCGTTACAAGCATTTGCGACAGAACAAGGGTTTAATTTTACCTTATGTTACGACGAGAGCCAGGAAACGGCAAAGGCTTACACCGCAGCTTGCACACCTGATTTTTTTGTATTTGATGATCAACGCCAACTTGTTTATCGGGGACAATTAGATGATAGCCGCCCCAGCAATGGTAAACCCGTAACAGGCGCAGATTTACGTGCGGCCATTGAAGCAGTACTGGCGGGTAAACCTGTTACAAGCGACCAAAAGCCGAGTGTTGGTTGCAATATTAAATGGAAACCTGGAAACCAACCCAGTTATTTCGGTTGAAAAAGATTTGGAATTAAGCATTGGGCATGGGGCATTGAGTATTGGTAAAACTTTTCCCTACTCCCTACTCCCCATAACCATCAATGTTTAATTTCCAAATTCAGTATGTAGCATCCTAATTGAACTTTTTCTGCCCACAATTCATATTCCAGCCGCAAATGTTCTGGTAAGGGATGTCCGTTGAGAATTAGGCTACTAGTAAAATTTCGTAAACGAATAGGATTGTTAGGTTGCAATGACTCAGTTGGCAACCAATAGCGACTAATCCCATAAACGCCCCGTTCCCAAAAGTGACGGTAACTCACTTGAGCATTACCTTGCATAGTCATGATGACCCGGTAAGGAGAAATCTCCAGCCACAAAATTCTGGGACTATTAGGGGCGTAAGCTTTGCTCTTACTTTGGGGAAGTGTATCCTCTGGACTTACCACAGTTTCTACTTCACAGCTAATTAGAGGTGGTGCGGTCAGCAGCAAATGGAATCTATCAGTATCTTTTTGATACAATGTCGCGGCAGTTTCCACAACAGACCAGATTGGTAGGTCAGTGGAAATAAGTGATAAGCACACGGGCTTGCGGTGATGGGTCAGCATGGGAGCGATAAGGGCTAAAAGCTATTGAACAAAGTTAAATAGAACACTCTAGCTGTCTAATAGGCCAGGGTAAGAAACTAAATAGTAAAACAGGCTTAATATTAATGAATTCGCTGATTTGTTAAGCTACACAGATACCAATAGAAATAGGTAGAATGTCAGCTCAGACAGCAAAAACGGTACTTTCTTTCTCTAGAGAGAGCTAATTCGTAAGTAAAGCTTGTAAATATTCTAAGGCTATAGTCTCAAAACAGTGGGAGTCTTTTTAGATGTTAAGAAACCTTCTTGAGGGAGGCTTGTCGTAGATTTGAGTAAGTTTCATACAGCAAAAAGCAATAGGATACTAGGCAGAAATTCACCAGCAACGATTTTGTTTATTGCTGCTGAACTTCAGGTGTATTTAAAAGCCAGTGTATCCTAATGTCACCTTCTGTTATAACCGTAGAAACTCACGAAGACCTTTCTCACAAGTTAATTATTCAATGGCCCCCTTTTTACTGCCTTTACGGAGTCCGGGTGGTTGGGGATTTCTTAGCATCCTCTAATGTTGGGCGCTTTAAACGAAATTTTATAACTTCTTTTAAAAGAAGAACCCCACAGCACTCCTAATTGTCTTCAAGCTCGACAAAAGGACTTTTCAAATATCCTCTAAACCTTATCGAATTACTGTAATTTTGAGTATTTGTACTGGATTAGGTATATTTTGTAAAAATTAACGCTTTGAAATTTTTTACCCCAGATGAATCGTACTAAGTTCTGGGCTACATGTAATACTCATGAAGCGATGACACGACAAGCGAACAAAACAATCAAGCAAATATTTTATCCCGGTTATGGGGTGCATCAAAATCAATCAGTGGCCCTTTGGGTACGATGCGAGTTGGGTTAACTTGGGGATGGCTTCTATAATAATGCCGCTTGATGTGGTCAAGATTGCAAGTTTCCTTAACTCCCGGCAGTTGGTAAAGTTCTTTGAGATAATTCCACAGATTTGGATAATCTACAATTCTGCGTAAGTTGCATTTGAAATGCACATAATAAACTACATCGAAACGAAACAGAGTAGTGAACATACACCAGTCTGCCTCAGTAATTTGATTGCCGCAAAGATAGCGTTGATTTCCCAATACTTTTTCCCAGTAGTCGAGAGCGGTGAATAATTCCGTTACCGCTTCATCATAAGCCGCCTGAGTGGTAGCAAATCCCGCTCGGTAGACACCGTTATTTATTGGTTGATAAATTGTATCAATTATCTCGTCAATTACTTTTTGTAAATGTTCTGGATAAAAGTTAATATTTTGTTTAGCGAAAGCATTGAATTCTGTATCAAACATCCGAATGATTTCGCGGGATTCATTATTGACAATTGTCCCATTTTGGATATCCCATAAAACTGGAACTGTCACCCGGCCGCTATAGTTAGGGTCAGCTTTTAGATAAAGTTGCCAAAGATATTGAGTGCCGTTGATTGTATCGGGAATGCACCCCGGTTCATCACCAAATTCCCAGCTATTTTGATCGATTTCTGCTGCAACGACTGATAACCCAATGACATCTTGGAGTCCTTTCAATTGACGGAGAATGGCGGTGCGACACGCCCAAGGACAAGCCCAAGAAATATACAGATGATAGCGTCCTGATTCAGCTTTCAACCCACTAGAACCATCAGCTGTAATATGGTTGCGGAAAGTAGTTGATGGACGGATAAATTTACCTTCTGAGTCTTCTTGATCTCTTCGAGATATCCACTGACCATCTTTAAGAATTCCTAAACCCATAATTATCTCCTTAGTTATTAGTCAACAGTCAAACAATTTTAAAGTTTGGATTTTGGATTTTGGATTTTGGATTGTTTCGCCCAGCCAAAGACTTGCTCAAGGCATCGCAAGGGGCGGGGCATGAACCGAAATAATTTTTAACGATTTTAATCTAAAATCGGCACGGCCAAGAATCTAAAACTTTTGACTTTTGACTATTCAGCGTTGAGGATTTTTGGTACTTTGAAAAATTCACCTTCTTGTTCAGGCGCACTGTTGAGGATGCTTTCTCGCTCAGGATAGGGTTGCAATTTATCCTCTCGTGTGATGTTGCTGACATCAATTGCTCGCGTTGTTGGAGGCACATTGCTAACATCAAGTTCATCTAACTGTTGAATGTAATCCAGAATACTTCCTAACTGAGTAGTGAATTGTTCTTCTTCTTCGGGAGTTAATTCTAAACGAGCAAGATTAGCTACTTTATGAACTTGTTCTTGGTCAATCATAAATTGTCATTGGTCATTGATTATGGGTCATTGGTCATTGGTCATTAGTCCTTAGCAAATGACAAAGCGCAAAGTCTGAGCGCCGGAAGCCGGCGATCAGAACTTTGTAAGAGAGAACTAATGACTAATGACTAAAAGAATACGTCCATTTGCGATCGCCCGGTGGTTTTTAACCAGTTTTGAGCTTCGATGTAGTTATTGGGAGCCATGCGAATAGCTCGAATCCAATAGTCTGCGGCTTGGTCAAACAGTGCTTCGCCAGCCTCGTTATCTCCAGCTTCTTTCTCTTTTTCGCCTTGGTAGTGATAAATCACGGCGATGTTGTTCAAAGCTTGGGGCATCCGTGGGTTTAACTCAACTGCCTGGTGGTACAGTTCTAAAGCTTTCTTGTGGTCGCCGTTGCTGGCATAGATTAGCCCCATATTGTAGAGAATATAGCCGCGATCGTTGGTATCTTCCTCTAGTGTTAGAGCTTCTTCATAGTATTCCAATGCTTCAGCATATTCCCCTTCTGCTTGGGCTGACATGCCATCTCGATAATAAACAAACGCTTCTTTAGCTTTTTTGTTGGTTGGCAGGATCTTCAGGATGATATCTGCCATCACTGTAAAGGATTTGTCAACAAAATTATCGTTCTTTTGTGTTCTTGGCATAGTAGTCTCTGGGGATTGGAGATTGGGGATTGGGGACTGGGTATTAGGTATTGGAAATCTTCTTCATTTAATTTCTAGTCCACTCAATAGCTAATTTAACTGATTTGTGGGTGCATTCTTCTCACTGAGTGGAATGATACACTCTGGACTATTATGCCGAGAGTTGTTTACCAAGGTGCTAACTGGATACGCAGTCATTGCTGGCGCTGGATAGGGACGCAATAGCTGTTGTAGAGTTTGGGGCGTTTGTACTTGGGAATCTAGCCATAAATCGTAATCTTCTGGCTCTAGAATCACTGGCATCCGCTCGTGGATAGGTTGGAGTAATTCGTTAGCTGCGGTTGTCAAAATTGTACAAGAGATTATTTCTTCGTTAGCAGGCGAACGCCATTTCTCCCACAAACCTGCAAAAGCGAAAGGTTGCCCATCTTGAAGGCGAAAATAAAATGGCTGCTTTTTGCCTTGTTGCCGTTGCCACTCATAAAAGCCATCAGCTATTACTAAACAGCGTCGATGCTTAAAAGCTGAACGAAAAGAAGGTTTTTCGGCAACAGTTTCAGCCCTAGCGTTAATCAGCTTTGCCCCTATCCCCGCATCTTTCGCCCATGAGGGAATTAATCCCCAATACAACTGCTTAAATTCCCGCTTTTCGCTTTCGGGATTTTGTAACACCGTTGCCACCATTTGCGTCGGTGCGATGTTATATCCGGGTGCTAAATCCAGAACTGGCTCGACGACATGGAAAACTTGAGCTAAAGCTTCTGCTGACTGATTTAGAGTAAATCTTCCACACATATTTTTATTCTCGACCACTGACTAAATTAAATATCTCAATCTAGAAATGAATAATGTTTTTTATTTTTCCAGATAATTTTATTTATTACTTCTAAGCGAAATCTTCAAAAAAATCATCCGGTTTTGGGAAAATATTTTGGTAAGATATTGTATTTTGAACCTCTAATTCTCAACATATTCTTAACTGCATTTTAGCATGGAACTACTGCGTCTGTACGATTTTTTACCTTCTGGTAATGGTTATAAGATACGTCTTTTATTAACACAACTAGGTATGCCTTTTGAGAGGATAGAGCTTAACATTTTGAAAGGCGAGACTCGAACACCAGAATTTTTAAGTAAAAATCCCAATGGAAAGATACCTATTATTGAAATCGAGCCAGGAAAATACTTGGCAGAATCAAATGCCATATTGGTATATTTAAGTGAAGGTACAGAATTTTTACCCTATGACCGCTTTTTACGAGCGCAGGTGCTGCAATGGTTATGTTTTGAACAGTATAGCCATGAACCTTTTATTGCTACATCAAGATTTTGGATTTCTATTTTAGGTAAAACTGAAGAATATAGTGAAGCTATAAAGCAAAAACGTGAACCCGGTTATGCAGCACTTAGCCTGATGGAAAAACACTTAAGTTCTCACACTTTTTTTGTAGGAGAGCGTTACACAATTGCTGATATCGCCTTGTTCGCCTACACTCATGTAGCTGATGAAGGTGGGTTCGATTTAATAAAATTTCCTGCTATCCAAGCTTGGATAGAAAAAGTCAAAGCTCAACCAAGGTATATCAGTATTACACAAGCATAAAAACTCGATTTTGCTTTTTATTTGTGTCTCTCGTTTCTTGGCTTTGCTAGAGGATATATTGGGTGGGACATTGCCTCGCATTCAGCAGGAGGCATTTTTCAATAAGGTTACTATTAAGCAGCTACTACTAGTCTGTATCAATTTCTATCAGCTTTTGCCGAGAGGATAAACCTGATTTTATTCTGATATCAGATTTGGTTACATCAAATTTTTTTGCTAATAGTTTAATTAACTCTTCATTAGCCTTAGCATCGACTGGGGGCGATTTTAAATACACAGTTAAACTGCCATCAGGTTGTTCTTCAATTTTTTGCTGTTTTGAATTAGGTTTAACCTTGACTTTTTTTTGCATAACCTATTTTCTGTAATTGTTGCAGCCATAACCAACCTAAAACAGAACCCAATACGTAATGAGGAAAATCCCACCAAACAAAGGTAGTACCAAGTAACAACTTACCTATCAAAGTGGCGCGAATCTCTTCTAATAGCGGCGGATGCCAAAGTTGCAAGAATTCTAGTATACAGGTGATGACAAAAACCCATATAGGAATTTGGATGATCGCCGCCCGACTTCTGAAAAAC
Organism: Nostoc sp. CmiVER01; assembly: GCF_034531135.2. Taxonomy (NCBI): domain Bacteria; kingdom Bacillati; phylum Cyanobacteriota; class Cyanophyceae; order Nostocales; family Nostocaceae; genus Nostoc; species Nostoc sp. CmiVER01. The sequence goes on from NZ_JAVRBU020000007.1 coordinate 329,490, forward strand.
CAAAATGCAAACAGACACCAAAATATTTCGTAAAATATCGCTGCTCCGTAGTCATTAAACCACTGATGAGCAGGGCCAGTGTAGTACTTAAACAAAAAGCCCATCGGTACAACGATGAGCAGAGAAAGAATAATAAATATTGTTTGGTTACGATGTTTGAGCATTTTATCAAGGCTAAAGACTAACGAAAATTTTAGCCTCTGCACTCCTATTTCTTAATAATTCGTAATTTCGGATTTTAATTACGAATTACTTCACGATGAATAAATACCTTTGGGTTGAGCGATAGCGAAACCCAACAAAGCCTTGATAATATTGGGTTGAGGAACGAAACCCAACCTACACTAGTTTTAGTTTTTAGCCTGTAACCCAAGCGTATTACGCTATGGATATCTTCTGCTACCAGCGCCCACTACACCGATTTTGTGGCGATAGGAAAGTTCAGCACCAAACCAGCCAGAAGCGCTAGTCAGTGTACCAACAACAAGCGATATTAACAGTCCCCAAGGTAATATTTGGGACTCAGCGTCGCCCAAACGCAGGAGAAAGTTGACGAGTGATAAAACCAGGATAGAAACGTTAAGTATCAAATGCACCCAACCGGCGGTGCGCTTGCGAACTCGTTCAATTTTCAAAAAGTCACTCAGACCGATCGCAGCAGCGAGTAAGCCTCCAGCTAATCCGAGTCCGATTAACCATAGCGAAGCCCTAGCCCAAAAGAAATCATGAGTTAACCAGTAGCCGATGTCACTTCCCAAGGCGGCGGCTAAAAAGGCGATGGGAAAAATCACACTCAAGGGATGTAAAGGATGTCCTGCGATCGCAACTGTGCTTGGTACGCCGCTATCGACATACTCACTATCGTTACTTTCAATAACTGGTGGAATATTGGGAAAGGGTGTTGAACCTGTTTGCGTTGTGTCTGTAGTTTCCATTTTAGTATCCTGAATTTATTAACGTACTATTTATTTTTAAGCTGAAGGAATTTTTTCAACATAAGCTTCAGCTTGTAGGGTTAGTTTGCCTACTTCTACTTTTAGTTGGTTAACTTGCAGACTCATTCCATCTAAATCGAAGTTACTCAAATTTAGAATTTCGCTAGTTTGGTCTATCAAAGCTTTTGTCAACTCTGGCGATATTTCTTCACTTTCGCCATACTCGACATTTTCCAGAGTAACAGTTTTTCCATTGCCGCTAATCTTGGGAACTGCGGAAAAAGCAACTTGCTGATTTTCGCCAGTTTCTACTAATTTCATGCTGGCGTTTAGTGCTACTTTCCCATCGCCAGGTAGTCGAAAGTCTACATTTTGAGGCTCAATAGTAGTGAGTTGCCCGTTAACGTGGATTTTTTGACTTTGTAGTTGCGATCGCACATATTCTGAGTTGAAGGCGCGATTAATATCAGCTTCGGTTAATACAACCTGTGCCTTAGCTTCAGTAGGTTTAGTGAGTTCAATTTTACCAAAAGCCACACTCAGAGGATTGATGGCAACATTAGTCATTTGCATTTCCAATTCCTCCATACGGAGGTCTTTCTGCATAACCAAACCTTCGCCTTCAATCGTGACTTCATCAACTTCACCCTGAACTAGTTTCAGAGGATCTGTTTTGATGTCTACATCTAAATTTTCTACTTCATCTAATTGGCTAGATAATCCTATTTCTGCCGCTTTATTCAGCGCCTGCTCTCCTAACCCAGGACTGTCTGCCATTATTAAATTAACTCCTATAAATAGCATATACTTGACTTAATCTAAATAAATCTTTATCAAAATCTTATCTATCTGGCGATGTAATTTAGATTTAAATATTGTCTATCTAAAAGTATAATTACATATTTTATCTATTCACAATTTTTGCTTTTCTACTCAGAACTTTTCAGGTATAAACGTAGAGTAGCTTATCGTAAAATATCGCTCAAAAGAAAGATGATATCTTGATAATTTAGTCGTTATACTAATTATTTTAATTAAATGTTTCACCAAAATATGTATAAGGATAAAGCTTGTAGTCTAGTTTTAAATAATAAATTTTTGGGTTGACGCATTCTTGTATCGAATTGATATAGAATATGGTCGATTTTATAATAATTTTCTTAATGACAAAGTAAAACCAGGTACAACATCTTCACCGCTTAATACTGCCGTAGCTGGATATTGAGTAATTGAACCATCCCGGCGATAAACTAAAGCTTGCTGATTTTTACTATCAATTAACCATCCTAATTGAACACCATTACTAATATATTCTTCCATCTTGGCTTTGAGTTTTGCCAAGCTATCGTTTTTAGAACGAATTTCAATTACAAAGTCCGGTGCTAAATTAATAAATTTGTCTTCTTCTTGATCCCAACCTTCTGGCAAACGCCCTTTAGCTACAAAAGCAGCATCGGGGGAGCGCACTGCCGTATTTGCTAATCTAAAACCTGTGCTTGAACTAAATACTTCACCTAAATCCTGACTTTCTACCCAAGTCAATAAATAAGCTCCTGCTTTTATTTCTCGATTCCCAGAAATTCCACCAGTTGGGGGCATAGTTTCTAACGTTCCATTAGCATTGCGTTCAAACCGCAGTTCTGGGTTTTGCGAACTCATCAGCATTAATTCTTCATCAGTGACAGTATACAAAGACTGCACCGTTATTTTTTCGCTGGTCATGATAATCCCATCGCAAGCTTGATAGATATCTCAATTTTAGGTTGATATTCAATTACTTCTATATCCGTCTTCTGCTCTGTTTTCTCTGTGTCTGGAGCAGTTTGTTATAAAATTGACATTAAAACCAAGGCAATATCTAACTATAGGCTGTTTTATTATTTCAAAGCAATGCTCTCAGAACGTTTTACCACAGCTCTTACCTACGCCACCCAACTGCACGCGAAGCAAGTTCGTAAAGGTTCAGGTGTTCCTTACGTTGCCCATTTATTAGGTGTTGCCAGTATTGCCTTAGAATATGGGGCAAATGAAGATGAAGCGATCGCAGCTCTCTTACACGATGCGATCGAAGATCAAGGTGGCGCTGCAACACGAGAAGAAATTCGCCGTCGCTTTGGTGACAATGTAACAGCAATTGTAGATGGTTGTACTGATGCTGATACAATTCCAAAACCACCTTGGCTACAGCGCAAGGAGGCATACATTGCTCATATTCCTACCGCTTCCTCATCAGTACTGCTCGTGTCATTAGCAGATAAACTTTACAACGCCCAATCTATTCTCAAAGATTATCGCGTTTTGGGCGAATCACTTTGGGAACGTTTTCATGGGGGAAAAGAAGGAACTCTTTGGTATTATCGGGCGCTTGTAGATGCCTTCAGAAAGACTGGAACCACTATAATTATTGACGAATTAGAACGGGTTGTTGCACAAATTGACGTATTAGCATCTAAATAAAAAATGAAGATATGTTTTTCAAAACGGTAAGAATACAGGAGTCAGAATAGTTAAAGAATCAGACGGAGATTTGATAAATGAATATCCCAATCATACTGAACTCCTGATAAATTCTGACTTCTGACTGCTGTTAGCGGTAGCGGGGCGTTTAGCCCGTGCTGAATTCTTACTCAAAACCAATGCTCCATTGAATCTAAGAGCTTCTACTTCTTAGTTCTAGTTCAATTACTCAGAAATAGATAAAAGTTTTAAATAAACTAGACAAATAACCCTTTTACAGACACCATATAATCATGTATCTCACGAAAAAAATTTGGCTTTTAGGTTCTTTCTCTAGATAAAAAATCTTTATCCCGGTAGACAGGTGTACTTAAATTATTAAGACTGCTACGTTACTAACATGACAATAGTAAGACGAAACGCCCTAAATACAACCGTAACTCCTTCAGTAGGTTCTCCAGAAACCTTGACAGAAAAAGTTATTGAAGCAGAGCGTATGCACGATGTTCTGCTTTTACTGCAAAACTTGATTAACAGTGAAGAAGCCACTGTTAAAATGATTCTGGATTGTCTCTATGATGTTGGCTCAGTCAATCTGATCAACCAAAAGCTTCGCGTGAAACCGATAAACAGGGTGATGAAATTAATTGCGCGAATGTCCAAACCAGTTTTTAGAACTTTGGCTTTAAATTGGTTTAAGAAAAACTGTCCTCAACTAATTACTAATTGGCTACATACGCAGGTGACTTTTGAAAGTGTCCAAAAGAAACCCCCAGAAGTAGCTGTTGAAGTTGCAGAACTTCAACCATATCCCATACCACAGAGAGAAAATTTGAGCCAAGAGATTAGAAATCTACGCTATCAGGTGAGATGGCTAGTTGGGATTTCAATAATAGCGATCGCTGCTTTAGGAATAACAGCCACTAGGTGAAACTAAACCTCATAAGTAACATCGTTATCAAAGTCTAATAGACCCAGCAAGCTATTTTCTGCGTAAAATTCACTTTGGTTATAAAAATATTACCACTTAAAATGTGAATAATTTTTTCTCAATCAGGTGTTTTGGGAAATATTGGTTTGGCTAACTCCAAGCAGCTTAACTCGTTGTATTGCCAGCACATTTAAATAACCGAAACTGGCTCAATATAATATGCTAATTCGTACTATGACTTTGCCCAAGCCAACCTTGGAGGATATAGAAATACATCTGCTTTTGGAAGGTGTGTATCAATACTATGGTTATGACTTTCGCAATTATGCTCTTTCCTCTCTCAAGCGCCGAATTCAGGGCTTCATGGAATTAGAGGGGTTAGCAAATGTTTCTGCATTGCAAGAAAGGTTACTCCACAACCGTGCCTATTTGGAACGATTTTTGCTTGCTCTGACGGTGAATGTCACATCAATGTTTCGCGATCCTAGCTTTTATCACGCCTTCAGAAATCAAGTTATTCCCTTCTTGCAAACTTATCCCTTTATTCGTATCTGGCACGCTGGATGCTCGACTGGTGAAGAAGTCTATTCAATGGCAATATTACTACAAGAAGAAGGTCTTTACCACCGTTGCCGTATATATGCAACTGATACTAATGAGAAGGTATTACAAAATGCCAAAAGTGGGATTTTTTCTCTGAAACTGATGCAAGAATATACCCAACTTTATCTGAAAGCAGGCGGTAAAAAGTCTTTTTCAGAATATTATACAGCAGCTTATGATAACGCAATTTTTCGAGCATCTCTAAGAGAAAATGTTGTTTTCGCCCAGCATAATTTAGCAACTGACAGTTCTTTTAATGAGTTTAATGTTATTCTTTGTCGTAATGTCCTAATATATTTCAATCAGGTACTTCAAAAGCGGGTACACGAACTGTTTTATAATAGCCTTAGTAACTTTGGTATCTTGGGTTTAGGAAGGCAAGAATCTATTAGGTTCACCCCTTATGAACAGTACTATGAAGAAATAGTTAAAGGGGAAAAACTATATAAGAAAATAGCTGGTGGTTAAAATCTAGACCTTTTGGATTACCAGATGAACGCGATGTAGGTGGATTTAACCGTAAAAATAGAGAGAATATAATTAAAAGTGTATTCTAATTAGCACTAAGTATTTTCTAAAAAAAATATTATGAGTAAAGTTACGTAGGCGTAGCCCGTCGTAGACATCGCTTAAGGTAAATTACACATTAAAGTCTTAAAGGAGATTGTCGATGCAACTTCTCGAATGTCCTCCTGTTGCAGTCATTGCTGGAGAAAATGCGGTTCACCTTTCTCAACTACCTTCTATATGGCAAGAGATTGCTAGAGGAACCACAAGTATCGGAGTTTCCCATCCCCAGAGCTATGTTGAGATGGCACAGTTGTTCTTATATAAATTAGAGCATGGGGATGTTGACTTGTTTAGCGATCGCCCCCAAATAGCTCACTTGATACCGTCATTCTCCCAGCTATTTACACAATTGGCATGGGAAACCCTAGAGTTTTTTGGGCAAGACTTTCTCAAACACAGCTATCCGAACTTTGCAGAAATTCTCCGTGATGTGGAGTCAAAAGGGACAGAGTATGCTAATGAAGTAAAAGTCGCTCGCATTGGTATAGATTTATTCAACGAGTTTGGTTATGAATTACCTGCCAGCTTTTATCATGTGCATCTAGCACCAATTTACCGCGATCATGTTTTTGAAGAACGCGCCTTAAGATTTGATCAGCGCGATATCGAACACAAACGGGCTTGGGATGCCATACTCCATGCAGGTAAGGTGTTTGCGATTCAAATGAAGGTACAAAGTATTGCTTCTAAATACGGTTTTACTTATCAACACGGTTGCGGTTGTAACTCTCACTTATCTTCCATTGATGTATCTCGTGGCGCATTTGAATATGAATTGACTCCCGAAAAGCGCCAGCGATGGATTCGCAGTTTCTTATGGACTGCTTGGTATGAGTATGCCTTTTTTGCGATCGTGCCAAATACGAGTTATTTAGTCTAATACCAATCTAAAAAAATAATACAACACACCATTTGTAGAGACGCGATTCATCGCGTCTTCACTTCACCCATCATGAATTGAATTAGTCTAAAGAGAAACAAGCAGAGGGAGAAATTACTCCCTCATTCTCATTTACTGCCAAACGTAGATGAGGATAAACAAAATAATCCAGATAACATCGACGAAGTGCCAGAACAACGAAGTCGCATTCACGCCGAAGTGGCCTGTGTCGTAATTGCCAGGGATAAAAGAACGTACCAAGATTATTGACTGCAACAGAATACCTGTGAAAACGTGCAAACCGTGGAAACCTGTTAGCAGGTAAAACGTTCCACCAAATACCCCTGAAGTGAAGCCAAAATCGAGGCCGTTCCATTCAATCGCTTGCCCAACCAAAAAGTAAGTACCCATCGCCATTGTTGTCAAGAGAAACAGGCGAAATTTCACTAAGTCATGGCGTTGAAGGGCGCGTTCTGCTAAGTAAATTACAAAGCTACTAGCGACAAGAATTACTGTGTTGATTGTCGGTTCTTTTACTTCTAGCCCCGAAACACCAGCTGGTAGCCAGTTAGGGGTTGTTGTTTTGTAGATGGCATATCCGGCAAAAAAACTCAAGAAAATGACGCTTTCAGATAGTAGGAAGACAATGAAGCCAAACATCTTGTTGCCTTCTTCGTCGTGGGTATGTTCTGCGGCTGTGTGGTGCAATTCGTGGGAATCGATATAACTGTCCATTTTGCTTTTGGTTTGAGGGGAATTTGAAACGCAAAGGAACGCGGAGGGAAGCGCAGAGGTACGCGGAGGGTTTTTGCGTCTTCCCGATGTTTGGCGTTATTCTGGGAGGTTGGATGTCAAGGGTTCTGATTTGCCGTAGCCGTAGGGTTCGGAGATGATGATGGGAATTTCTTCAAAGTTTTCTACTGGGGGGGGTGAAGAAACTAACCACTCTAGTCCGATTGCCCGCCAAGGGTTAGCGGGTGCTTTCTCGCCTTGCATCCAAGAAATCACCATGTTGAAGATGAAAGGCAAGGTGGACATTCCTAAGAGGAATCCGCCCAGACTAGCGATGATATTCCAGAATTGATACTCTGGGGCGTAGGAAGCAACTCGGCGTAACATGCCTTGCAATCCTAATGGGTGCATGGGCAAAAAGTTGAGGTTGGTGCCGATAAAGGCTAACCAGAAGTGGATTTTACCCCAGCTTTCGGAGTACATCCGCCCAGTCATTTTGGGGAACCAGTGATAGATGGCAGCATACAAGCCCATCGTCACAGTGCCGTAGAGGACGTAGTGGAAGTGTCCCACTACAAAGTAGGTATTGTTAACGTGGACATCAACCGGCACAGAGGAAAGCATGATGCCTGTGATGCCGGCGAAGACAAACATGACTAATCCACCCAAGGCAAACAGCATGGGGGTAGTTAGCCGCAGTTTACCCCCCCAAATAGTTGCTACCCAAGCAAATACTTTAATTCCCGTGGGGACAGACACACACATTGTCGTCAGCATGAAAAGCAACCGCATCCAGCCTGATGTACCACTGACGTACATGTGGTGTACCCAAACAATGCCGCTTACTCCTGCAATCAAGATGGATGAAATAGCGACTACTTTGTAACCAAATAGAGGTTTACGTGAATAAACTGGGAAGATTTCTGAGAAAATCGCAAAGACAGGCAGAATGATCACGTAAACGGCGGGGTGGGAGTAGAACCAGAAGTAATGCTGGAACATAACTGGATTCCCACCCTTGCTGGGGTCAAAAAAGCTCGTGCCAACTGTGAGGTCGAGTAGCAACATCACCGCACCTGCTGTTAGTGCAGGTAGTCCAAATAGTTGGATAATCTGGGCGCTAAACACTCCCCAGACAAACAAGGGCATCCGAAAGAAGCCCATTCCTGGGGCCCGCATCTTCACGATTGTAGTGACAAAGTTCACTGCCCCCATAATTGAGGATACGCCGGATATTGCCACTGCTAAGAGCCAGAGAACTTGACCATTAATCAAGTTACCTGTGGGATTCTGGAGACTGACTGGTGGGTAAGACCACCAACCGGCTTGGGCTGGGCCACCAGGGACAAAGAAGCTAGCCATCATGATAATTCCGACTACTGGCACCATCCAAAAGGCGACGGCGTTAAGGCGGGGGAATGCCATATCTCGCGCCCCAATCATCAGGGGTACTAAATAGTTAGCAAAACCAACCAGTGAGGGAAATGTCCACAAAAACAGCATCACAGTGCCGTGCATGGTAAACATACCGTTGTAGACGGTGCGATCTACTAAATCTGATTCGGGTGTCATTAGTTCTCCCCGCATCACCATCGCAAAGATACCGCCAACGAGAAAGAAGAAAAATGAGGTAACGAGATACTGGATACCAATTACCTTGTGGTCGGTACTAAAGCTGAAGTATTCTTTCCAATTACTTGGAGATTCGTGGTTATGCTTCTCATCAGGGAAAAGAATACCTTCAATAGGAACATTAGTCATAGTTACTTTCCTTTCAACCAGGTGAATTGACTAGAGTCGGTGCAGCAGGTGGAACTGTAACCCAACCAGTTTGGACTGATTGATTGGATGTTTGGGCATACTCAGAAGCTGCCTGATTTTTTGCAACGGATGGCTTTTGAGTTGCAGCTTGTGCTAGCCACTGCTGATAATCTTCAGGAGATTCGACAACTACATTCGCCTGCATCGTCGCAAAGTATGTACCGCTATATTGGGAATCGGTCAATCTGTAATTGCCGGCGCGGATGGGAGTAAATTCAAAGTCGATCGCATGGTTGGGAATAATATCCTGCTTGAGGCGAAATGCAGGTATATAGAAGCCGTGCAAAACGTCTTGTGATTTCAGCGCTAAACGTATCCTGCGATCGCTTGGTAAATGCAATTCGGTACTAGTAATATCTCTTTCGGGATAATGGAAAACCCACGCCCACTGTTTAGCTAGTACGTCGATTTTTTCTACAGGTTCCGCTAAAGCGTTAGCTGGTGCATCTTTTGGTTCTGCATGAGCCGATTGCATTGCTAGCGGATTATGCAAATGAACTAATTCCGATGGGCCTTGAATCCCCATTTGTTCGTAAACTTGGTAGCTGTAGCCTGCAATCCAAAACACCAACAGAATTGGGATTGCTGTCCAGACAACTTCTAAGGTGACATTACCATGAATTGGCGGGCCGTCAGTAAAGTCATCTTTGACTGCCCGATGGAAGATCACAGAATACATTAAAGTACTTGTGACTCCTAAGAAGATAAAGGCTCCAAGGGTTACTAAGAAGCTAATCAAATCATCAATTAGTAGGGATTCAGCTGCTGCTTGGGGGGGAAGCCAAAAGTAAGCCTGCTTCCCGATCCAGAGACTCGTAACAGTCACTGCGATCGCGCCTGTCAGCAGCGTCAAAATATTTAAAATCTTCTGGATTTTCATGGTCATTAGTCATTAGTCATTAGTCATTGGTCATTAGTCATTGGTCATAGGTCATTGGTCATTGGTCATTGGTTAGTAACTTGAAACAAATGACAAAGGACAATTGACAAATGACTATTTGAGTGTTTTGTTGAGGTCTTGGTGCGATCGCAGCAAATTATCTGCTGTATTGTGTACGCCAAACTCGGCAGCCATTTGCGCCCCTAGTGTCCCGTGGACGTACAGAATGAACATGATTGCTATGCCTGCCAACAGATAGATCCATTGCACTTCTCTATCTGTGTGTTTATATTCTTGTTTGGCCCAAACGAAGCGCTGCCATCCTCTCCAGATGGTCAGGACAACAATCAACGCTAACAAGAACACACCACCCACACCATGCCAAAGCATAGTTTCCATTGCCTGTAATCCCCAGGCACTTTTCATATCAGCTGGTGGTGTTGCCAACAGCATTTCATAAAAGCCTGCTGCCACTGTGAAAAATGTGATGATGCTGGCAGCTAGCATGTTGTACCAGCCAACATCAAATAAGTTCTGACGTTCCACAGTAATTGCTAAATATTTGAAGACCCATTTTTCAAAAGGGAACAGAACACCGACAATATCAAAGGTCATTCCAATGATGAACAAACCGATTGTCAGATGAACTAAATTGGGATGAATGGGAATTGTGTAAGGTAATCCGTTTGCGCCTAGAGAGCCGCTCAATTGATCAATTAATTCTGAGTTCATCGCAACAGACCATCCTTTACTGCTTCCACAACTGGCACTGTATGCAATCCATACACCCAAACAAGTTCATCTCCGAGATATACTTGCAAGCCAACTATCAAAGTTAAAACTAGTCCGGCTCCCAAATAATAAATTGATATTTTTTGCGGGTTGCGGGCACGAATTACATAGCGCCAAGCTGTAATTGCCGTGATGATTCCCGAAAGTGACCAACCAATCAACGTATGCAAGTTCAGCACCGATTTAGCTAGGCTGTAAGGCTGTGCTAAACCCGCTTCAAACTGACCAAAAATAATCGCAACAAAGATGGCGATCGTGGCAACTAACATGTTCCACCAACTCACCTCAAAAAGACTGGATTTACCAGTAAAATAGCCAACTAAATCACAGAAAAAGGAAAACAACACCATCGCAATTACGAAGTGGACAACGATGGGATGAATCGTATCTGGATAGGGCAAATTGTGGTCGTTCAATGATGTAAAATACTCAAGCATTGGATTCTCCTGGACATATCTACCGCACTTTGGTCAATCAATTTTGGATTGGCAATTTTGGATTCTAGATTTATTCCGTCCCTGACGAGATATAAACCAGAAGACCTTAATCCAAAATGGCTAATTAAACTTCAATGATTGATGGATACTCACTAACACCACTACAAGTATCTATCTATAATTGACCGGAATCTGTTCAATATGTGCGCGGCGCAATACGCTTAATCATGTCTTAGCTTTTGATAGACAAATTTAGTAAACTTGCCTTTGGGGAATGATTTGTGTTGCGATTAATTTCCTCATGCCAATAGTCTGCAACAGCAATTTTTGATGTAGCTAAACCGAATCGCTGTCATTTGTTGATTTGCTTAACCTATCCTTTAGCTTAAGTAAATTTTTATGAATTGTCAAAACAATAATAATTAAACTTGTAAAAGTTAGTTATTTAGCAGAAATATATTTCTATAATGTATCGATTCTAGCATTAACTAAAATTCAAAAAAACCAGAAAAATCATATTTTTTATGTAAAGTATTTCACAATAATAAAATTTCTAATTGTAATGTAAATGACAAAAATATATAATTTTGGTTAATGGGTATAAAAGCCAGTCAAGGTAAGTTAGTAGCTGTGGTGGAACTGGAGAATGCTGAAAGGGTTTAATGAGCCGTCAAGTCACACTAACGGGTGTGAGGAAAAAACAAGTGGCATTTGAAATTGTGGTCATTGGTACTTCTTTGGGTGGATTATCAGCCTTAAAAATTCTCTTGGGTAATTTACCAGCAGATTTTCTAGTGCCGATCGCGATCGTGCAACACCGTCACAAGGAGTCTAACAACACACTTCAGGAGTTATTACAAGAATATACTTCGTTGCCGATTCGAGAAGTGGAAGACAAAGACGAAATACTACCAGGACATATCTACATAGCTCCAGCAGATTATCACTTATTGGTTGAACCTGGCCATTTTGCTCTTTCGACTGATGAGCCTGTTTCTTATGCCAGACCATCTATCGATGTGCTATTTGAGTCAGCAGCCGATGTCTATAATGAGCGAGTTATTGGTGTAATATTGACAGGAGCAAACCAAGATGGTATGCAAGGTCTTAAGAAAATAAAAGCGCGGGGAGGGCTTACTATCGTACAAGAACCTGCCACAGCTGAGAGTGATGTTATGCCAGAAGCAGCAATTTCTGCTGTTGCAGTAGACTGGATTTTAACACTTTCAAACATTGCTTCCCAAATGGTTAAGCTTTGTCATTAATCACGGAAAAAAAACCCATGCAGATGGAACCCAAAGTAAACATCCTCCTAGTGGATGATAAACTAGAAAATTTGCTAGCACTAGAGGCAATCCTGGAAAAACTGGGAGAGAATTTGGTGAGAGCTACTTCTGGAGAAGAAGCTTTGAGGTGTCTGCTACATCAAGACTTTGCAGTGATTTTGCTAGATGTGCAAATGCCAGGGATGGATGGCTTTGAAACTGCAACCTTGATTCGCAATCGGGGGCGATCGCGTCACACTCCAATTATTTTTCTCACTGCTTTTAGCACCAGCGACCAAATGTTATTTAAAGGCTATGCCTTGGGTGCAGTTGATTATTTGCTCAAACCATTAGACCCCAATATTTTGACTTCTAAAGTCACAGTATTCGTAGAACTATTTAAGAAAACAGAAGCCGTTAAGCAACAAGCAGCGCAACTGGTAGCTGTGAATGCAGAACTCAGGCAAAGTGAAGAACGATTGCGATCGCTGAGTACTTGTTCACCCGTTGGCATTTTTGAAATTGATACTGAAGGAGGATGTAGATATACAAATCCTCGCTATCAAATAATTTGTGGCTTGAAAGCGGCAGAGAGTTTACAAAAAAAATGGCTAGAATCTGTTCATCCAGAAGATAGAGAACGAGCAATTGCTACTTGGTCTAACTACATTCGTGAAGGTCGTGATTACTCTGAAGAGTTTCGCTTTCAAACTGCTCATGGCATTGTCCGTTGGGTTCAAGTTCGCTCATCACCCATGCTTTCTGGTCAAGGGGAATTGCTGGGATATGTAGGCACTCTCGAAGATATTACTGAACGCAAACAAGCAGAAGAAGTCCGCGCTCAAGTAATTCGAGAACAGACAGCAAGAGCCGAAGCAGAAGCAGCAAATCGCATGAAAGATGAGTTTCTCGCCGTTCTTTCTCACGAACTCCGCACACCCTTAACCTCAATGCTGGGCTGGTCAAAGATCCTCCGCTCAAAGAAACTTGACGAAAAAGCCACTTCCCGCGCCCTCGAAGCGATTGAACGCAACGCCATATCTCAGATGCAACTAATTGAGGATATCTTAGATGTATCCCGAATTATCCGTGGTCAGTTGCGGTTAAATGTATCTGCGGTTAATCTGCTCACGGTAACGGAGGCAGCCCTAGAGGCAGTGCGTCCCCTAGCAGAACCAAAAGAGATTAAGTTAAATACTGTTTTGGATACCTCAGTCGGGTCAGTTTATGGCGATCCAGCCCGGTTACAGCAAGTTGTCTGGAATCTACTAACTAATGCTATTAAGTTTACCCCTAAAGGTGGCAGGGTAGATGTGAATTTGTCAGTAATCTATTGTCAAGAACAAGAAACAACTTACAAATACGCCCAAATTCAAGTTATTGATACAGGGATTGGTATCAGCTCCGAGTTTTTGCCCAACGTATTTGAGCGTTTCCGGCAAGCAGATAGCACCACAACGCGATCGCACAATGGATTAGGGCTAGGACTAGCGATCGTCCGTCATCTAGTAGAACTGCACAAAGGTAAAATCTTTGCCGAAAGTCCAGGCACAGGAGAAGGAGCAACCTTTACTGTGAGATTACCACTGCTACAAGACAATAGGGCTAGCAGAGTCAGTAGAGAAGCCACAGGAGAAAGTTCTTCCTCTGTGGCATCGACGCCTCTTGCTGGATTAAGAGTTTTAGTTGTAGATGATGAAGCAGATACCCGTAACTTTCTTAGTTTTATGTTTGAGGAATATGGGGCGTTTGCCACTGCGGTAGCATCTGTTGATGAAGCGTTGGCAGTGGTTGAACAAGCAAAACCAGATATTTTGATTAGCGACATCGGCATGTCAGAGCAAGATGGTTATACGCTGATTCGCAAACTGCGCTCTTTAGAACCAGAAAAAGGTGGACGCATCCCAGCGATCGCTTTAACAGCGTATACGCGAGAAGAAGACCGCCTAGAAGCGCTTTCAGCAGGGTTTCAGCAGCATTTATCTAAGCCAATTGACCCCACTAAATTGATTGCTATGGTTGCCGATGTATTAAAGCTACCTGTGGAAGTTCCGGTAGGTTGATTTTGAATTGGGGAGCAGAGGGGACAAGGTGACAAAGGTTTAGAGCTTCCAACAAGTTTTTCCCCTTGTCCCCAATTCTCAAGAGTCCCCAAGTCCTCTTTCCCATGCCCAATGCTCAATGCCCAATTTCAAATCAAGACGAAGTTAAGGCATGTTTTTTTAATTCGTCTAGGGAAACCGTTTCCAAAGCTCTAGCATGGGTTGCAGAGAGGACGACGGGTGGAGCAACGCCAGCATCGAGAGCTTCTTGCCAGCGAGAAGCACACAAACACCAGCGATCGCCAGGCTTCAGTCCAGGAAAATTAGAACCAGGAACAGGTGTACTTAAATCGTTCCCGTGGGATTTAGTGAACTCCAGGAATTCTGAAGTAACTTCGGCACATACGACGTGCGACCCGAAATCCTGACCACCTGTGCGACAAAAACCGTCGCGGTAAAACCCAGTCATCGGAGAAGTGCAGCAGGCTTCTAGGTTTCCACCGATTACGTTTTTAGCTTCTGTCATTGTTAATTAGTTGCACTTAATTTTTTCACTTTGATATAAACCTATATTGACACTTCTCTAGTTGAATTAAAATCGCTATCTCTTATTAATTTGGAAAAGTAGTGAATTTTAAAATCACTACTTATATCAAATTGTCAACTTTACAGTTATTCAGAATGGTGTAATATCTCAGTAGAATTTCTGATAAAAACCCCTGGTAGTTAGCCAGGGGTAATGCAAGTCAGTACTTTTCGCATGGAATGTATCCTACTTAAACACCATAGCAATCGTCTAATTTAGAGATATGCCATTTTGCCAAACAAAAAAGCCCTCAGTGATCAGCCGAGGGTTAATTTTTTTGTAATAGCGGTAATCTACAAAGCTATTATTCCCAGTCCAGTAGAAATTTTGAGCGATCGCTTTTATCCGGGTAAGCCTACAACAGATAATTCAATAGAATAAAAACAATGTTTAAAACGGGTTACGCTTAAGCAATGAGAAAAGGCTGCAACACGATTGTTAGCTAGAATTCCTCACCTATTTGATTCGCCCAGTTTCCACGGCTGCTGTCTCCAACCTAATCTCCGTCTTGCTTCAGAAGTATCCACTCTTTGCATATTAACCTCCACAAGCTCTATGGTTTCTCGAACCAATGCTTCAAGTTCATTTGCTTCAAGTTCATTGACAGCTACAGAAGCTTTATGACGAAACAAGCCTTCGAGACGAAAGGCAAGATTTTCAGGGGCAATCTCCATTTTGTCAATAAATCTGCTCATTCGCTTGAATTGAAATGTTGAGTAATACAAGTGGTTCAATCCAGACAATACACCGAGAAGATTTTGGGCTGATTCAACCAGGATTTGGTAGTACCAGAGTGTTGTATCTCGTTTCGCAAGCTTGGACTGCATTCCCCAAATGGGGACAAATTTGAGATAATGCTCTACCATCGTTTGCGCGAGTCCATCGGGATAATTTGCAATTTTAGCTTTCCACTGCCCAATCAGCGTTTCGCCATACAACGGAATTCCGACTAATGTTCCTGACATCGCTTTCATTATCGGAGATTGAACATCAAAATCCTCCAAGATGGTTGAAATTTCCTTTTCCCATTGTGCGATTGTCGCATGAGCAAATTGACATTCAATCCCGTTTATAAGGAAACTTTCACCAATCGCACCCTCTTGGCGATCGCCCAAAATCTCAATCAATGAACCCTGATTCTGCTGACGCGCAAGGTGCAACTCTTCTCCAGAAGGCAATTCATCATAATAAAGCATCACGTCGCAATCTGAGTATTCATCACACAGCCCTTCTGCGACTGAGCCTGTAACCATTACAGCTTTCGTTTTCGGGTTGGTAATATACGCTTTGACATTGCGTTTTACTAATTGCAACAAGTATTGAGTTTTGTCACTCATGGATTGTTGTGACTTGGGTAAAGGTATATATCCATGAAAATCTAAGGTTATTTACTGTTTTTACGTGACAGATTGTGCAGCAAACCGCTATGTTCAGATCATGGCTTCAAGAGTGCTAAGTAACTCTTGAGAAAAACGGCGAAATTGAAGTAAGGATGAGAAAGTAGCAAAATTCGTTAACTTGATAATACTCCATCAAAGTATTGATCAATTTCTGCTGTAAGTATTTCAAAGTCCACAGGCTTGGTCAAGTGACATTTAAAACCAGACTTAAGCGCAAGCTCTCTATCCTCCTGGCCACCATACCCGGTAAGCGCAATCAGAATTGAGCGAGTAAATTTGGAGTCTTTACTCAGTTCCCGTGCAACGGCAAATCCATCCATTTCGGGAAGTCCAATGTCACAAATAATCACTTGAGGCTCAAACTTCCTTGCAGTTTCTACTCCTGAAATTCCATTGTTAGCAATGGAAACTTCATGCCCAAAGTACTCAAGTACTGCTTTTAATGTTACGGCTGAATCTTCGTTATCTTCGATGACTAAAATCTTCAAGGATTTTTTAGCCGCTTCTATAATCTCCGGGTCGTTATGCCAAGCTGTCATCTCTTCGCATACAGGGAGAGTAACTTTGAATTCTGCTCCCAAATTGATCCCTTTACTTGAGGCTTCAACATTACCACCATGAAGTTCCACAAGACTTTTTACTACCGAGAGTCCCAAACCTAACCCGCCCCTCGAACGGTCTAAACTGCGATCGGCTTGGGTAAACGGCTCAAATAGTTCTGGTAAGATTGTCGGATCTATCCCTATGCCTGAGTCTCTTACAGATAAAACTCCTACACTGCCTGAGCCATTTTCACCTGGAATAAATGAGAGATCCACCCAGATCGTTCCATCTGGCTGGGAAAACTTTAAGGCGTTATCAAGAAGGTTGCCAAAGACTTGGAAGAAACGGGTCGGGTCAACGTAAGCCCACAGAGGCTTGTTTGGTAGGTCTTGTACGACATTAAGGTTCAATCTCTTTATTGCTTGTGCATGGTCATTGAGACTCTGGTGAACCAATTCTACTAAATTAACCTTCTCCAGGTTTAATGAAATCTTTCCATAAGTGATGGACGATACATCAAGTAACTCATCGATCAATTTCGAGAGGTGCTTAATCTGGTGTTGCATCATTAAAACTGTTTGTCCGACTGCGCCAGTCTCGCCTAACTTCAACTTAAGAAGCTGAACCCCGTTGGAAATGGGAGCAACGGGATTTCTCAACTCGTGAGCTAGCATCGCAATAAATTTATCTTTCAGGGCGTTTTGGTTCGTCAATTTCTGGAAAAGTTGAACGTTTGCGATCGCAACTGCTGTAGTGTCGGTCAAAATCTCAAGCAGTTCTATCTCTTCGGACGTGGCTCGGTGGTGTTTACTCCAGTAAGCTCCGATCGCACCTAGTGGTTCAGAAATCCGTATGGGAACCATCACTAAACTCTTGACAAAAGTTACTTTGTAAGCCTCAATAGGAATTCGAGCATCCTGGTAAATGTCTTCAATCACAGCTGCTTGTTTATTGAGCATCGCCCAACCGGAGATGCAAGATTTGAGCGGAAAACGCATACCTTTCCAAAGTGGGCCAATGGCGTTTTCATCAACATAATGGCAGCATTCACCATCCCGCAGTACAAAAGTTACCCCATCAGCATTAGTCAGATCGCGAGCAGCCAAACGCACAATCTCAATAATTTCTTCAATAGTCCGCACACAAGCCAAATCTTTCACAACCAAAAGCAGTCTATTGTAAGACGAAATACTATAACTCTGATGTGAATTCTGTTTTTGTGAGATGGAGATGTCTAATATATTTTTCATAAATAACTCCGAACAAAAGGGATGTCTGAGTAAAAACTCAGATAAGGCGGGTAGGTTTCAGCAGACACCTACTCTTAATCGTAATCTGAACTTTGATGTTGAGAGTATGACCCATTACCGCATTTTTGGTTTTTTGTACTTATGGTATAAATATAATTAATTTTGACAAATATTGCCTCGTAGATATACTTAAATAGCTGAATTATGAGGATGAAATATGCGTAAGTGTACCCCGTTATAGACATTGCTTATGGACATTAATTATTCAATGCAGACAAATTATTTGGCAATCGACAGATAATACTCAAATTGCTCCCGGAGTTGTTCAACCGTCAAATTTTGAGTCCAGTATTCCACTAGGGCGTGACCAAATGCCCAGGCGTTGCGATCGGGTGAAGCGGAGTTTTCTAGCAATAGCGGCCAGAGAGATAGCAATTCAAAATTGAGCGGGTTGGGGTTACTTGTATTCAAGAGCGAGAAAAGCTCATATCCCATTTGGAGTTTGCCAATCACAATCGGCAACTGTTCCACGGGAATTTGCTGTGCCAGCATATATGCTAGGGCTGGAGATCCGGTTGAGAGCGTAGAAACAAACTGGAGGACGGGACTTTTGAGCAATGCTGTTAGTCCCTGTGTTGTCGCCATTTGGAAGGTATAGTGGTCGATAATTTTAGCAGCAGCGAGGGTGCGAACTTCAAGGTTACGCAAAAAGCGGGCGAGACGGAGTTGCTTGGTAGGTGCGATCGCATCTATTAGTCCTAACGATAGCGCCTCTACTCCCCAAGCGATTCGATTTGTTTTGCCCTTACCTGTAACCACGGGCACAACTAGATTACAAAAGTTTTTCAGAAGTTTTGCACGATACTCAGTAGCTTCTCGAATGGCAATTTCTTTTGGGCGATCGCCCCATTCCCAATCATAAGGGGGTTGCCATTCGCGGATCGGACGCAAACGATCTACTTGAGTAACGATCGCGATCGCAGGTAAATCTGCAACTTCTGCTTTGATGTCTTGCAAAAAGTCTACATCCATTTGCAAGGCAGGATCGAGCGCAGGGGTGACTAACAAAAGTAAGTCTGCGTTGATGGCATAATCAAGCACCAGATTTCGGAGGTCGGCACGGTTGACTTGTTCGTAACCAGGTGTATCCCAAAGCGTTAGGATTTCCCCACTTTCAGTCTGCCATTGGTAATTTTGAATGCGATCGGTACTAGGTAAAACATCAACGGCTGCAAGATCCGCCTGAAATAGCGTGTTAATCAGGCTACTTTTACCTGACCCCGTGCGGCCTACTAGCAGAATATTCACGGGTTTTTGCTCAACTACCTCGGCTGGTTCGGCTTGAGTCAGGATTTCTCGGAGGGTTTGGGTTTTTGCCTTGGGTAGAGTTGGTGTAGAAACTACGGTTGCTGAAACTGGTAATGTGGTACGTCCGTAAAGTGCGATCGCCTGCTGACATAAGTTTCTCAGGGCAGCTTCTCGAAATAACTGGCTCAAATTCCCCAACAATTGCTGAGTTGCTTGGTTACTAGAACCCTTACTGACTTGTTTAGCCACTGCCGCTACCGGATTTAAAAGCCACTGTGCCCAGTTCCAAGCTTTCCAGAATTTCCGAGCCGATGGCTCTAACTTCCGATAGACTTCGTATCCTTGGTATGCTTGCCCAACCGTCACCTGATTGAGGACGGGGGATAACTTTTGCATCCATCGATCCATATCATCCACCGTTCCTCGAATCAGCCCGTAAGCTTGGGGGACGTAAATGTTCAGTAGCGGATATTGAATTTGAGGATTGTAGATATGAGCGATCGCTACAACCAAATCTTGGCATCGCGTCCAAAAAGTTTGCCAATCTTCCCAAATCGGGCGATCGCTTTGTGCTGCTTGCAGAACCTCTTGAAGGGCAGCTTCTGCAAGCTTTGTAACATCACTTCCAGCTGGTAGCCCGACTGCATCCTCTGCCGTCGATTCGAGTTCTTCTTGGACTTGGGCTAATACAGCTTCTACTTGGTTAACAGCAGGTTGAGTCCATTTGACTAATAGCCAACGCCAACCCACGAATAAAAGGGTGAATACACCCCAAATCCAGTTAATGCCCCACGCATGGATTTGCAAACCGGCGGATACCAGTAAGAAAATAATGATAAACGCGATCGGGATTGCTAAGACGACCCACTGCCACGGTTTTAATCGCACCATTGCCCTATACCTGCCTTGGTTAGACTTCTTATATTCCTATTGTCGATCTAAATCTGGTAGTGAGTTCTGGATTACTGCGTGTATTAAAGTGTAATCATAGCTTACACTGGCTGCTAGTTCATGTGATGTGTTGTAGTGAAAGTGGAGATTTGCCTACCTTTAAGATAAGATTTACGTGAATAAATCACAAACAACTGAATTGTAGGCGTTAAATTATGCTTGTAGATTTTACGGTCGAAAACTACCGCTCAATTAAAGAACCTGTAACCCTAAGTGCGGTTGCTCAAAAACAAAGCGATCGTCAGACAAGCCAAAGTAGTAAACGCAAACGGGTAAAGTCAGATCATGAAATTGCACCTGGATATCATGTTGAAGGGTGGGACATTGAGCTTTTACCAGTTCTAGCAATTTTTGGAGCTAACGCATCAGGCAAGAGTAATGTTATCCAAGCTTTGGATTATTTATTGCTTATGATGGCACATGGCACACAGGAAGCAGTGGCATTGCAGAGAATCTTTAAATATGCAAAACTAGACCCTTTTAAATTAGATAGTATCTATGCTCAAAAACCTATAAAATTTGAGTTAAAAACTATATTTAATAATACTATTTATACTTATTCACTAGTACTTAATCAGAATCATATACTCTTAGAAAAATTGGACTATACTTTAAATAAAACTAAGCGTATGCGCCGTTTATTTCATCGTCAATGGGATGAAAGTAAAAAAAAATTTATATGGAAAACTGGTGATGATTTTGCTGGAGCGCATAATCAACTTCAGGATAATATTAGAGAAAATGAGTTATTTATTAGTACATTAGTAAAATTAAAAGTAAATATAATTGAATCTTTTATTAACTGGGTAGCAAGTGGATGGCGCGGAATTAACTTAGGAAGTGAAGATTTTGATCGTGTTTCGATTACGATTATACAAGATAGTAGTATTTATATATTCAATGAATTACTTAAAGAAGTCTTAAATATTGTACAGAAATTTGACACAGGACTATCTAGAGTAGAGTTAAAAAAGAAATCTGATGCTCAGGCTGACTACAATGTATATGCTGTGCATAACACTAATGATGGTAACGAAATACAGTGGCTTTTCGATGAAGAGTCTCTTGGTACTCAGCGTTTATTTTACTTAACATTCCGCATAGTAGCATCTTTGAGAATAAGTGGATTGATAATTGTTGATGAATTAGGCACAAATATTCATCCTAATATTGTAAAAAGTATTATCAAAATATTTCAAAATCCTAAAACAAATCCTAGAAACGCTCAACTGATTTTGACAAGTCATGATAATACCTTACAAAGAAATAACTTATTACGTCGTGATCAAATTTGGTTTACACAAAAGCGCCCTGACCAAAGCACTGAATTGTATCCCTTGACTGATTTCCATGTGCGAAATGATTTGGCAATTGACAAAGCTTATTTAGATGGTCGTTTTGGAGCCGTTCCATTTCTTCCATCTGAAGAGGAAATGATTTTACAGGGTGATAAGTAGTGCCAAAAAAGTTAAATCGTCGCCCACCTAGTAGGAATATTGCTCAGAAAATCCTAATTGCTTGTGAAGGAAGTAAAACAGAACCAATTTATTTTAATAGTATCCGTAATGAATTACGTTCATCAACTTTAGATATTATTGTATTGCCTCATCAAAACAAAACTGATCCACGTAGCATTATTGAAAGACTTATAGAAGAACGACAGCAAAGAAAAGATAACCAGCAGTGGAGTAAAGAAGATGAGGCTTGGGCTGTTTTTGATGGAGATGAGCATATTGAAAAAAGTCTGACAAATTGGCAAAGTGCAATAAGTCGAGCTAAAAGTCAAAAGATTAATCTGGCAATTACAAATCCTTGTTTTGAACTCTGGTATCTAATTCACTTTCAAGACCATTTTGCACAAATCACTCGTGATAGGTTAGTTAATTTACTCGAAAAGCATATACCCGATTACGACAAATCAATGTGCTTGTATCCCAAACCATTAAAATTGTTAACCGGACAAGCAATTCAGCGTGCTGAAAAGATGGCAAAGCAAATAGAACGCAATGAATTATATGAGCATTCAAATCCATGCTGTAGTGGCTTGCCTAAACTGATCAGTAGTTTATTAAGTTTAAAGAATAGTTAAAGAAATTTTTTTAATTAGCTTTATATAATTATTGCTTGTCATAAAAATTTAAAATACTCATTTCCAGCCACTGGCTGGAAACGATGTTTTACAGTTTAATCAATCGTCTATACGTAGTAGTTTGCGATAAAACGGTTGTGAAAAATCGGTTGCACGATGACGTTTATAATTGTCCATAACTTCAATTAAAAAATTAATAAACTCAAAACTAGCCATCATTAGTTCGTAACTCAGGTCAGCATTGCCATCAAACTGGATTCGGCAACGGGTTAAGTCTGAGGGTAAAGTCGCAACATTCCAAGAGGCGACAAAGGGAACATGTTCACTGCCTTCTATCTTCCTCTGTCCCTCCAAGACTCCTTTTTGATAAAGGCTAATGGCAAGAGGTAAAAAATTGCGTTTAGTGCCCTGAATATAAGGTAAATAAACACTGGCTTGTTGTTGAGTGGCAGGCTGGAGTTGGAGTTGGTCAATAGACATTGTTAAATATGCCAACTGGGGATATTAGTGGATGTTAGTAGTATTCCCAAAAGATGTATCTAAAGCACATAGTGGGGAATGGCGATGAGGGAGCAGCAGAGGGAGCATGGGAAAAGAATTTTCGCCTCTGCCCCCCGCACCCTGCCCCTCTGCCTCTTTCCCATGCCCAAAAATGAAGTTACTGCTAAGAAATATTAAAATTTCGGTTAGAATAATGCTGCATTAACTTTTATCGAAGCTGGGAAAAATAACATTAAAAATCCCCACTGTAAAGTGGTGGATGTTATTATGGCTGTTTCTCCCAACGACGAGCTGCTGCTACCTTGTTATTACTTTGCCTAAATCGGAGTTCTTATTGAAGAAATTCCCACTCTACAAGCTTCCTGCCTAAATGGCTATCAAAGGAATCAAGCCTCTGTCTAAGAGTAGCAAAGGTGGTTAATGCGAGGTAATTACGCAAAATAGCGGTAACAACAAAGTTAGTCCCATCGGCTTTTGGCTTAGGGATAGCGGGTATTGCAGTTTGCCCATTCCGATTAATATCGGGAAAAGTAGCTTAGGGATATTTGTCCGTAAAATTACTAACTGTAGACAAATACTGGTTTTTGAATCAAGCAACCTAACCTATGCCAGCGAATTCCTGGCCCGAAGAAGATTCTTATCAAGAGCTTGATCCGCTCAACTCCTTGTTGTCTGACCTATCAGCAAACGAGGAGTCGGTGTTAGAGACTGATCCTGTGTCTCTAACACCCCGGTTTCAAGGTCGTAGACGCAAAGCGGCTCTAGTCTTGACTATCGTTTGGAGTAGCACGATCGCTCTACATTTAGTTTCTTGGGCTTCTATATTTATTCTAGGACTGACCACCATTCTAGGATTTCATGCCTTGGTGGTAGTGTTTACTAAATCCCGTCGTTATCCAAAAGAAATACAGGGCGATTTGCCCTCTGTATCTGTATTAGTGGCTGCGAAAAATGAGGAAGCGGTAATTGCTAAATTAGTTAAAAATCTTTGTGATCTGGAATATCCAAATGGGCAATACGAAGTATGGATAATTGACGATCATAGCAGTGATAGCACACCACGTTTATTAGCAGAACTTCAACAGAAACATGACCAACTGAAAGTACTAAGGCGTTCAGCAGAAGCTACTGGTGGCAAATCGGGGGCGTTAAATCAGGTACTACCTCTGACAAAGGGCGATATCATAGCAGTATTTGATGCTGATGCCCAGGTAACACCAGATTTACTGCAACAGGTAATACCTTTATTTCAGAGAGAAAAGGTGGGGGCGGTGCAGGTGCGAAAAGCGATCGCCAATGCTAAAACAAACTTTTGGACTAAGGGTCAAATGGCCGAAATGGCACTTGATACCTGGTTTCAGCAACAGCGAACCGCCCTTGGTGGCATTGGCGAACTGCGCGGCAATGGTCAATTTGTCCGGCGTTCAGCCTTGGAAAGCTGTGGTGGCTGGAATGAAGAAACCATTACCGATGATTTGGATTTGACAATCCGCTTACATCTGGATAAGTGGGATATTGAGTGTGTTTTCCATCCAGCAGTGCAAGAAGAAGGAGTCACAAGTGCGATCGCACTTTGGCATCAGCGCAACCGTTGGGCAGAAGGCGGTTATCAACGCTATTTGGATTATTGGGATTTAATTCTCAAAAACCGGATGGGATGGCGCAAAAGCTGGGATTTGCTGATTTTTATGCTGATTATGTATATCTTACCCACAGCAACAGTCCCAGATTTATTAATGGCGATCGCTCGTCATCGCCCACCCATGTTAAGCCCCATTACAGGCTTGTCCATTTCTATGTCGATGGTAGGGATGTTTACAGGTTTAAGGCGCATACGTCAAGATCAGAAATTCCAACCTTCTACATATTTTCTGATGCTGGTGCAAACGCTGCGTGGCAGTTTATATATGTTGCACTGGTTAGTCGTCATGAGCAGTACTACTGCCCGGATGTCGGTAAGACCAAAGCGCCTAAAATGGGTGAAAACTTTACATACAGGGCATGGGGAATAGCCCCTTTGGGGAATTAAAAATTAAAAATTAAAAATTAAAAATGCAAAATTACCAAAAATAATTTTGCATTTTTTTATTCATCATCAACTTCTGCTTCCTCTACCCATTCAGGTGTAGTCATGGAGTCGGAGAATTCTGGGAAATCATCAGCAAAACGGATAATTTGTCCGTTGAAAAATTCTGCCAGACGTTGAGCTGCGATCGCTACTTCATCAGGTTCCCAATCAGATACGGGTGTTGGTTTTGGAGTTGGAGGCAAAGCTTGTACCCCATTTCCATTTTGGCCATTTCGATTTATGCCATTTCCATTTGCCCCATTTCTATTTACACCATTTCCATTTTGTGCTGATGGTGGAGTGGTTGGCTGTGGTGCTGGCGCTGGAGACGGAATTTGCTGGTTATAACTGGGAGTTGGTGGTTGCTGAGGGCGAGTAGAGTCTTTCGGGGGTGGATTTTTTTTGGCTGAGGTAGGAGTTGCAGAACTGACTTGTTCCAGATTTACCTGAACTTCACGTTGAAAAGTCTTCTGGAAAGCTGCTTTCATCATCGGAAGATCAGATTTAAGTGTTTCATACCATTTAGCCCCTTTAACAGCAATACGCGCCACAGTACCGTTAAACTCTATTAGCTGGCACATTTGCCCTAGTAAAGCTTGCCTGGAAGGCATTGGAAAATTAGCACGTACTTGTTGCCAAACCTGAGTTAAGTCATATTCTGCTTCTGCTTCACCAACAACCTCTGAAGTTACTGGTTCAACGTTCGTAGGTGACACGGGTACAGATACAGGTTCTGGAGTTGGTGGTGAAACTGAGTTAGCAGGAGAATTGTGATTTGTTTGATGTTCAACTGAAACAGATGAAGTCACGGGCTGATTTTGGGCAGCCGCTACATGATTGTTTGCAGAATTATGATTTTTTTGCGGTTCAGCTACCGATAAAGAAGAGACTGCATGATTTTGGGTAACTGCTGGAGAATAGCTTGGAGATACAACAGGTGTGTTAACTCGCTGCGTAACAGTTGGAGCTTGTGGCTGAATTGTCGCACTGGGTAACAATCCTAGTAATGTTACTTCCAACCATAAACGCGGCTGGGTGGTATTTTTAATTTGTACTTCAGCTTCTCGCAAGTGTTTTTGTCCTGCCAAAATCACGCTCATATCGAAGTATTGAGCAAACTCAACCAACGCTGTCCAAGTTTGCTGAGTACAAGCAACCAAATCGTGGCGATTGGGTGCAGTTTTAGCAATGAGTAAATCGCGGTAGAAGGCGGCGAGATTTTGCAGAAGAGTTAGCGGTTCTCGACCACGATCTAGAATGTAGTGAGTACAGTCTAGAACTGCTTCGGGTTTATCTTGAGCGATCGCATTTAACAGTGCCACCAAATCCTGTTCGCTTACTGTCCCCACTAAATCCCAAACTCGATCCGGTGTCACTTCACCTGCTAATAAACCCAATTGATCGAGTAGACTTTCGGCATCTCGTAACCCTCCCTGAGCAAGTTGGGCTACTAGGGTTAGTGCGTCGGGTGAAATATGAATGTTTTCAAAAGATGCGATCGCACTTAAATGCTTTACCATCGCCTCTAACTGAATGCGTCTAAAATCAAACCTTTGACAGCGCGAAATAATTGTTGGTAACACCCGTTGCGGGTCTGTTGTCGCCAACACAAAAACTACGTGTTTCGGTGGTTCTTCTAATGTCTTTAGTAGCGCGTTGAATGCCTGAGTACTGAGCATGTGGCATTCATCGATTACATAAACTTTATAGCGACACTGCACAGGAGCAAACTGGGCTTTTTCAATCAACTCGCGGATATTATCCACACCAGTATTACTGGCGGCGTCAATTTCAATTATGTCTAAGGCGTAGCCCTTGGTGATCCCCTGACAAACTTCACACACACCGCAGGGTTCAGCAGTGGGCTTGTCACTTTTGAGACAATTAAGAGATTTAGCCAGAATCCGCGCACTAGAAGTTTTCCCCGTACCTCTAGGCCCAGTGAATAAATAGGCGGGGGCGATTTTGGATGTGCCGATCGCATTCGTGAGGGTGGTAGCGATCGCCTCTTGGCCCACTAGTTCAGCAAAACTTTTGGGGCGATATTTGTGGTGCAGGGGTTCGTAAGACATGGAAATATAGACTTCAATGCCTTTCAAAGGTAATTACTAGCACCGAGTCGAGTTTAGGATTCAATTATTTTAGACTCTTGTACCTGCTTTGTTTGTACAAATTGCCATAGCCTTGCACTCAACTAATGCCGTAAATTTTGGCACTCAGGAAAGCAAGCAACTAGAGCATATCCTTTACTATGATTTCAAGATCAATCGTATTGGAATTATAGCATACCATTTAGTACATCTGTTCTATAAATTGGGAAGATTAAAGAAATAGACCTCTTCTTACCAAGGCTATGGTGTACGCATAAGTTATTGAATCACTACCAGTCCTCGAATTACCCCACCCTAACCCTCACGCCACTTGCTCCACTTGGGGAAACCCCAAGACCGCAGTGGCTCCCCTTATAAACTACGGTGTACACACAAGTCGTAAAATTCCACCTGACACTTGGTTTCGTCCTCTAGCAATAGAATTGTGCGATCGCTCACAAAACCTGTCCGCAGCAAGGAGGAACGACGAACGCAAGAGCGTGTTGTAGACAAGCAATCGCTTTAACTTACCGGATTATGTGATTACTTCGCTCCGTTATCACTGCGCTCGTAATGACAATTTAAGGGGTCTATAACGCCTGAAACCCTTTCAGATAGTACTTGTGTGTACACCGTAGCCTTATAAAGGGGAGCCACTGCGTTGGGCGGGCAATGCCCGACTTGTTCGCTCTTAGCATTCCCGCAGGGTAGCATGTGGCGTGAGGGAACTGGATCTATTTTTCCCCCCAATATATCGGGAGGATTAAGGGGGGTAATTCAACTTGTGTGTACACCGTAGCCTTTCCAAGGGGAAGGGACTAGATAGTATTTGACTGAGTTATTGCATCAAAATCTGACGGCTTAAAATACTCATGACTTCATGTGGATTACCTGTTGGTAGTAAGGCACTCCAATCACCAACGTTGGCATAGCCGAGAACTTGCAACAAGTGAATTGTGTTGGTGACGGCTTTTGGTGAACCAATCAATAAATGTTTAATCGGTTCTCTTTTTGGCAATGGCTTTTGATCAGATAGATTCAAAAGAGGTGCGTTGTTGCCTTGAGTAGGTAAATACTGCTTTTGTTGTGATTTGGCGAACTTTTTTGATTGTGTCATCATCGTAGTTGACTCCAATTGTAGGGGTTAAATGAAAGGCGATCGCCCTCGGCCAAGAGTCCGCGATCGCCTTTCTTATTAGAATGTGTAGTATATTTTTATACTTGTCAATAACTTGATAAGTAATTTTACATAGATTTGGGCGTGAAGATGTCATTAGTCATTAGTCATTTGTAATCACAACTGACCAAGGACGACCATAACAAAAATTTTCACAACTCAAATAAGATTGTTATAAGTTCCTATATTGAATTCGGGCAGTCGTTTATTGAATTCGGGCGGTCGTTTATTGAATTCGGGCAACCTCCAATAATTTACATACAACCATTCAAGATATTTGTAATAATTAAGTCAATGCCCAATGCCCAAAGAATTTTAATGACTAAACTAGCGCCATAGTCCAGTGCGATCGCTACAATCTTAGGATAAGCAAAACTCAATGGTGCAGCAGATGCTCAAGCGGCTATTTCAATGGCTCAAAAAGCTTTTTCAGAGCTTGTTCGGTGGAAAACAGACTGCCTCAAAATCTAGAGGAAATGTGCCAAAAGAACCAGCCCCACCCCTAACCGATACGGATCTGGAATTTCTTTTCAACGAATTGTTGCAAGGAGTACATCAAGCACGAGGGGAAGCATGGGCGCAAAAGTGGCTGCATAATATTGAACATCGGATTTCAACTGAAGACTGGGTTGGGTGGTTAAGGCGTTTTGGCGACAGATTGCTAGCATCACCTACACCTAATAATGAAATAGCTGCACGCTTAGTGCAATTGGGTGAGTTGAACATCGGAGAAATCGGAGATGTTGCCTATAGTATCGGAATGCAGTTGTTGACACGCAATCAAGGCGAACCGATTTGGGAATATGAAGGGCCAGATGCTTTTAGCACAACGATACCATCTGAGCCAACTAACTTCATATCAGAGTCAGTAGATACCCCAGAGAACCCCCCAGAGGCCCCAGAGGGAGAATACCAAACTGTCACCTTAGAAGAGTTGTTTGTGATGTTGCAGCAGGATGAAAACTTACGCCAGCAGATTGCTCAACAGCTTGGCGTCGAAACAGACGAGCCAGAACTGCTTGTCCAGGCATTAATCAATCAATTATATCCTGCTGGTCAATCGACTACAGAGCAAACAGAAAATTAACTAGTTGGCATCAAGAGTCGAATCAGGGAATTGTAACGTTGTAATACTCTACTCTTGAAGTTTTGTATATTTTTTGCTAACCTGCGACGGAAGCCCTGTCCCGATCTAATGGATTTTTACGTAATTGATGATTTTTTTAACACAACGATGGCTACAATCTAGAAAAACAAAATCCAATAGTGTGGCAGATGCTCAGGCGGATATCGCAGTCGCTTAGAAGGTTTTTAAAGCGCCTCATTGCAAGTAAGCAGGCTAGTTCTCTCAAGGGTACGAGAGAACACAATCTGGTGGAGATGCTACCAGAACTAACCAATGCGGATCTGGAACAATTGTTTATCCAATTGTTAGAAGGCGTGCATCAAGCACGAGGACGACAGTGGGCATTGAGGTATCTGCAACGGGTAGAAAATCGCATTCCGGCTGAACGCTGGATAGACTGGTTGGTGATGTTTGGCGAAAGCTTGCTAGCTTCACCAGCACCAAATCCGCTTTTAGCAACAAAGATGGTGCAATTGGGAGAACTTGGTGTTGGCAGAATTGGAGATGTTGCTTATGACATTGGCATCCGGCTGATGCAAAACTCACCTACACAGATAGAGTATGAGGAGAATTATCCAGCAGAGGATTTAGAAATCACTCCTGGGCAAGAACTGATCCGCAATTTAGGCGAACAGTTATGGGAGTATGATGAGCCAAATGTAATAGAAACTACTCCAGGTCTTGAACTAATCCGCAGTTTAGGCGAGCAGTTATGGGAGTATGATGAGCCAGATGTGGTAGAAATCACAACCAATGAAGAAATTATCCCAACTTCGCCTGGGCAAGAGTTAATCCGCAGTTTAGGTGAGCAATTATGGGAGTATGATGAACCAGATGTTGAACCAATAACGTCAGCACCTGAAAATACCTCTTTTGAGGAAACATTCACTGAAAATTTAGAGGAACTGGTATTGGAGTATGAAAGGGATGATGCCCAAACCACAATACCCGAAAATTTCCCTCTCCCGGCAGCAGAAGATTCAATCACCTTATTAACCCAACTGAGGTTCGATAATCGTGATGAAATTGTTCAAAATACAACACAAGCAAATCTCCTCTCTACTAGACAAAGAAGTGAATTAATAACTTCTCCCTCAGTAGAAACCTGGGATAACACTTTGACCAATTTAGAGCCAAATGTGGCTAATACATTAGATGAGTTGTGGGTGAAATTGGATCAAAGTACCAATTTAGTCCAGCAACTTGCTTCTAACTTGGCAGTTCAAAGCAGTAATTCCCCTGGTATAATTGAGCAACATGGCAATGATCCTGTTACCCAGGCTCAAGGGTGGTTTTATCAAGGTCTAAGCCAAGCGAAAACAGGCGATTTGTTAGGCGCGATCGCATCTTATGACCAAGCCATTGAACTTCAACCAGAATTTTCAGAATATTGGTTTAACCGAGGCTTGACGCTGTTCCATTTAGAACGTTTTGATGAAGCGATCGCATCTTACGAAACCGCTACACAACTCAAACCCGACTTCTACAAAGCTTGGTACAACCGGGGGGGAACTCTCGGAGAATTAGGATATTTTGAAGAAGCGATCGCTTCTTTTGACAAAGCCATAGAAATCAAAGCAGATTATCAAGAAGCGTGGTCTAGCAAAGGTTTGGCACTGCTGAAATTAGGTTGGCTACCCGAAGCTATTTCTAGTTATGATCAAGCCTTACATTTGGAACCAGAAGACCAAGAAAACTGGTATCACCGAGGTATAGCTCTAGCTGTAAGCGAACAATTTACAGAAGCGATTATATCTTACGACAAAGCGCTAGAAATTAACCCAGAGTATCACGAAGTTTGGATAGACCGGGGTGTAGTGCTGTTTAATTTAGGAAGATGGTCAGAAGCGATCGCCTCCTGGGATAAAGCACTGTCAGTTCAATCCGACTTCTACTTAGCTTGGTACAACCGGGGTATAGCGTTAGACAACTTAGGACGTAGACAAGAAGCGATCGCCTCCTATCAACAAACGATCGCCATTAAACCCGACTTTCACTTAGCTTGGTATAATCAGGCAGTAGCATTGTTTTATTTAGAACAATATGCCGAAGCGATCGCCTGTTATGACAAAGCTTTGCAAATAAAACAAGATTATTGGGAAGCTTGGATAGGTCGGGGAACTGCGATCGGTCATTTAGTCAACTCTGAAGCATTGCAGATTTCGAGTAGTATAACAGCGACAAATCCCGCCTTACAACAGGGCGGCTACGAAGGGAAACTAGCCAGCTACGAAGAAGGGTTAAAGCATCTGCGGACAGATACCCATCCAGAAGGTTGGGGTAGATTGCATTTTGCGATCGCTAATACTTACTATGACCAAGGCAAAAAAAATACTAATCCCCGTGATTATTGGCGCAAAGCCGCATCTGAGTATCATCAAGCGCTGTTAACCCTCACACTAGAATATTTTCCTCTATTGCACCTAGAGGTTTTACAATCTCTAAGTAAAGTGCTGATGGGTTTAGGACAAACAACACAAGTTCAAGAATTACTACAACGTGGTACAGATTTACTGCGGCAATTGCTGAGTGAAGAAACTCGTTCAGACGAAAGTAAAAAACAGTTAGCCCTGAAATTTACAGGCTTTGATCAATTAGCAGTTGATTTAGCCGTAGAGTCCGGTGATTTAGTTGAAGCCTGGGAAATTGCCGAACAAGGCAAAAATGCTTGTTTAAACTGGCTGCTTTATGGCTGGAATGATAATATTTACTCGCCTTATTATGGCGCAATTCAACAACTATTTAATCCTACAACAGCAATTATTTACTGGCATATTAGTCCAGTCGCCTTACATACATTTATTCTCAAAGACCAAGCGCCATCACCGATTCTCCTATTTACACCCATGCAAGATACTGGGGCAATACCTTTAGGAGAAGACGCTATTCGTCTCAATGAATTACCTTTACCCGAAGCAGTACAACGCCTAATTGAATTTGAAACTTGGCTAGAAGATTGGCATCAACAATACCAGGAATATCACACCACGGCCCAAGATAAAGAAAGTAAAAGCCAGCATTCTTGGCGAGTTGATATGGAACAGAAGCTGTTTCAATTATATGAAATTCTGAATATTTCCACAATTGCACAGGAACTTGAAGGTATCACCCAACTGGTTTTAATTCCTCACCGTGACTTGTACAGATTGCCCATTCATACCCTTTTCCATCTTCCTTCCCCATCACCGGAAGCATTGCCGAATGTGGAGTCAAATTTCAGCGTTACTTATCTACCTAGTGCCAAAATCGGTTTATCAATAAGAACTGAAGATATCTGGCAGTGGCAAAACCAATTATTGCTCAGTGTTGAACATCCAGAAAATACAGCTTACCCCCCGTTGAAATTTGCCAAACTTGAGTCGGAAGTTATTAGCCAGATGTTCAATAATATCCAACGAATTCAAGGTTTAGAAGCCACAAAAGATATTGTTGAAAATGCCTTATTTAATAATTACAATATCTTTCATTTTACAGGTAATGTAATTAATAATCTGGCTGAACCCAAAAAATCAGAATTAGCATTAGCAGGTAAAGACAAACTTACTCTAGATGAAATCTGCCAACAAAACCTGGCAAGTTACAACTTGATTACCCTCTCTGCCTGTGAAAACTTAACTACTAGCAACCACACTATCAGCAGCGAATATGTAAGTTTAGTTACTGGTTTTGTGAGTCAAGGCGTTCCTCATGTAGTAAGTACTCTCTGGAGTGTAGAATCTTCAGCTAGTGCCTTGGTAATGATAGAGTTTTACCGACGATTACAGCCCAATAAATCAGCAGTTACAGCCTTAGCTGAAGCAACCAGATGGCTGAAAGAATTAACTGCTGGAGAACTGACAAAATGGTATGAAGATGTCTTGAATAATCTGCATCCTGAAGAAGTACGAATTCAAACTTATTTAGCGACACAACTATATAGAAATAGTAAAATGGCATCAGATAAAAATCTTTATAATCATCCTTACTACTGGGCAGCATTCACGATTACAGGTAAGCTGAATTAGAATAATTCGTAATTCGTAATTCGTAATTCGTAATTCGCAATTAAGTTTTGCAACGGGGATTTAGCGCAAAGTGCGGTCTTGGGATCTCCCCAAGAGGAGCAACTTTGCAAGATAGACCCCGCTACAAAACTTACCGCTTGTTAGAAGGGCGCATTAGTTATGAGGGGTGAAAAAGTTTGTAGTAAGGACTTTAGTCCTAGATTTTTAACCCAAGCGTGTTAGTTTATAATCTTTAGTTAAGCCTAATCTAACTCCCTGCGTCCTTCCAATGCCCTTGCCAGAGTCACCTCATCGGCGTACTCCAAATCACCACCTACAGGCAAACCAAAAGCAATCCGTGTCACCTTGGTAAATGGTTTCAATAGCTGACCGATATACAGTGTTGTTGTCTCACCTTCTACACTTGGACTAATTGCCAGAATTACTTCTTGAGGTTTTTGCTGACTCACCCGGCGCTGCAAAGCCAGTATAGTCAACTGTTCTGGGCCAATTCCATCAATTGGCGAAATCACCCCACCCAAAACGTGATATTTGCCTTTGTACTCGCGGGTTTTTTCCAACGCAATCACATCGCGGGGATCTGACACGACACAAATAGTTTTGTTGTCACGATTGGCATTGCGGCAGATTTCACAAACAGGTTCAGCAGATAGGTGAAAGCAAACAGAACATAAGCCTATCTGTTTTTTTGCCTCAATCAGCGCATGTGCTAAAGCTTCTACTTCTGCTTCTGGTCGCTTCAAAATATGCAAAGCCAATCGTTGGGCAGATTTGGGGCCAACTCCTGGTAGGCGTTGCAATTGCTCAATTAACCGTGCTAAAGGGCGTGCGTAAACCGTTGTCTTATCTCCAGAGTGTGATTACCTTAACTATGATGACATTCCTACAGAATTTTGGAAGGAAACGTTTTTGATTTAGTGATGAATCGCGTCTAGAAACACAATTCATCTGGTTTTATAGCTTTATCAACCAGGCGGCCAGTTCAACTGCCGTCCTCCTAAAATATGCAGATGTAAGTGGTAGACTGTCTGGCCACCATCATCACCAGTGTTGATAACAACTCGATAACCATTTTCCAGTCCAGCTTCTTTAGCAACACGTTTGGCGGTTAACAAAAGATGCCCCAACAAAGCATGATCCTGAGATTCAGCATCAGCTAGTGTGGGAATGGGTTTTTTGGGAATGACGAGGATGTGAACAGGGGCTTGGGGATGGATATCTTTGAATGCCAAGGCTAAATCATCCTCATAAACAATATCAACAGGAATTTCCCGACGAATAATTTTGCTGAAAATCGTTTCTGTAGTTTCACTCATACCAATCTACCTAATCATCTGCTAGAGATTTTAAAGGTTTACTGTAGCGACTAGATCATTTACACAAAAAACTTTTGCAAGAGTTTTTGTCATTAGAAGTACATATAACCAAAGCGGTGATGGGGTCGCAGTTTTCTTTTAAAGGGAGACACTAAGAGCGATCGCGGTTAACTTGTAATCAAAACAACTTGCCTTTAGGAGATTGACTTCATAACATATATCTCCCCGAAAAGCCTCACTTTTGAAAATTTTCTTTCCCAATATCGAGATAATCCCCGCTATGAATTAGCAGACGGAGAACTAATTGATATGGAACCCACTGGGCCACACGAAACGGTAAGTGGCATTGCAACCCAAGTTGGCATCTACCTTGTTGCAGAACAACTCCCCTGGTTTATTCCTCGCACTTGTTTAATTTATCCTTTTGCAGATACAGCTACAGCTCGCCGTCCTGATGTTGTAGTTCTTGATGAAACTGTTCTTGACGGTTAACCGCTTTGGGAGCGAGAACCCGTAATTACAATGGGACGCTCAATTAAATTGGTGGTGGAAGTTGTTAGCACCAACTGGGAAACCGACTATGCACGGAAAGTTGAAGAATATGCACTTTTAGACATTCCTGAATATTGGATTGTAGATTATCGGGGATTGGGCGGTGTAGCATTTATTGGTAAGCCTAAAGGGAGCATCCATTTTCGGCGGATTTACTTTTTTAGATAAACCATATAGTAGGGTTTTCGGAGTATCAAAATTATGTTTCTTCCAAAAGTGGATGTTCCCGTCATGATGGCGTGTGGAATCTGGTCAAAGAGTTTGGTCAAGGAGAGCATTTTCAGCGTTGGGAAATATTAGATTGGTATCATCTCAAGGAAAATCTTTATAAAGTTGGTAGTTCTCTAAAGCGGCTCAAAGCTGCTAAAACTTTTTTATGGCATGGTCAACTAGAAAAAGCTAAAGCTTTATGTGAACATTGTCGGGGCAAACAAGTTAAGAACTTTATTGCCTATCTTGAAAAACATTGCTCCCGCATTGTCAACTATAGCTATTACCAAGCTGAACAACTTTGTTCTATTGGTTCTGGTGCGGTTAAGTCTGCGATTAAACAGATTGGCGCTAGGATTAAAATTTCTGGCGCACAGTGGAATGTTGAGAGTGTCAACCAAATTCTTTCTGTTCGTTGTGCTTATCTCAATGGTTTGCTTGCTATTTAAGTATTTCTGCCAAAAGTGGATGCTCCCATCATGACCATCTCCCAAACAAACTAACGGGTTAACCAGACGCTGACTATTAACATAATCTAACTAATGATTGATTGTCATCAAAAAATGCACCACAGTAAATTCCTTGCAATCGAACGGTTTTATAGTCTCGCCAGTGACAGCCTACTTTAGGTTTACCTCTGAGTCGGACTTTTCCACCATCTACACTCACTTCTGAAACTACTTGCAATGCTAGCGGTAGTTGAAAATCTTGTTCGAGAACTAGTTTTTGTTGCGTTGAGTGACCAACTTTCACTCCTGTTAATGCCTCAATCTCAATTTCTGCTTTTTGATATGAAACATTAGCTGATAGCCTCAAACAACACTTTTGAAGTAATGGACTTAACCTACTTCTTGCTTTTAAACCTAGTCTTTGTAGCTGTTTGGTTTTAAGAGTCAATTCCCCTACTAGACTTTTTATTTTCCTGGTTTTACCAAATGATTGTTCCAGTTTCTTGTTCGATAAAAAAAGGGCTATTTCTGGGCTGACTAGTTCTAATACTTGACTGCGAACTGTTTTTTCTATGCCTTCGAGGTCTGTCAGCTTACTTTTGTCTGCTTCTTCATACAGGAGTGTTGACAATTCTTGTAAGCAGGCTTTGATCTGTTCTTCTTTGTCTTAGTTCATTGTCAGCGATCGCACAGGGTTATTTCCCTTTACATTTTCGCATAAGTGGTAAATCTTCCAAAACTGGATGCTCCCAGCCTAAACAACCTACATTCACCATTTGTCAATTAGTTGAAGACACCTATATTCAACAACAATACCGACTAAATCAAGCAATTAATTCGCCGCTTTTACCTGGCTTATAACTTCGCTTAGATGATATTCTCCCTCTTTAAATACATGATAAAGTTGAGGTGCGTAGGCGTAGCCCGTTGTAGACATCGCATCAAGCTAGAGTATGATTATTAAGGGTGAGTCACCTGCTTGAACCCTATCATTAGAGGTGCGTAGAAGCTCTGCTTCTTGTCGCCAGACATCGACCATAGTAAATTATTAGATGCATAGACCCTGGTTTTACAAGACCTAGATGTTACCAAAAAAACTGACTTTTTAAATATTCTTTTAGAACAATCTCTTAGGACAAATTTACTAATTGCGTAAGTGCCTTATTTAGCAATGACCTTTTTTTATAACTGATGTAGCTTGAAGATACAAAGGGTACGAAAGGGTTAAACCGAAAATATACGGTTACAGTATTGATTATTTATATACTTAAATCTGCAATTTAACTTGATACCCTAGACGGCTACGAACATCCACGATATATTTTGCAAATCGGACAGGATGCTTAACATACAATAATAATGCTATACCTTTGTAGTTGAAAATTTTAATAAACCACAAAGGCTTAAAAATCACAAAGCCGATTGCAACACAACCGTATTTGATGGCTAAATCAATTCTTTCAACAAAACGGCTCGGTAGCCAGTTAATCGACTGGTTGCTTGAAGAACATCGACCAGAGAAAAAAGGGTCTTACCGCAAGGAAGAACTACATCGCCAGCATCCTTGGTGGCAGGTCATGTGCTTGACTGGTGTAGATTATTTCTCAACCCTTGGCTATCAACCTGGGATTGCAGCACTGGCTGCTGGCGCTCTTTCTCCTGTAGCTACCCTAATTCTAGTTTTACTGACGCTCTTTGGAGCATTGCCAATCTATCGGCGCATTGCTGCCGAAAGCCCTCATGGTGAAGGGTCGATCGCAATGTTAGAGCGTTTGCTCCCTTGGTGGCAAGGCAAATTACTTGTACTGTGCTTACTCGGCTTTGTAGCAACTGACTTTATTATTACCATTACTTTGTCAGCTGCTGATGCTACAGCCCATATTATCGAAAATCCGCTAACGCCAAATTTG
Source organism: Nostoc sp. CmiVER01 (assembly GCF_034531135.2). Lineage (NCBI taxonomy): Bacteria > Bacillati > Cyanobacteriota > Cyanophyceae > Nostocales > Nostocaceae > Nostoc > Nostoc sp. CmiVER01. The sequence continues at coordinate 367,365 of NZ_JAVRBU020000007.1, forward strand.
CTTCATAATCAGACGATCGCAATTACCCTAATATTAGTTGCATTACTAGGCGCAGTTTTCTTGAGAGGTTTCCGAGAAGCGATAGGTATTGCAGTCTTTTTAGTGGGAGTTTATCTGCTGTTAAACTTCATTATCGTTGGCCTTGGCCTGTATCAGATTTTAACTCACCCAAATGCGATCGCTAACTGGCAAACTGCACTTTTTGCCCGCCATTCCAACCCTTTGATATTATTTGGCATAGCTCTCCTTATATTCCCCAAGCTAGCACTGGGATTATCAGGGTTTGAGACTGGTGTAACCGTTATGCCCCTGGTAAAAGGTAGCAACAACAACACTCCGCACCATCCCAAAGGGCGGATTCGGAATACACGCAAGCTGCTTACCAGTGCTGCTCTAATTATGAGCTTCTTTTTGCTTACTACCAGCTTCATAACCACTTTACTAATTCCAACCGCAGAATTTGCTTCTGGGGGGAAAGCCAATGGACGGGCCCTAGCTTACCTGGCACATCTATATCTAGGCAATGGCTTTGGCACAATTTACGATTTAAGTACTATTTCGATTTTGTGGTTTGCAGGTGCATCCGCAATGGCAGGGTTACTGAATATTGTGCCTCGCTACCTACCGCGCTATGGCATGGCACCCAATTGGGCACGAGTAACGCGACCTTTGGTATTAGTCTACACAGCGATCGCCTTTGTTGTCACAATTATCTTCAGAGCAAATGTGGAAGCCCAAGGTGGAGCTTATGCAACTGGTGTGCTTGTGTTAATTACCTCAGCCGCCTTTGCCGTAACCTTATCAGCCCACCGTCACAGACAGAAGCGAGCAAGACTAGTATTTGCCATTATCACACTGTTATTTTTATATACCACTGTTGTTAATATCATCGAAAGACCAGAAGGTATTAGGATTGCTGGGTTTTTCATTGGTGCAATCATTTTTACTTCGTTGGTTTCTCGTGTTTGGCGTTCAACAGAACTACGAGCAGAGCGGATTGAAGTTGATGAACTTGCTGGTCAATTCATTGCCGAAGAGAGCCAGGGAGCAATACGCTTAATTGCTAATCGATTTAATACGGGTGATGTCCTAGAGTATTTTATGAAAGAGAAAGAAGTGCGCGAGGACAATCATATTCCACCCAACGATCCAATTCTTTTTCTAGAGATTCAGGTATCAGATGCTTCAGAATTTGCAGATATCATAAAAGTAAGAGGGGTGCAAGTTGGTGATTACCGCATCCTCCGGGCTGAGAGTGCAGCAGTACCTAATGCGATCGCGGCTTTACTACTTTATATTCGTGACCAAACAGGTAAAATTCCCCATGCTTACTTCGGCTGGGTTGAGGGCAACCCCATACAATATTTACTGCGTTTTATCTTGTTTGGGGAAGGTGATATTGCTGTAGTCACCCGTGAAGTACTCCGTCGGGCTGAAAAAGATCCCCATAAACGTCCTGGCGTTCATGTCGGGGGGTGAGGAAGAAAGGAGAGCAGGAGAGGGGGAGGCAGGGCAGGGCAAACGCATCTAAAGTACTCTTGATCACGATAAGACCCAACGAAAAATCAGTATTTCTGGCTTGATTTATTTTCCAAGGCTCAAAGTGATCCCTAAAATCTTTGTCAATAAGTAGGGATTAATGAGATTATTTTTGAGTTTATTCTCATTTATTCTCATAGACTAGTCTTATTGACATGATGCGTCCGCCCTGTTGGTTTGGCGGTATCGTGATTGAAATTATGATAGATGATGATTTGGCTAATTAGTAGAAACGCGGTGGCTATTACCCTCTACTGTAGTTACCGAGTATTTCCACTGAATGCTTAATTATAGAAAAACTTTTAGCTTATGCTCTATTCATAATTGTTATTTATAAAATACTTAAATTTTATAATTTAAACTATATTTGAACTCTTCACTACGGCTTCAAAGTTAGTAGTGTTTCCTTTACAGCTTCTTAAAGCTAATATCATTAATTTTATCATTGTGATAACAGCTCGAATGATTGATATTAGAGAAATAGTTTCAAGTAGAGTCAATTGAATCAGTGAATAAGAAATGGGCTATCAAACGCCTGACAATCAATCTTACATCAAGCGAAGCAGAGACGTTAGAGAAATACTGCTCAATAACAGGACGACCAGCAACGGATGTAATTCGAGAGTTAATCCGTTCTTTAACTGTTGAATCAACACCAAATACAAATTGAAAAGCATAGTTATAGAGCGTAGTTACTCATACCATTTCTTTGTGAGGCTGCGCCAAACCCTCTTAAATTGTTTCTTTCTTTGTGTCCTACCCTGCGGGAAGCCACTTCGTGTCTATGCGTCCTTTGTGGTTCGTTTTTCTTCCTTGTACTTAAATATGGTTGAGCGCATCTTCATACAGAATTGGTATCAGTAATTAAATGTACAAGTAAATGTTAACTTTCAAGAAGTAAATGTCCAAGCTGGTGGTTTTGGCACAGAAGCTGCTGATGCAGAAATGCGCTTGGTGGTTCTACAGCTACTTTAGATTATTTGAACGCGTTTAAAAGAATTACTTAACAACAAGATTTGGAACAATAAAATGAATGTTGACTTTCTTTCTGAGTATCAGCTAATTCTTAATGAAGCATCTGAGTTTCATTTAGGGTATCCCTATAACTTAAAACACGATCATACATTTTTATTACCTTTTCTTAAATACTCAATTAATAACCTTGGAGGAGATTGCTTTACTAAATCGCATTATCGAATTGATTCCCGAGATTTTGAAAAAGAGGTGTTGCAATTTTTTGCAAATTTATACCACCTTCAAGATTGGTGGGGATACGTAACTACCAGTGGAACCGAAGGTAACTTATACGGAATACTCTTAGGGAGAGAAAACTATCCTAATGCTATTTTGTATGCATCAGATGCTTCACATTACTCTGTGACTAAAGCAGCTAGGTTTTTTAGAGTTCCGTATCGCAAGATTGGTGTACAAACACCTTCGGAAGAAATGGACTATAGTGATTTCTATAAGCAACTTGTACCTAATCTGCCTGCGATTATTTGCCTTAATCTAGGTACTACTTTTACAGGGGCAATAGACGATATTGAGCAGATTCTCAATGTTTTGGAGATGAAACAGGTCAGCCAATTCTATATTCATGTTGATGGCGCTTTAGGGGGAATGCTTCTTCCCTACTTGCGTTTGAACTGGATTGATTTCAACAGACCTATCAGTTCGCTGTCAATCTCAGGACATAAATTTATTGGTAGTCCTTTCCCTTGTGGCATTATTATTACTAAAAAACATTTGGTTGAAGCTCTCACATCTGATATCGAGTATATCGGCGCTCAGGATATGACGATTGGAGGTAGCCGCAACGGCCATACTTCACTTTGTTTATGGCATGAAATCTCCAAAAGGCGTTCAAACTTTGGATTAGAAGTAGCTGATTGTGTAGCCAAAGCAGAGCATTTGTATACACAACTAAAGTTAAGAGACTTCAATCCATTTCTCAACCCTTATTCAAATACAGTTGTCTTCAATAAACCCTCCGATAATCTGGTGAAAAAGTATCAACTCGCAGCTAGAGGAGATTATGCACATGCAATTATCATGCAAAATCACTACATTGAATTTCTAGATTATTTTGTTGAAGAACTTGTTACAGAAAATTTTGATTTGGCAAAAATAGGTAAAGAGTAAAGTAATTCGCCAGTAGTCAGAGTAGAATTAGCATACGATGCTGTTGGCAAAGTTGACTTTTTTCTAAATATTTATGAGAGCCTATATCCGCTAATTATAAAAAGTTATTTATCAAATAAATCTTTAGATAAACCGGAATTTATTATTGATTCGCGGATAATTCATCTTCAATAAAAGTCTGCCTTCAGAACAATTATGAGGTGGAAACTCTAGCTAATAAGGTTAACCAAAAAGCTTTGCATTGCCTATCATGCTCAAACAAGACAATACATCTGTAAGTCAATCTTCATACCCTCGCTTAACTAGAAGCCTAAATGCTGTTGAAAGCTGGGGCTTCGGTTTGACAGCTCATATTTCATGGGTAGCATTAGTTCCTGCAATTCATGCTGCTCTTGGTTCACAAGCTATTTTTGTTTGGATACCTGCTGTAATTGTCGGGATGCTGATTAACTATCAGGTCAAGCGTTTAGGAATGTATTCTATTAATGTGGCAGGAGGAACGCCCAACTATGTGAGCCATCTGCTCAAACGCTACCCTGGACTAGCTCGCTATGCTGCTATTGGATACCTTCTTAACTGGGTTTCTTACTTATCAGTTAATACTCTCGTTCTCACTGATTTAATTAGAGTGAATTTAGAATCACTAGGCATTGCCTGTCCTAAATTATTTTTAGACATTGCCTTTACGCTACTGCCGTTTGTAGTGGCGTTTAGTGGTACTCGTGCGCTGAGTATTTTGCATTTATTTTTTGCGATTCCAGCTTTTGGGCTACTAACTACCTTTTGTGTACAAGGTCTTGGCTGGTTAACTTTCTCTAGTGCTAGCCCTGGGTTTTTTCCTAACAGTTGGTCATCTTTGAGCTTTGTGGATTGGGCAAAGTGGTTCTTTTTCGTTTCCTACGCTACTTACAGTTGTGAAACGGCTTCTTCCTTTGTCGCAGATAGCCGTCATCCCAAGCAAACGCTGCGCTTTCTGGATATTGCTGCTTGGATGATGCCACTTATTTTTATCGGCGGGTCTTGGGTGATGATGCGGTTAGCAACAGCGCCAGGTCTGGATGATAATGCTTTTTTGAATCTTGTGGCGGCTTCTAAACCCTTTTGGGGAAGCTGGGCGCCAATTAACATCACCTTTCTATTGGTGTCTGCTTCTCTGTTAGGTTCTGCAACAGTAGTTTCTAATTGCCCTAGAATTTTGTATCAACTTGCCTTAGATAACCATATCTCACCAGTCTTTTCTGCTGTGTCACGTCGGGGCGTATTTGTGCCTGCTCTGAGCTTAACTTTGGTGCTTTGCTCCCTTTATCTGATTTGGGCAAATGTAACCCAAATTGTAGCAGTGGGAAATATCGGTTGGTTTGCCTCCTTTATGTTGTTGCATTTAGGGCTTTGGTTGGGGCGCAATCGTCCAGAAGTTTTGTTTCCCCGAATATCCTTGGGCATTCTGCTGTTAGAAATTGTGGTTTTATTGGTGGGGGGGATTGCTTGGGGTTGGATAAATTTTCTGATTGGTCTAGTGTTTCCAATTGGGATTATCGGAATTGATGCGCTAATCCGCCACGTTAACTTCCCGCCTTTTCATTTAAGTTGGTGGAGGCGACATTACCGCGCACGCTCTTCGGTAATTATTAAGGATTCTGTTATACTCCAGGTAAGCATCCTAATTATCTTAATATGCAGTGCAGTCACAACGGGCTGGTTATTTGGTGCTAACCTTAACACGGCGACAAAGGCTACAGATGAAAATCTATTCGTTGTGTTGTTGATGACAGCTGCATTTATAGGAGTAGCTATAGCCTGTTGGACAACCTTACCCCAAGTAGTAGCCATTACAGAGGCACGAGAAGCTGCCGAACACCTGTTTACTGTTGCCCAGGATGGTATTTTGGTCTTGGATGAGCAGGGTACTATCAGGCAGGCAAACCCAGCAACTGAATCTATTTTTGATATCAAACCATTTGAGTTACTAGGAAATCACCTCAGCAAATGGATATTTGGATTTCCTGACTATCCAGAGCAATGGACAAAGCGAAGTGAACACACTCTGTTCCACAAAGCTGGTGTCCAAACTTTGGAAATTTCTATTTCCGACCGACCGCATCAAGATTTTCAAGAATATGTCGTTATTCTCCACGACATTACTAAACGCAAACAAGCAGAGGAAAGATTACGACAATCACAAGCACAATTACAACAAGAAGCAAGGCTGCTGGCATCTCAATTAGTGCAGAGTGAAAAAATGTCTAGTTTGGGGCAGTTAGTGGCAGGTGTAGCTCACGAAATCAATAACCCCGTGAATTTTATCTATGGTAATTTAACCCCTGCCAATGAATACACCCAAGATTTACTTGAACTGCTGCAACTATACCAGCAATACTATCCTAACCCAGTAGCCCAAATCCAAAAGCAAGCACAAGCCATAGATATTGATTTCTTAATAGAAGACCTACCAAAGTTACTAACTTCTATGAGAATTGGTGCTGAAAGAATTACAGAAATTGTACAATCTTTACGTAATTTTTCCCGCCTAGATCAGGCAGAGATGAAGACGGTAAACATTCACGAGGGTATTGATAGTACCTTGATGCTCCTAGAGCATCGCCTCAAAGCTACAGCTAATTATCCAGCGATTAAACTCATCAAGGAATACAGCAATTTACCGTTGGTAGAATGTTACCCTGGACAACTCAATCAGGTGTTTATGAATACTCTTGCAAATGCAATCGATGCTTTAGAAGAATCGATAGTCGGTGAAAAAACTACTAATATTCCCCAGATTTGCATTTCTACTAGTTTTATTCCTAACCAGCAGTTAGTAGTTATTTCTATTGCTGATAATGGTTGTGGTATCCCGGAAAATATTCAAAAGCAACTATTTGACCCTTTTTTTACCACAAAACCAGTCGGGAAAGGCACAGGCTTAGGCTTATCTATTAGTTACCAAATAATTACTCAAAAACATGAGGGAACATTAGAATGTATTTCCTCTCTTAATAAAGGTACAGAATTTATAATTACAATTCCCCTAAGAGGCAGGGGGAGCAGGGGAGGCAGGGGAAGAGAAAATTGATAGGGATATTTCATTTAAATGGGTACTGGTTAAGGACACGCCATTACCGTGTACTTACGAGTATCTGTCTTATCTGGATTGGGCTATATTAAAGCTCACATAACTTCAGGAGTACTCACAATGAATCAGATACAACTGACTTTAAGTATTGTTTACCTGTTTATGACATGCTATTTTCTAGGCAATTGGTTAATATTTTCCTTACGTCATCCTACTTCTAATCCAGAAGATAAATTTTTATCAGGTGTGATGTTTTTGGTAACAACTATCTTCTGGACTCTAATGATTCCGATGTCTTGTTTGGAAATGCTTCAAAAAAAGCAAATAGACTTTAATAAAATGGTTCCTGTTCTTTTAGCAATATTTGTATTTAGCATTTCATATTATTTAACCGAATAAGTCATAATTAATCCTCACAAATTGTATATATATAAAGAGAAGCCGGAGGCTCATAGGTCAACTCTCCGACTTCTTTATACACCAGACTACCTTTACTTCTTAGGCAGTCTATTTATTTAACGGCGTCTGCTACCAAAACCAGTTGAGCGGCGGGGTGCTGAACTACGCCCACTACCAAAACTACTACCAGAATTGCGTCTGGGTGAAGTGGCTCTGCCAGAAGGTCGTAAAGTACTACCACCGAAGCCAGAACCAGAAGGACGGTTATTACCTGTAGTGCTACGCGGTGTGTTACGTATAGTTGAATTTCCCGGATACGATCTTCTAATTGTTCCCGTACTACGGAATGCAGTGCGATTTCTCACAGCTGCGGGTGGAGCATTATAGCGACTTTGGTAGCTTTCAACTGCTTGGCCATAACTTCCGCCATATCCACCGAAGCCAGTTAATCCTCGACCTGATTGATAGACAGGCGGTACATAATATTGAGGTCTAAACAACATACTACCAATTGCCTGACCAGCCAAGCTACCAGCTACAGATCCAGCAAATGGTGCCCAGAAGCTATTTTCTCGACGGACTACAACTGTCTCTTGCTGTCCTGTTTGAGGATTGGTTTTATTCTCGGTAACGTTGTGGACATACTCAATTTTAAAGTCTTCTGTCAAATATAAAATTGGTTGGCCTTTATCTACCTTTAGATAGGTTTTTTTACCTTGTTTGATTTCATCATCAGTTAACCGTGCCATTTGCAAATTTTCGGTTGCAAAGGTTGGGGGATTATTGTTAAGTAAAAACAAGCTGTATTCACCAGTTGCATCGTCATAAGTAGCTTGTTGTATTTGATACTCTCCGTCACTCAGCTTTGTGTTAGTAGAGGTTTGACTAACGTTCCTACCTGGGGGATTAGCTTCGTTTCCTCCACCACAAGCAACAGTTGTCATACACAAACTCAGAGCTAAAAAAACGGCTGTAAATTTACGTACTATGGTCATGATCATTGGATTATTGTCCTATCTCTGAGCTTAACAATTTATCGATGCGAGTAGTAAGTACGGACTACCCAACATATTATAAAGGAATCAATTCTGGGTAATATTGCAACAATTGGTCGCTAGTGAGTTCATCGCCTAACTGTGCTGGCGAAAAATGTACTTGGATTGCTTGGAATTTATGTTTATAATGCAAATTTATCAATGCTTTCAAGCCTTCCTTGAGTGCTTGAATATTAGAAAGATCAGTTTCCAACTCTGGTACTTCTCCTTCATAAGCTGCTGTAATCATCACAATGATATTCTGGGTTACAGGTATAGATAAAGGTTCATTTGATCTATCAGAACTGTAACTTGGTTCACTGAGATATCTTTGGGCAGAGTCAGTAAATAATTCATTCACGTAATCTCCTGCCTCACCTTCATCAAAAAATACGTCACCTTCGTTAGCAGCAGAAAGCCAATATTCATCGTATTGGAGTAGGGTTTGGCTAATTTCTACCAATCCTTCTCCCAAAACTTCTAAATCGCCATCGGCATCGATCGCATCTCGTCCAACACTATTTAATACTCCTAAAATTGGGGCTACCTCGCCTCCCCCTAAGTGCAGAAATAGGCGTAAGACTACATAGCGAGTTCGACCGATCATTTTATTAAAGGTATCGCGCATTCTTTCCTCCAAATTTTATTTTCTCATTACTTATAAGTTTAATAATTAATGAGCAATATAGTGAAATCCTTTGACAAAATCTATAACCATATTTAACGAAGGCAATATATATTTTGTTGCTTCATTAGATGTATCATTATAAGCTGAAGCATTCAGAACAGAGCGATTAATAAATCTTTTTCCAAACTGGGGATTGTCCTGAGCAATTAAAGTCTGGGCGCTAGAATTGGTTAAAACTATTTGGGTTGGTGCTTTACAAAAATTTAACTTCGCAGCTACTTCGAGATTTTTTTTCATCTGTTTAATTGTTGTAGCCTGACTCATCGCTTGCTCTACAAGAATATTTAATTCTTTTACGATATGGGGTGATTTTAGCGATTTTAAATTTTGGTTTGCAATAATTTCATTGTTAATCATTTCTACCATCCTGGAAATATTCTTTTGGGTAGATACCGCATCTAGAAAGGGAAGAATCGCAATGTAAGCAGTGGGGAATAATGCTTCGTCCCTATCTACATGAAATGTAAAAACAGTTCGACGAGGCCCACTTTCCATGCTTGGGGGTTGTTTCAGCGCCCGGTATTCCTGAGCAATTTGATAATAAGCGCCAGCAAGAGCAAAATTGGCTTCGTGTTCTATGGCTGCATCAACAATAATTCGGATTGTTGGCGGTGTTTCGTTAAAAAAATCTCGTGAATCTTGGGAATGGAAGTTTTGGATAATGGAGCGATCGCCTGCCGGGCTAAGATCAACCCATTCACAAATCATGCTTTCGGTTTTTAAACCAAACCTAGAGGTAGCATAAAGCTTTGCCCCAGTTAAAGTTGATCCTGTTAAGTCAGCACCAATCCATTCTGCCCTGATTAATTTTGCCTGAGTTAAATCGGCGTGGATGAAAATTGTATTCGTTAAATTGGCATTGCTTAAATCTGCGCCAATTAAAGTAGCCCCGCTCAATTTTGCGCCGCTCAAATCTGCCCACCGGAGATTTGCACCGCTTAAATCTGCCCATCGGAGGTTCGCCCCGCTCAAATCTGATCCGCTCAAGTTAGTATGTCTGAGATTCGCTTGTCTGAGTTCGGCATCTCGCAAATTTGCGCCGCTAATGTCACAACGACTAAGATCACTGGCATTTAAGTTAGCCATCTCCAAGTTGGCTCCCGTCAAGGAAGCGCCTTTTAATAGGGCTTCACTCAAGTTAGCGTGACGGAGATTAGCTAGACGGAGTGTCGCCTCTCGCAGATCGGCACTAGTGAGATTAGCCTCCAACAGATCGGCGCGACTGAGATCAGCACGAACTAATTCGGCGCGGATCAATGAGGTTCCTTTAAGTTGAGCACGACTAAGATCCGCTCGAATCAGATTAGCGACGTTGAGACTGGCATTATTTAAGATGGCGCTAGATAAATTTGCGCCACTGAGTCTTGCTACATTTAGCTTGGCATTGCTCAAGTTAGCTTCACTCAGATTCGCGCCGCTCAGGTTGACTATACTCAAATTGGCATCGCTAAGATTTACGCTACTGAGTTTCGCCCCACTCAGGTTAGCTTCCGAGAGGTCAACACCATTAAAGTTTAAGACTCCTGCCGCGTATTGTTCCAGTAATTCCTCTACAGTCATTGATGCTACCCCTTGGATGCCAACTTTAATAGTTGGTATCATAAAAAACGAAATGTCAAAATCAAAAATGAATATTGGGATTTTAGGACTGGGATTGATAGGCGGATCTTTGGGTTTTGATTTGCGATCGCAAGGACATCATATCTTAGGAGTTAGTCGCCGTGAATCCACTTGTCAAAAGGCAGTTGCTCTCGGCAGTGTTGATCAAGCATCCGTTGATCTGAGCCTATTGGCAGCCGCAGAGGTTGTATTTATTTGTACACCTCTAGGGCTTATTGTGCCCCAATTTAAGGAAATGATCGCTCATTTGTCTGCTTCTTGCGTTGTAACTGATGTGGGTTCAGCGAAAGCACGGATAGTCAAGGCAATTTCTCCCCTTTGGGATAATTTTATCGGCGGTCATCCAATGGCGGGAAGGACAGACAGTGGCATAGAAGCTGCACAACGAGATTTATTTGTTGATAAACCTTATGTACTAACACCAATAGCTACAAGCAAAACTAGTGCAATTACGATTGTGGAAGAAATTGTGCGATCGCTTGGGGCTAAAATTTACTATTGTCAACCTGAGCAACATGACCGCGCTGTTAGTTGGATTTCTCATTTACCTGTAATGGTCAGTTCTTCGTTGATTGCTGCTTGTTTGAGTGAAACTGACCCCGATGTTTTGGAATTAGCCCAAAAGTTAGCAAGTTCAGGTTTTCGGGATACCAGCCGTGTGGGTGGTGGGAATCCAGAGTTGGGTGTGATGATGGCCCGGTATAATCGTCAGGCATTGCTGCGATCGTTGCAACAGTATCGTCATAATCTCGATGAGTTGACTAACTTAATTGAGCAAGAAAATTGGGCAGCTTTAGAGCAAAAGTTGAAATCAACAGGAAAGGCACGACCTGATTTTGTTGATTAGTTTTAGGGTGCGTTACATTATTTACAACGCACCCAATACTGCGTAGGTTTTGCCTAAAAAAGCACGTTTTATATTCACAAAACCGATGTACTATACAGATAAATTTACAAAAATCAACAATGGTAGAACGCCCAATTAAGAAATCGGAACGTCAGGCCCAAGCGAGCACTGACAACAATTCCGAAAATACGGATTCTATACCTTCTATTGAATCCAACCCCAAAAGCTCAAAACCGAGCCGTAACCGCTCATCCGACAAGGGGAAAAAAGCATCTTATGGAGAAGAAAACAGGCAGCAGGGAAATCCTGCCCTAGCACGCGGGCCAAAACCTGTTAAACCTCCAGTCAAAGTCCAAACAGAAGAACTTGAAGCCGAATCGGAACCTACTTCTGAGGAATCTCAAGACTAATATTACAAGTGTTACGTGTGATGTGGGAAGCTATCAGTGTATGAAGACTGGGATTTCTGGCTTGAAGGCAGTTATCATACCCCACATCATCATTGGTTTATTTTTATGTTGAATGCTTTTGATTAAACTTTAGCATTGGTGGATAAAGTCAATCAATTTCTGTAACTAGCCATTGCCACTCAGTGACTACAGTATTAGATATATTGAGAACCAATTGCTGTCCATTAGAAAGCGGCACATAGAGTTTGAGCGCATCAGTTGTTGGCAGTTTTGGTAAGATATCAGTTAAGTTATATTCGCCTACATTAAGGACGGGTGCATTTAGAGTATATGCATCCGATGCATTCAGCAATCTTCCTGCTGTTGTCTCAATCAACAATGGTTGGGGGTGAGCAATTTCAACAACACCCGGAAAAGCAACCAAGCGCAATCGCAACTCTTTTACCGGACTATTGTAATTTTGTTTGAACAGTAGGACTTGCCAAGCATATCCTTTTTCATCTTTGATAGATACTTGGGAGTGGTAGTGTAAGACACCAGGAGAATCATGGTGTTGACGCAGCAGTGCTTGTGCTGACTGCATACTCCATCCACATCCAGCTAATGCCAGAAACACAACTAAGGCACAACGCCAAAAATATTGTTGTAATTTTCGCTTCATCTGACACATTTTACAGCACAATTTAGGAGCAGATATAAGGACGCTTCCTGCTCCCTGCTCCCCTGCCCTAAAAGCAATGGGATGTTTGTTTATTTATCAGTCCCTTAGCTGGTGTATGCAAAGTTTTAGCCTCTTTTGTTAACTTACGGACTAGCATTTCTCTTGGTTACGGTTATACTGCCTTTATTGGTCAATTAAATCCACTAGGTATTATTGTATCTAGGTTACTAGTGTTACTTTGGTACGTAGGCGGTCAATTAGTGCAAATTAAATTGAGACTTTCTTTAGCTTTAGCTGGGATGTCTCAAGCTATTTTATTGTTTTAGCAAGATATATATTAATTTAAAATCGAGTACGAGTGGTGTAACAGGGAATTAGGGAATAAAAAGTGGGGGGAGCAGAAAAAGCAGGGGAGAGTAACTCTTGACTAATGACCAATGACCAATAACTAATGACTAATATTTAAGGAGATTTAATGTGTCTAATCGGAAATTATCGCTGTTACTAAAGGTACTAACTATTATATTGGCTGTTGGTGTAAGTAGTGTAAGTATTAGTCTGCTTGTAGGCATAACTAGACTTGACCAACTATTGGGAGTTCAAAAGCCAAAAAGCGAGACTGCTAAAACGAGTTTAGATAGGGCAATGGGTGCATCTGCTCAGTCTCCCACCCCAGCCACAGTCCAGATAAATGAAGTGCCAAAGCCTTTTGAGGGAACAATCATTTATCAAGCGAAACTAAAAGCAAATGAGAAAGTCATAGCTTTGACTTTTGATGATGGCCCTAGCCCCAAAAATACGGCACAGATTTTAGAAATTTTGAAGAAAAATAATATTAAGGCGACATTCTTCATGGTTGGGCAAATGGTGAAATATTTTCCCCAAGTTGCCAAGCAAGTCGCTGCTGATGGTCATGTAATTGGTAATCATACATGGCATCATTGGTATTTTCAAATGGATGGAGCCACAGCATCTAGTGAAATTGATCGTACAGCAGACATCATCTACAAGACGACAGGAGAGAAAACGACTCTATTTCGTCCCCCCGGCGGCTTTCTGAATAATGGACTAGCCCAATACGCCAAAAACGAGAAGTACGCTGTCATGATGTGGTCAGAACAGTCGGGAGACGCTGAACGTCGTTCGCCTCAAGTGCCAATGCTGGTCAAAAATGTGCTGAAACAGGCAAAACCAGGTGCAATTGTACTGTTGCATGATGGAGGCGGTAATCGTTCCAAATCTGTCAAGGCTTTACCAGAGATGATCGCAGGTTTGAAGGCGCAGGGCTATCGATTTGTGACGATTCCCCAATTGCTAGAAATGCAAGCCAAAGAAGAAAGTGCGGTAACAGCATCATCTGTTACCACAAATCATGAACATCCAAATCATCAGTGATAGGCTAGGGCTGGTTACACCTCTAATTTTGCTATCAATATTGGTCTGTCTCATTAATTTTGTTGGGTTCGTAGTAAGCACTTCAGTGCTTAAAAATCTAGGACTAAAGTCCTTACTACAAACTTGTTCACTTAACCCATTGCAAATAATATATTTGCTGAGTTAATTAAAGTTCAGTATGGTGGCAGTGGTTCTTTCTCTGAAAAAATCTAAAAATATTTCAATTGACGGTACATAATATCTGAGCGTAAAACGTACTTTCGTCCTTGGATAATAGGAGCGCCTTCATGTACTAGGTCATGGACAAAACACAAAACCATACCTGTTGCTGGAATCACAGCGATATTAGGTAAATCTTCATAGTATCGGCGAGAAAGATGAAAAAGGGTATCACCGCCTTCAAAACCTTCATTAAGGTAAATCATGAAAGTCAATAGACTTTCCTCACCATTAGGTCGCCGATAAGAACCATCATGATGAAGCGCAAATCTCTGACCTGGGTCATAGCGATAGAAACGAAAACGCTCATTCAGTCCAATGGCTTGCCATCTGCCAATAGTACTGGGTATATAACTTGATACACGCTGCCATAAATCAAAAGCCCGTTCTTGGTCATCTAAAATTACACGCTGATTATTGCGAATGTCAGGACGTATTTCAAAACCTCGAATGGTATTAATAGGAGCATCTGTATAACCAATGTTTTCGGTTAACGTAATATACTCAGCACATTCTTTTGGTGAAAGAATATTGTCTAACGTGAAAATTTCGTTGCCAAGCAAGTTTCTCTTGGTCATGGTTGAGCTGATTAAAATTTAAGTTTTCTGATAGTGTAAACTAACCATTTGTATTGGAAAGCACAATTAGTTTCCATAATCTATTTTCAAACTATAACCCCAGCATTACCGAGATATCCTTCTACAGTTGTTTAATCCGTTTCAAATCTTTACATACAATCTAAAAGATTTCATAATGCGACACCTCATAAGCTCCAGCCCTACGATCGCAAGCACACGCGATCGCAGGGTTTTTTATGTTGAATGCTTTTACCCCACATTCCGCACTTCACTTTGTAATATTGTAACCATACAAAGATTTTCCTAATGATACTTGAATAGCAATGTCTACGACGGGCTATGACGCTCGAGCGTAAGAGCGTGCCCTAGGCAAAACTCGCTATCGGCATCGCTAAAGGTCTATATTGCCAGAAGGACATTGAATAAATATTCTGAATCGAGAATTAAGGCAATGGAAACCCTCAACAAAGCCTGCAACAGTATATTAGGTTTATATTAAGAATATATCTATTAATTTTATGCTCAATCCTAAAAAGCTACCATTTCTAGAGTCTATTGGTTGGCAACTAAAAAATGTATATCAAATGAGTGAGAAAGAAATTGTTCAATTGTATCAACGCAATTGGCATCATAAAACTACTTTCAACAATTTAAAACCAGAAGAAAAGGATTTTATTCATTATTTAGCAAAAAAGTATAACTCTTGGATATTACCGGATTTTGAAATGTTTCATCTCGCTCATCACAATAATATACTTAAAATCCTTAATACTTTCAATCCAGAAGTTTTCAAAAAAGCTTCTGCATACTTTGGCGGTGGTACACTCTTGACATTAGAGTATGATGAATACAGGCTAAGTAAAGATATTGATTTTCTCTTCCCTTATGGAACTGAAAATTACAGATATTTAAGAAATTTGATTTACGATAAAGGAATTGTAGCATTATTTCAAAGTACAACAGATATCGAATTAGGTGACGCTACAATAAATCAATATGGTGTTCGTTTCGCTGCTGTAGTCAATGAAACAACTATTAAAGTAGAAATTGTAGCCAATGGTATTTTTACTTTAGATCCTCCTGTTTATCCGGAATGGACAAAAATTCCTTGTTTAAGTATAAGCGATAGATTTACATCAAAACTAATGGCTAATGCTGACCGATGGAACGATTCAAGTACACAATCTAGAGATTTGATTGACTTAGCAATATTGCGTGTAAATAACGAAATACCCGCATGTGCGATCGCTAAAGCTGAAGAAAGCTACGAAGTAAAAAAGCCATTAGTTAAAGCCATCACTAATTTTACTGAAAAAGAAAGGTATAGAGATAAATGTTTTCAGGAGTTAAACATACCTGAAGAAAAATTTCCAATAATAATGGATGGAATAAATAGGCTTCTTGTTGATTGTGAATCTATGAATTAAAGTAACTTAAAATGCAGTCATCACTACCAAAAGAGTATTCACTGAATTCGCCATCGCGTAAGGGTGTTTGACAACATACCCCAACAAAGAACAACCTAGAAGATGGCAATAATTATTCTCAAAATTAGACTTGTTGACTCTGGAACGGAAGTAATTATGAATGATTTAGCGATCCGTCGTTGTGCTGCAAGTTTGGGAATTCCGGCTGCACGTTCAGTTTACCCCGGCACTACGAAAGTTGAACTGTATTTATCTAAAATCTAGTTTCATACTCAACAAAGAATTGATTTTCATCTCCTAAATTAGTTGAGCCTCGCATCAAAATTTCATCATTGAGTCGATAAAGCACGTTATAACGGAAAGACTCATCTGTAGATAAAGGCCGTGATAAAGAGGCAGAGAAATTTCTATTGATGTCAAAGACACCCTCTGCTGATAAATTCAGAACTGAAGCTGTTGTTTTTTCATTACTAGTGGTTGGGGTGGGAAATATCCGAAATTCGCTGAAACCAACAGCCTGTCCGATCGCAGTAATAGTTCCTTGCAAACCACCTAAAATAGTAGAACTAGCAAAATTAGTCAGCCCTTGGCCTGCATCTGCTTTTTGACCAAAAGAATTGAGAATCGAGCCACCCAATAAAGCAACTATTTCTCCTTTACTACGGCTAGGTTCACTCGTCAACTCTAGATTGTCACCCAATTTACTAGCTGGGCCGTTGACCCTGGCTTGAACGGTAACGGTACGTAAAGTCCCGAAGTTACTAGCAGAAACATCGCTAACTTCAGCAGACAATGGTGATTCCAAAGTTTGACTGTTCCTTGCTGATGTTTCCGGTACAATTGCGGTAAGTCGGACATCCAAAGTAGGGTCAAGTCCTTGACTTGGACTAAACCGCGCAGTTTGTTCGTAGCCTTTCGCCAAGGTAAACTCAGTGGAAAATAAGCTGATTCGTCCTCCTGTCAAACGAATCACTCCTTCAGGAAGGGGCTTGGCTAATGTACCATTAATCGTCAAGTCACCTTTGGCGTCAAAGCTCAATAGCGGCTGACTGAATGCGGCTCCTCCTGGTATAAAGTCGAATGGTGACTGAGTGGTAACACGAATATTTTTATCTAAATTTAACCTTAAATCTGCAAACTGTACAGGTAAATTGGGTGGAGTTACTGCACTAGCCTTAGTATCTGCTGTAGTCACTGAGGTAGCATTACTCTCTGCTGTAGGTGTGAGATTACTAGCAGCATTATTCTCTGCTGTAGGTGGGAGATTAACTTTAACCTCTTCTCTATTTATGGTGTTAGCGTTAGTTTGAGCTGTAGCTGCTGATTTTGTCTTAGCAGTAGTATTTCCAATAATTACCTGACCATCACTTAGCTGAATATCTCCACCAATTACAGGTTTTAGTGCTGTTCCGCGAATTACAACATCGCCGCCTACACCGCCTTGATACAGTCCCGGAAGCTTAAAATTGAGTTTGTCTGCTATTGATACTGTCAGGGGATTCGTTAGGGCTTGCTGAGGCTCAAGAATTGGTAGGATACCTGATGCATTTATTTGACCTTTATTGTAAGTGCCTTGAATACCTTGGACATTTACTGTATTGCCATTAAATTGCGCTGTCCCGGTGACATTCGTTAGGGGTTCAGATAAGGCTTCAGCTCGAAAAGTTGCATTATTAAGTGTGGCATTTCCGTTAATAATTGGTTCGTTTAAAGTACCCCGAACGTTTAAATCTACTTGTCCTTGACCATCTACCCAAGCGACTTGATTGTTGGTAAACACATTTAACAGTGCCAATCCTTCATTATTTACGCTGGCGTTGATGCTGATTTGATTGCTATCTGGTTGCACTTTGGCAAAAGGCAAAGCAGCAGGTATGCTACCTGTAATTGCAACTGGTTGGGTTCCAGTTACTAACAAGGTACTGTCAAAATTTAAGCGAGCATTGTTGTAGTCAAAGTTTACTTGTCCTGTTTGCACAGGTTGCTTGTTGAGAGTCGCATTAGCTAGTGCCACTTTCCCTTGAACTCTCGGATCTTGTACACTACCTCCCAAGGTCGCATCAGCATTGACATTACCAGTTATATCTATCGGGTATTTTTCTATAAAAGGTTGTAAAAGCGATAGAGGTAGACTTGCTACATTCAACTTTCCAGATAGTTGCTCAGTTCCTAACTGTCCGGTAAAAGCCACCAGTCCTTGATTTATCCCAACACTCAACGGCGAAAGTGTGACAACACCATCAGCAAAATTGCCTTGAGCAACGACTTGATTAATGGAGTATTCACCCCATTGCCAATTAGCACCTTGGAAATTAAAGCCGACATTTAACCCAGATTTTAAAGAGCCATTAGCTGTAATTCCTCCGCTCAAAACACCCGTTAATTCTGCAAGGGTGGGTAAAGATACGTCTTTTTTGGCTTCCTGTTGCTGCTGTTTTGCTACGGATGTTGCAATATTTGAGAAATACGCTAACTGTGTTTTCAAGTCTGCATTGGGCAAACTGACAGGCTGGGTATCAAGTACTTCTGCTCCAGCCAACTTCGGAGGCTGCAACCCGGTATTAAGGTCTTTAAAATCAAAGATATTAAACGCTTGTAAAAGTCTTTCAACTCTAGCTTGGTCTAAATTAGCTTGGAATTGAAATTGCGGGTCATTCCCTGTTTTTACATTTCCACTCAGGGCGATGTTGCTATCTGCAATCCGCAATTGACCATTAGTCAAGCTAGCAGTACCATCAGCATAATTGATGCTGCCGCGAAATTCGTCTGCTGCAACTCTGGCAACACGAGGCCCTACGATCGCAACGTCTCCCGCAATGGCATAATTATTCAGATTAACAACTAAATTCCCCGATAGTTGCCCCGCCAAAGGTTTCAATTGATTGTTCGGTAAAAAACCCCCAACCAAAGCTATAGGAAACTGTTGAGCGTTGATGATTAAGTTCTCTCCCTCAGTTCTACCTGTGGTAACTGCATCATCTCGCTTGACTAAAAATGAAGTCGGACGATAATCTGCACCTAAGTTAAGGGCAATCCTATCTTGCTTCCCGGCTAATCGCAGACTTGCCCCTTGTCCGCCTTGAAAATTCACTTTTCCAGTTAAAAGTGGGTCAAACTTCAAGTTACTTACATTGAAATTCCGCAGCCGGATATTACCATTAGCTTGCGGTACATCTGGGGTACCTGTAACTTGCCCATTAAAATCAAGTAACCCCGCTAATGCTACGTCTCCAGGAACTTGAAAGCCTGTATTTTTTAAGTTGAAATTCTGCGCCAATACATTTAAATTAAATCCGGCAATCTGGGGTGCGCCATTTGGTGGAGACTGAATAGCGATCGCACCATTAGCAGTCACTCCTTGGGTACCTGCATTCTCAACGATAATCTGCTGTCCATTCCACTGAAATTGTGCAGTCAGTGGTTTTGCCAGCTGCGCTACTCCTTGGGGAAGGCTGATTTGTCCACCAGCGCGAATATCTGCAAGCTGAAAAGATTTTGTTGTGCCTGCTAACTGAATATTGCTATTAAGTCGTCCTCGTAGTTGTGGTGAGAACCGATTGAGTTGAATTTGGGAAGCGTTGACAACTCCTTGCCAGCGTTCTTGTGCAAGTTGACCACTAGCTCTGATTGTCCCACCTGCGACGTTCACGACAGCATCGGGGAAAACGATACTCTGTCCTTGTTTGGTAACAACAACTCGTCCGCTAGTGGGATAGGTAGCTTTCGGTGCTTGCACCCGCGCTACTGTTTGCAGATTATTTAAAGTACCAGAAATATTAGCATTTGCTGATACATTCCCAATGGTGATGGAGGGTGAAGAGTTGTATGCTTTTGCGATCGCATCTCCTGGTAAATTTTGTGCTTGGACATTCAACGCCACCCTACCTTGGGGTGCAAGCTGAAGTCGACCGCTAGCTGTGACTTGTCCTCCCACCTCTGGATTTGCTTGAACGCTAGCAACATTTACGTTTAATGGGCTACCTAGAGAACCAGTAACTTTGGCGTTAGCAGATATACCACCAACATTAAGCGGGGTTGAGATACCGTAACCTTGAGCGATCGCATTTCCTGGTAAACCTTGAGCTTGAATACCTAAAGCGACTTGACCTTGAGGCGCTAGTTGAACTTGACCACTGGCGGTAATTTTCCCCCCGGTTGGCGGCGTTACTTGAACACTGGAAACATCAAGTTTCAATGGTTGTTTGCCAAGTGAACCAGTAACTTCTGCTTTTGCTGAAATATTGCCAACTGCGATCGGTAGAGCAACGCCATAGTTACGCGCTAGTATATCCCCAGATACACCATCAACTTGAGCATTAAAGATTACATTATCTTTGGCTCCGATATTTGCTTGACCGCCTCCTGTGATTTGACCACCTGCTGCGGGGACTATTTTCAGATTGGAGACAGCAATTTGAGAAGCAGTTTGAGATGCATTCAATCGGAAGTCAGTATTGACGGCTGTGAAGAGAAGGCGGTCAATTTGAATAGGTTTTGTGTTGCTTAATGTACCGTTAACGACTGGTTTCTGTAGTGCGCCGCCTACCTTAATATTTGCTTGAATTTCGCCACTAGCTGGGACTGACGATTTTACATTCAGCGTATCTAAAATATTTTTTGCGCTAACTGGTTTTATTTGAGCAGAGAGATTAAAACCTGTTTGGGTATTAATTGTTCCATTAGCCACAATAGGAACTTTGCCAAAGTTCGTATTCAGATTTTCTAAAGAAACTGTCTGACCTTGAAATAGAAATCTGCCATTAAAATTAGAAACTTGCTGAGGAATCTTAGGAATTTTAGCAACGATTTGATTAGCTGTAGCTGTTCCTGTAACGGCTGTTTCTGACAGTTTCGGTGGAATTTGAACTCCTAAGTCAGCTTCTATTCGCCCTGCTTGCAAGGCAATTGGCAACTCAATTAATCGACTTATATCAGATGCTTGTATAGTTTGTGCTTGCAGCTTGAGGTTAGTTTGTTGAGCTTTTGTTTGTGTTTCGCCAGAGATTTTAACTGCGCCTCCCCTAGCAAGTTGACCATTAATGTCATAATCAATTCGTTGATTTTGATCAAAAAATCGGGCAATACCACCAAATTGATTTAATATTACTGACCCTTTCGGTCTAGTTGCCCCGGAAGCTGGCGATAACTCTACATTTCCATCTTGAATTTGAAGTGTCTCTAAGTCAGTTTGAATAGCACCTTTTCCTTCCCCAGCCTTGACTTGGGCTGTAACCCAACGACCATCCTGATCCTGTTGGATGTAAACATTGGGTTGAATTAACGTGACATTTAATGCTAATTTTCGGGTAAGGATGAGTTGTAAGGGCGAGAATTGCACATCTAAGGCTTTTGCTACTACCTGATCTGGATCGGTGGAAGTTGCTGGTATTGATAGAGAGCTAAATCTTAGACTATTTATTGAAAAACGTTCAACCTTCCCTACTTTTACTGGTCGCCCAAGCAATTGTTCGAGATTTTGCTGTACTAATGGCGCTAAATCTTTATATATATAGCTTCTAGCCCACCAAGCACCAACTGCAATTCCAACCAGGAAAACTACACCGAGAGCCAAACTGGTACGTCCTAAGAGGAGGAGCCATAAACGACGATTAGGTGGTTTCTGGTTATTTTCTGATTTTGGAGAGTGCGTCATCATCGTTACAATACTTTTATCTGGAATAAGCCAAGAGACAGGCCAGAACCGCAAGGCTAAAGTTAAAAGTCAAAAGCCTTTAATTTTGAGCTTTATGGCTGTAATAAACAGTCTGTGCTAGTAGCAGTTGTATCAGCCAGTCACAAGCAATATATTGAATATCAACATATTACCCGAATTAGTTTTTCTCGCCTTTCAATTTGGAGATTTAATCTAGAGTATGGTACTTAATTAGCACTTCCTCAATCTGAGCAGTAATTAAAGCTATTTTCTGCTTCACCTTTTGAAAGTCTATAGTCATCCAAATAGTTGTCTGACAAATTCTGCCTCCTTTCTGTTAGGCAAAGTAGATGATTAGTATGTTTTTTCTCACAATATATATATTGCCAACAACTATCTTTTGTACGAATAATTAATATCTTAAGATAGATTTTATTTGTTTAAAGATTATTTCTCAGAGTTTAGACAAGAAAACATTGAATATTAAACTACTCCGTGAGAACTCTTGTATATACTGCGATGGTTATAAAATTCAACTTTGTATAATCTTACCAAGTAGTGATGACTTTATTATCGTTTTGTGTTTAGGTAAAATCCCCGTTACAAGACGTAATTGCGTTAGCGTTAGCGAAGCGGTAGCGATAGCGCAGCGTTAGTGAGGAACGAACGTCGGAACGAGCGTCCGTAGGAGCATCATTGCGAATTGGTTTAACCTTTTCCTCCGGTAAAGGTGACGCTTTGAATAAAGTAACGATTAAAAAAAGCGTAAATGCCTAAAGCTGGCAGAGTGAAGACCATAGAAGCCGCCATAATGTAATTCCAATAGCTGATATATTGACCTTTGAAGGTGTTCAGCCCCAAAGGAAGGGTAAACATTTCTGGGTCAAATAGGATAACTATAGGCAGTAAAAAATTATTCCAACTGCCCATGAACACAAAAACTGCCTGTGCTGCTAATGCTGGTTTTGCTAAAGGTAAGACAATATGCCGGAAAATTCCAAAAGTATTTAAGCCATCGAGTTGAGCTGCTTCTTCTAGTTCTTTAGGAAAATTAACGAAAAACTGCCGCATCATGAAGATAAAAGTGGCATTAACCATGCTGGGCACAATCATGCCTTGGTAAGAATTCAGCCAGCCGATCGCTTTTAAAATCAAAAATGTGGGAATTAGGGTGATTTGCGCTGGGACTGCTAGTATTGCCAAGATTAGGAAGAACCAAAAGCGCTTACCCACAAAACGCAGTCTTGCCAAGGCATAACCAGCCATTGAATTTAACAACAAATTTAAAAGCGTGACGCTGATGGCAATCACTACACTGTTGAACAACCAGCGCCAAAATAGCGGTTCTTGGAGAAAGATTTGCCTGTAGTTGTCAAAAGTAAAATTCTTGGGGAGAAAGTTGGATTCACCACTGACAATCTCTGATAGCGGCTTAAATGATGCTGAAATTGCCCAGAGAAAAGGAATTAAAGTAATGATCGCATAGAGTATCAGCAAGACGTATAACAAGACTTTGAGCCAGGATAAGCCAGAGATGTTAGTCAAATCCGTTCACCTCCAAAAAGTCGTCGCTGAATTAAAGTGATGGTAATGATCACTGCTGCTAATAAAAATGCGATCGCAGCTGCATATCCCATTTGTAAATTCCGAAACACAGCTTGGTAAATTAGCAGCACCACAGTTAAAGTAGCGTTGTTTGGCCCACCAGTACCACCAGAAAAGATGTAAGACTGGTCAAAAAGTTGAAAAGTGCCAATTACCCCCACTGCTACCACAAAGAAGGTTATAGGTTTCAGTAAGGGAAGAGTAATGTAGACAAATTGCTGCCACCCATTAGCACCATCAAGTTCCGCCGCCTCATAAAGTGTTTGGGGTATATCCTGCAACGCCGCTAGATAAATCACCATGAAAAAGGGCGCAGTTGACCAAATGTTCATGATCATAATCCCTTTGAGCGCAACTTCTGGATTACCCAACCAGTTATAAGTGGGTAGCCCTGCAAAAGCGAGAAAATCGTTTAGTAGCCCATCAGTGTTATAAATCCACATGAAGATGAGCGTCAGCACTGCTGAAGAAGTGACTGTAGGCAAAAAGTAGAGGATACGCCACCAGTTTTTACCGCGAATCCCTGAATTTAGAGTTACTGCCAGAATTAAAGCTAGGACAGTTTGAACTGGCACAACAATGGCGACATATTCTGCTGTGTTTCTCAAAGCAATCCCAACTCTTTCATCTTCAGCTAATCGCGTGAAGTTCCGAAAACCGATGAACTCGTACTCAATACCGCCAAGGAGTTGAACTTTTTGCAAGGAAAGAAAAACGGCTAAGAGAATGGGTAAGACTACAAAAGTCGCTAAAACTAGGATAGTGGGCATCATGAACATGTACCCAGCAAAGTCTTCGGTGATGTTCCACCTGGGGTTTCTGCGCCGCCTGTTAATTTCAAACACTACTGAACCTCCACTTAATCCCGCACTAACCCGACTGTAGCGATGGGTTGTGCATGATTATTTATCGTACTCCTGTAAAAAAATATTTAACCTCATTAAATGAGATTTTACTCAACACTCTAGCTGCTTACTCAGCAGTGTTTCGGTAAAGTTATTCTGAATCATGACTTTCAAAAAGTTTATCAACTACTAAGAAAATAGAGTTTTACTCGTGATTAGATGCAGCAGTTGAAATAAAATCACGCGGATCATAGCCAATATCACCAATAAAACAGAATGAACGTATAATATTAAATGTTTCCAATACCGACTGGTTTAGCGTTAGGTTAACTGGTATTAGTAGTATATTCATATCATCACGAAACCTTTTATATTCTTGCCGCAAATAGTTATTCTGGTATGAGGAAAGATAATTATCTAAATATTTGGTAAAGAAATCTTGAAACGTTGTATTTGCTTTTTGTTCCTTTTGTGTCTCTAGTTCTTCTATGTGGATCTTGAGTTCGCAAAAAACACTACGCATTATGTCTGGATATCTACCTGACATTGCAAGGAATGAGATAACCAGGGTAATTAAATCCTGATTTTGCTCTGCTTGTATCTGTTGATTAGAGCGAAACCAGATAATTTTTATTAGCTTATAAACATTCACCAGTCGCTTAAGACTTCTGGGTGACAAATCAATATACTTACAACATTTTAGTACGATATCAAACTCTGCTTGGGAAAATTTAATTGCCTGTGGTGGTAATGCTTCTGACTCATACTCTTGAATAAATGGGTTTACTATGTTTGGAAGTTGGACATTTACCACTCTAGAGTTTTCATTACCCCAACTGTTATAATATGGTGATTCATTTTCCCAAGTCTCGACCTGATTACCTAGAATTTCACCTTCAAAATCTATTTGCATCTGCTCACGTAAATAACCTGCTAAAGCTGATGATTCTATAGGTTTTACTTGATAAGGAATCTGAATAATTTTTTCAATGTAGTGCATACCCGAAGGTTCGCCATTTCGGTTTAAAATACCCGCGTAAACTTTCTCTAAAGCTCTTGTAATATAGCGGACATCTATTGCCAATACTGCAACGAACAAAGGTGTTTTTACTAGAA
The DNA here is from genome assembly GCF_034531135.2 of Nostoc sp. CmiVER01. NCBI lineage: Bacteria > Bacillati > Cyanobacteriota > Cyanophyceae > Nostocales > Nostocaceae > Nostoc > Nostoc sp. CmiVER01. The sequence continues at coordinate 392,613 of NZ_JAVRBU020000007.1, forward strand.
GTTGTACTGCTTCCAGCACCTCTACTACTCGTTTTGGTGGACAGCGGTCTAGGTCATCAATATAAAGTACAACCCGCGCTGGGCCTCTAGGAAAAATAGGTTTTAGTTTTTCTACTTTTTTAGTATATCTTTCACAATTTGTTTTAGGTGGTAGTGATAGTTGTTGAGATAGATTTGCTAAATCACTTTTCACTTGCTGCATCAACCCCAACCGCTTACCATATAATCCCTTCTCCAATTGGGCATTAACAAAATCACCAAATGACAAATCTTGAATAGCAGTTAAACGTTGGCGTTGTCCTTCAACTTGAATTTTGAGTTGCCTAATCCTTTCTTCAGCTTGCTTTATTTTGGGATTATTCAGTTTTTCTTTAAGTTTTTCTTCTCTCAGTTCCTCTAACCTTTTTCGGTATCTATCAAAGCTATTTTCAAGAAGTTCATACCAATTTCGCAGTGTTTTTAATAAACTTTGTGCTGTGATAATAGCTGGAATAAGAGATGCAAACGTAGCTGTTAACTTAGAAACTAGATTATTTGTAATTGTTATTTTGGAAAGTGCGACGGGAGCCAAGATTGAGAGCATAATAAACAGAAAGCAAGCAAAAATAAGCTTCCAGTTTGTCCGTGCCCATTTTATTAAAGTCTTTATATTTATTAGTTGGGTTAACTTTATTTTATCAATTTTAGATTTGAGCCAATCAATATTGTCATAATCTATTTCTATTTGATTACCATCTGATTTTTGTAATTGTTCTTGTAAATCATCAAATTTTGCACCCAATATTTTTTTAATTTCTTCTGCGACAGGTTTGAGAGCATCATCTTTATAAACCTGTTCAGCTACTTCTTTTTTAATTTGTTTTTTTGTTTTTTCTAATTCTAATTGCTCATTACTTAGAACTTTTTCTTTCGTTGTTAAATCTTTCTGCTCTTTTTCTTTTACATTGTCTAAAGTTTGAAAAAGTTGATCTTCTAGCTCTGTATTAGACAAAATTTTGTCCCAGTTGGACGAACCAACCTCCTTTGTAATCAAAGACTGTCTCTCTTCATCTGACATATCATTCAATACTTCCCAAATTTGTCCTCCATTTAAAGGGTTAATTCCTACATCTTCTAGTTGTTTTTCTAGTGTTAATTGGCGGTTTAATTCAAAGAAAATGGTTTCCATCAAACTTGCCCACAAGTTTGATTTTGCATAAGTCCAAGCATCAAACTTAATTTGGTAGATGTGTCCTACGTAGGGAAAAAGCTCACTACTATTAGAATCAGTTTGTTTATCCCATGCTTTGTCTGCATTCACACGTAAACTGCGAATCTCGTTCATTTTTTGCTGCATGAGATGCATGACAAACGATTTACCGCTACCCCAGCCACCCAGAATCCCAACAGCTAGTGGTGGTTCAACATCACGCATTAACAACACCTCGGCTAAAGCATGAACCTCGGTTTGAATATTGAGGAGGTCTTGTCCTTGGGCTAAGTCGTTGTATGGCCTTTGAGCTAAATAATTATAATTTTCTGGAAATAGGCGACGTGCGGCTTCAATAGGAGCTTGTTGTTGAGCTACTATCGTAATTTCTTGAATTTTTTGGCTCTCAGGTTGTTTGGCTACCAGTGCTTTTTGTATGGCTTGTAGTAAAGCAACAGCAACCTCTGGAGGATCGAGACCATTGACTCCAGCACCAATTAGGGGAATAACTAAAAGAGTAAGCCCTTGCTTTGCAGCCATTTCAATAACTGCCTCAGCAGCGATAAAAGCATTGGCAACAGTGGGTTCAGGTTCTACTGTTGTCAAGATCAGAAAGCGCTCAGTTACACTTTTGTGGGGTAAGAGATTGACAATCTGAGATGGTAAGGGAACTAGCAGTGGTTTATCAGGTGTGATTCTATCCAGCCAGATTTTGTGACTTTTTAGCATTTTCCACCGTCTCTTGTAGGAGCGATTCATAGCTTTTAGCTCCTAAATATTTAAGATATGCTTGTGCGAAGCTCCCTCGAAAATCTGCTCTAGGGCTAGCTGGGATGACTAAAGTATCAAAGGGTAGATCCCAAGGGCTATCTGTTCGGAATACGTAAATCTTAGTATTACCTTGCTTTTTGAGGAAAATTGGCTGGTTTTTGCCTGTTAAATTAGCTGTGTTAACCATAAATATGCGTAATATTTAATCAAAATTATAAAATTATATTAATTTCTACTGAAAGTATACAAGTTTACACCCAATTGTAGTAAGTAGTGTAATGTTTGTCGATGTCTCCGACGGGCTAGTTTAAGACCCCCATTGAACGAGAGTCTACTGGCTTCAAATCAGTTGGAGTCGAATCTCCATCTGCAAAGCTCCTCCAGCATAGCTGCCTGCTGTCTCTTGCCTCCTTCAAAGGGCAGTTTCGATACGATTCAAAAATTCGCTCAAGACTTGCAAAAATCTTTCTGTCTCTTCTAGATGAGGCATGTGTGAACTGTTTTCAAATAGTACCCACTCGGAGCCAGAAATACCCCGATGAACTGTTTCGACACAAGTGGGTGTAACTTCATCGTAGCGACCTGAGAGCAGCAGTGTAGGCACAATAATTTCACTTAGACGATCTTCAATATTCCAGTCGATAATTTTGCCAGCACCTCGAAACTCTGTACCGACTTTGCTGTAAGCACTAGTCAAGCAGCTAGGCCAAGGGTCTATTCGGCAAAGAAAAGAATGATTGAACACCTCCATTGCCTGTTTGTATTCGGGGTCTTGAGTGCTACCATCAGCTTCATGCTTACGAATGATCTGTTGTACTTCGATTGGTAGCTCATTCATTAGGCTATAAGCTTCAGTTACAAATTGTTGAATGCTAGAAGGCGTGCTAGCGAGAATCAGACTAACTAATCCAGTGGGTTGAGAAAGGGCATGTTCGAGTGCTAAACAACCACCCCATGATTGCCCAAAAAGATGAATTTGGTCTAAATCTAAGGCGCGGCGGATGGCGAAGAGTTCTTCTTTGAATAAATCAATGGAATACAATTTTGGATCTGTAGGGCGATCGCTATTACCACACCCTAATTGATCGTAAAAAATCACTCTACGTCCGGTTGTGGCGATCGCTTCTAATGGTTCTAAATAGTCATGGGGTACTCCTGGCCCTCCGTGAACACATAGCAGTGGTAGCTTTTTAGAATCTTCTTGGTCTGGTTTAACAATCCGATACCATACCTGATGACCATGAAACGAGATAGAGTCTTCAACCGCAGAAATTGTCATCATGGAGTTAATATTTTTACTTTTTAAACAAGTATACGTAATTACTCCATTGTTTTAACCTGCTGATTAGCTTCTTTTTGTGCTTGTACCATCGCCTGCTTTAATGATTGTTGTCCCAATAAGGCGCTGACAAATTGGTTATCAAAGTTATTGACGATCGCAGATGAATACTGACCTACTTGCCACGGTGTAGCATAATCAACACCCGCTACTAATGGCGATCGCATCTGGTCTTGATCGTAGCCCAAATTCTTTGCTACTGATTTACGTGTTGGCAAAGCAAACCCTGTTTTTGTCCATTTTTGCATCCCTTCTTTACCCGTGAGATACTCAATCAACTCCCAGGCTTCGGTTTTATGCTGTGTAAGATGATTCATCACATAGGCAACTGTAAAAACCATCGTGCCTTTTTTGCCATTAATAGTAGGCACTGGTGCGGTAGCAAACTCTACTTGGGGAAAGGTTTCAGTTAAATAGGGAATTGCCCAATTTCCCTCAATCACCATTGCCACTTTACTTTGACCAAACATTTCACTACCTGAGTTTGTCCCTACATCAGATTTTTGAGCAGAGGAACGGTCTTTTTGATACTGGTCTACCACTAACTCTAAACCCTGTAAACCTGCTGCACTGGCAAAGGTAGCATAACCATTTTGATCAACGAGTTGTCCCCCAAAAGCTTTAATTTTATAAGCCTGACGCGCTAATTCTGGAATTTCTCCAAAGCCGTATTTGTTAAGTTTGCCTGTCAATTGTTTTGAGTAGTTACGTAATTCACCCCAAGTAGCTGGTGGACTACTCAAGCCTGCGACAGCGAAGGCTTTTTTGTTATAAAACAGAGCAAGGGTAAAATAATCTTTGGGTAGTCCATAAATTTGATTCTTGTATTTGAAACTATCGAGTAGGGTATCTTCAAAATCCGATAGGTCAAATTTGGGGGTAATGTAAGCATCTAAGGGTTGCAGGACATTTTGACTCATTAAAAAAGGAGCTTCCAGCGCATCTAGATAAAAGACATCTGGCGCGGCTTCCCCAACCAGACGAGTTTTAATTACATCCATATATTGGTCGGAGATTACTTCATATTTGACCTTAATAGTTGGATGTTGGGCTTCAAAGTCTTGCAGTACTTGCTTTAAGAGTTTTTGTTCAACAGGAGAGCCTCCCCAACCACTGAGTTTAATGGTGACTGCGGTAGATGCTAGCGGTTTCCTTGGTAATTGTAGGCTTTGACAAGCAATAATAGCGATCGCGATCGCCATTACCAGTCCCAAAAAATTAAACAACCTTTTTTTGATCACAAGACAGCCAATAGTCTCTTTTTTCTTAACTTATACCTTCTGTTGCTAAAGAGTGATATCAATACTTGTCGGTTAAGGGGAAAAGGGGAAGGGGAAAGAAAAAACCTTTAACCTTTACCCTTTAACCTTTTCCCCAAACCCAATGCCGAATTGAAAATGCACAAAGCGTGCAGTATTGAGAGTGATATTTACTTAAGGACTGACAAAAAATAAAATTAGCTTTTGCCGCAGAAATTTCAAATGATTCATTACTGAAGGCAAGTGATACACATTACTAACAAGATTCCCGGCTTCTCTAAGAAGTCGGGAATCAGAGCATTTCGATTACTCTTTTGCAAACCCAATCAATCATCAGTTGGATCATCGATCATTTCTGGTACTAAAGCTGGGTTACTTTTACGTTCTTCTGGTGATTGCTCCCGAATAACATCGTCTATTCTGGCCGGGTGTTTGATTTTGTCTAGTACCTCTGGATCTAGTTGCGATGGATCGCCTTCTGGACTAGACTTTTCAGCTTGACTAGGAACTGTTTCCTTATTCATCACTATTTCCCCAAACTTATACGCCAAGCTTAAGTTCTTTTGTAGTCAGCTTCACACTATCTGGAGACTTAATTTCACACAGCAATAAGTGAAAAAAGCGATAGCCCCTTGTAGACCAAAGATGATTCACTAAACTAAATAGCCTCTACTATAAAAAACATAAATATTCTGTATTCTCTGTTTCATAAGTAGGAAATAAGCAGTGTTACCAAAAAAGCCTCCCGCTAGCAATCAAACTCAACGCTGGACATTTGCTCAACTTTTTGGACTGGTAAAACGTAATCCCTTGATGATTTCGCGGTGGGTGATCTGCTGGGTTGTTGTAGGTATTGCTGGTGGTCTATTTGCTGCGTTGTACTGGAATGTTTTAGAACTTTTAACTCACCAGTTGCAAAAAGTTGAGGGTTTTAGCCTTCTGATAGTAATGCCACTAGCTGGTTTAGTTATCGGGCTGGTGATTCATTTTTTAGGAAATCCCGGTGAAATCGCCGTGATTGTTGATAATATCCATTTTCGTGGCGGACGCCTAGATCCTCGTAAGAATCCCTCAATGATTCTTGCTTCTCTAATCAGCATATCGGCAGGCGGTAGTGCTGGCCCTGAAGCACCACTGGTACAGGTAACAGGTTCTTTTGGTACTTGGGTTGCCGATCGCCTAAAACTCCAGGGTGAAGACCTTAGAACCATGAGTTTAGCGGCGATGGCGGCTGGCTTCACTGCCTTGTTTGGCGCACCTCTTGGCGGTGCAATGTTCGCCCTAGAGATTTTACACCATCAGCATATTGTGGAATATTACGAAGCCTTGATGCCAGCCATTGTTTCAAGTTGTGCTAGTTATTTGGTATTTGCAGCAATTACACATTTAGGAATTGCGCCGACTTGGCAGTTTCCCCAGTACCACCTAGACAATATTGATGATTTTGCGATCGCTATCATGTTCGGCATCATCGGGGCGGTGGTAGGATGGATTTTCATGGGCATTTTTCGGAGCTGCGATTATTTGTTTGCCCGAATTCCCGGCCCCATTTATGTACACACAACACTAGCAGGGTTCGGGCTTGGCACTTTAGCAGCTTTATTACCCCTAACCCGTTATTTTGGACATGAAGAATTAGAGTCAGTCCTCAATACTAACTTTCCTGCTATTTTTCTCCTAATTCTTGCTCTTGGTAAAATCGCTGCCATTAGCATTACAGTAACAGGTGGGTGGCGCGGTGGATTCATCATCCCTTTGTTTTTCACTGGTGCTTGTATTGGTAAAGCAGTAGCAGTTTTAATTCCGGGGATTAATCCGTCCCTTGCAATGATTTGTACAATGGCGGCTATCAATGCAGCTGTAACGCGTACACCCATAAGTACGACTTTGTTACTATCAAAACTAGCTAATTTGAGTCCTTTTACACCAATTCTTTTTGCCAGTTTGATTGGGTTTTTTCTTGCGCCCAAAGTTCCCCTAATTGCAGCTCAATTGAAGTCCCAGAGAGAAGCTACTGAATGAAAGAGTAGCCAGTAGTCTAGTCAGGGAAGCTTAAAAGGTAAAGGAACGAACCGCAAAGGACGCAAAGAGCGCAAAGGAAGAAGGGAAGTTGATGAGTAAGTTCGTAGTAAGGACTTTAGTCCTAATTTTCTAAGCACTAAAGTGCTTACTACAAACCTTCAAAACTAGCTAAGTATTGGGTTAATTTAGGTACAATTATTGTTCATTAGCCACCAAGAGCGCAAATGTGCGATCGCTTCTTCTTTTTGTTTGGCTTCGACTTCGATCCACGGTGCTTGATGGTAGACGTTGGGCATATCGGTAATCAAGTTGCTGTGTTTTCTGTCATTGAAAGCTTGCTCACCGTTAGAAATATGGACTAATTGCCAATCTGGATTTGTCCAAGTTTCTCGCGCTGCATAAAACATGGATGCTACGCTTGGATGATCGTAGCTATCTAAATTTTCGTGGCAAATATGGTGATGGGCATCAAATACCATCGGTACGCCAGCTTGCTGACATACTGCTAAGATTTCGTCGGCGCTATAAGCGTATTCATCGTTTTCTAGCGTCAAGCGGCTTTTGATGTTTTCTGGTAGCTCGGAAATTACTTTTACTAGTTGTTCAGGACGTTGAGATTTGCCACCATGAATATTCATCAATGACCAAGGCGATCGCGGTAAGCCTAGTAAGTCAAATATACGTGCATGCCATGCTAAATTATTGATGCTTGCTTGTACCACTTCGGGAGAATCAGAACTCAGCACTACATATTGATCTGGATGCAACACCACTCTTATGTTTAATGCATTTGCTCGTTCACCGATTGTTGCTAAATCAGCCCTCATTGTTTCTAATATATTTGCGCCGATTTCGTCCTCTAAGTCACTTAGAGGGAATATTGCTGAAGACATCCGGTAAAGCTGAATTTGATTCTGTTCACAAAAGGAAAGGGCGTCATGCAAACGCTGTAAGTTATGCCGATACAGTTCACTTAGAGCAATTTTGCGATCGCTTTGGGAAAGTTTTAAGTATCGGGTGCGTGTCATTGTCCGAAAGCGCACTTGTTTGTCAGAAGTGATACAAACTAGCCCTAAATGAGGCAGTGTACTTTTATGACACTGCTGTGCATTAGGTAAATTTGGAAACTCGATTACGGTCATTAACTAATACTAACTGTTGCCTGTTTTGAGCCATTTTTTGATTTAAACAAGTTTTACCATTAGCTCACAAGTACCTAAAGAATGAAGTCTTAAGGCTTAGAGGATGTTTGAAAAGTTATAAGGGGTAAAATTTTATGCCAATCGTCTCGCCATAATTATTGCATTTATTAGACCACGCTTTATCCAGCGAATTGATGGTAGCGCCTACGCACGATAAAACTGGCTCCAATCAGACCTATGCTAATCAGTGGCATCATAGTTTTTGGTTCTGGAACTTCTTGGGGAACTTCGATAGAACCGCTTACTAAAGCCTGACCCTTTAAGGTAGTAGTTGAGTCCAGGTTAACTATGTCTTCTTCAGAGAATAATAGTGTGCTTGTAGCATTTTTGAATATACCTTCACCATCGGTGATATTTACGACGCCAGAGCCTTTCGCTGTTAGATTTCCAAAATTCACTGAAGCACTAGCATCACTTGTTCCAAATAACTTGTTAATATTACTACCAAATACAATATATCCCTGTGGGAAACCTTGGACGCCGAATACCTCTGGATTGTTATTAAAAGTCAGATTTCCATTGGCATCAAGCACGGAATATGTTAAACCCTCATATAGTCCTAAATCATACGGGGCATCATCACTCAAACCTACCTCAAATACCTGTGAAATGTTGCCTGAGATCGGCTTAATGTTAACTGTTGTGCGATAGTTGCCAGTAAATGGATATATGGTTTGTGCTGTAGCTCTCATTGCATCTGAGCTTATGCTAGTGAAAGTGAGAACTAATGGAACTAGCCACACCTGAAGTGAGCGAAGTATCATTTCAAACTTCTAACCTCAAAAACTATTGATTTTGACAATAAGTCGAATATTTAATTTTCGGAAATATGCGACTTTTACAAAAGTCTTTCAATTTGGGTCAATTGTGTAAATTGTTGTCTACAGGGGACAATCTAAAGATTTTGAAATTAAAAAATTAATATCAATTGACCCTACGGGATTAAAGGTTAGAGAATTTAAAGTGCAGTTGCAATGAATAATCTTTTGATCAACTTGTCAATTTTTTATTAGTTACTAGACTGCCTTTCTAGGGAATTTAAGAATCCCACAGGTTTATTTAAGATGCTAGAAAATTAATGCCCATGACTAATGACTCGAATAAATTTTCTAACATTCTGACCGGAGGCGGAGCGTCTTTGGCTTTGCTCCTGAATTCTGACTCCTAAATTCTTGCTAGAAATTACCTTATGTGTTCCTACGCAAATAAGAGGTAGTAATGATGTTAACCGCTCAATAATCCGGGGTAAATCGCTCAGTAACAAGGCTCAAATGGCGTAAACTCGTTCCTGAACTGGTAGTTCGCCCCGATTTATTGAGCGGATAGTAATGATGGACGAGCAGAATAATCAAAATCATCGTTCACAAAGTCGTTACTGACCGTCCCGCACACAGGGAACCACCAGTTTAAAAACGTTGCCCCAAAGCTTACCCCTTCATGACGAAACCTCGACAAGAATTACGTAAACAGCTGCAAACTTCTTAATTGGCAGCTGTTTCCGGTTTTCTTAGTACTATTTGTCTTTAGACTACAGTAACTCCTAGCGTATAAGAACCAGGATTAAAAAAGCCAGAACTGAAAGTCCCGCCATTTTGCGGGAAGTAATCATAATCACTTACTGAAATGGAGTAAGTACCTGCCCCTAGTGAAGCAGTGATTGATTGAGAAGTACTCGAACTCTGTAAGTTCCCAGCACTATTAAATAGGCCGAGAACTGGAAAGTTACCACTGTAATTCGGCGTACTAATAGTCACAGTTCCTGGGTTAGCTAAAGAAAATGTGAAAAAGTCGAAATCAGGATTGTTCCCTGGAAGTCTTGCCAGTTGAGCAGAGGTATTAACTTCTGAACCTGATGTTAAAGTACCTAGCTTCTCAGCAGTGGCTAGTGTATTGTTTGTCCCTTGTCCAGCATCTTCTTTCTCGTAGAACAGGAAGTTGTCACTATCAAGCTTCAGAGGCGATGCTTGCACAACACCAATGAGTTCATCTAGCTCTCCCCCTGATTTGCCTAGAAATACCCTTGTATCGGCTCCCACAGTCTCCAAGCGATAGTCTGCCAGCGTTCCTTTGAGCTGGATTGTATCTTCGTTGGAGTTGAAGCCACTGATGGTAGCGTAATCTGCAAAACCACTACTTCCACTCTTGTTATCGTCATAGAAGACATTAGTAGCATCTCCAAGTAAGAACTTATCTTCCCCAGGCCCTCCAGTTAGGGTATCAACCTCCCCTAATCCAGGAGAATCAGAACCGTTAGTATCAACGCCTATGAAGACATCATTTCCAGGCCCCCCAAGGAGGTTGTCATTGCCGAACCCGCCATTAAGGGTGTCATCGCCTTCCCCTCCTTCGATTTGGTCATTGCCAGCTCCGCCAAACAGGCTGTCATTCCCATCTTCGCCCAAGACAAGATCATTACCTTCCTGACCATCAAGAAAGTCATTGCTATCCCCACCAAGCAAGGTGTCATTGCCGCCTCTGCCAAAGAGGGTATCACTGCTGCCTCCTCCAATCAGGGAGTCGTTAAAACTAGAACCAAAGACTTGCTCGATATTTAACAGGTCATCATTCCCATCTCCCCCACTGGCACTTCCAGTGCCAAGGTCAACGGTGACTCCGGCAGTGGCATTTAAATAATCAGCAGTATCAACGCCATCTCCACCAAAGAGTTGGTCATCCCCACCTCCACCAAGGAGAATGTCATTGTCACTTCCACCAAGCAGAATGTCATTGCCGCTACCGCCTAGCAGGGTATCATTGCCTTCTCTACTAATGAGAGTGTCATTCCCGTCCTCACCAAGGAGAATGTCATTGCCAAGCCCACCAAGCAGGATGTCAGTGCCGCTACCGCCAAGCAGGGAGTCATTGCCGTTCCCGCCATTGATAAAGTCGTCGTTAGTCCCGCCAAGGAGGGTGTCATTGCCGTTATCGCCAAAGAGGCGGTCATTACCAGCCCCACCATTGACAGAGTCATTCCCGTCCCCACCACTGAGGAAGAAGTCATTGCCAGCTCCGCCCAAGAGGGTGTCATTGAATCGAGAACCAACGACTCTTTCAATCTCCAACAGGACATCATTCCTGCCCTCCCCAGTAACAGTTCCAGTGGCAAGGTTGATTGTGACTCCGGCAGTGGCATTTAAATAATCAACAGTATCAACGCCATCTCCACCCAAGAGTCGGTTATTGCCAGTCCCACCACGCAAGGTGTCATCGCCCAACCCACCACGGACAATATCGTTGCCTTCCTCGCCATCAAGCAGGTCATTGCCAACTCCACCATCAAGCAGGTCATTGCCACCTCTACCAAAGAGGGTGTCATTACCGCGCCCGCCAGTTAGGGAATCGTTGAAACCAGAACCAAAGACTTGTTCGATATTAAATAGGACATCATTCCCAGCCCCTCCACTGGCGGTTCCAGTCGCTAGGTTGACGGTAACACCGGCAGTGCTATTTGAATAGTCAGCAATATCATTGCCAGTCCCACCAAAGATTTGGTCATCCCCGTCCCCTGCTTCGAGTTGGTCATTGCCAGCCCCGCCAAGGAGGATATCATTGCCCAACCCGCCAAGGAGGATATCATTGCCAGCCTCGCCATCAAGCTGGTCATTGCCAGCCCCGCCATTGAGCGTGTCAACCCCTTCTCCGCCAAAGAGTTGGTCTTTACCGTCTTCTCCAGAGAGTCGGTCATTTCCGTCCCCGCCTTCGAGAAGGTCATTGCCAGACCCAGCAAGGAAAGCATCATTACCGAACCCACCAAGCAGGGTGTCGTCACCGGCTCTACCAAGGAGTTGATCGTTCCCCTCCTCGCCATCGAGAAGGTCATTGCCAGGTCCACCAAGGAGGATATCATCGCCTAACCCACCAAGCAGGGTGTTCTCGCCGCCCTCACCATTGAGAAGGTCATTGCCGTCCTCGCCATTAAGCGAGTCATTGCCAGCCCCACCCAAGAGGTCATCATTGCCGCTCCGACCAAAGAGGTTATCATCACCGCCCAGACCAAGAATAGCGTCATTGTCAAATGTGCCAATTAGAGTGTTATTGTTGTTGTCTCCAATAATGTCTGCCATATCAATCCTCTCGGTTATAAGTTTGATTCAGAGATATCCGCTGGCAGAGGTGTCATTTATGAGTAGCCCTGCCACCGGGGAGAAACCCTAGATGGGTAGTTAAAAAAATGCAGCATCTACTTAGACTAGTTTCGTAACCGCTCAATAATTCGGGGTAAATCGTTCAGTGACAAGGCAGGCTCAAATGGCGTAAACTCGTTACTGAACTAGTAGTTCGCCCCGATTTATTGAGCGGATACGTGGTTTTTTGGTCTAGACACTGCCTAAATAGCCATCACTAGCATAGGGCAAACGCATCTTATTTGCTAGTAAAAACTATGGAGACCTGGAAGTATAATTAGTTTTTTGAAGTGACGTCGTAGATGAGCCAAACATTTCTGTTGGTCGGCCACTGCACAACCATTGTAAACACTAAAGTCTAGTTCTTGAGGCAGGCTTTGGTTCATATTTGTGATACTCCCCCCCAAGTGTCCCTTTTATCAATAGACTTCTTGCATAAGTCGGGAACTGGGGTTGGGGGAAGGGGAAAAAGTTCTGTATCGTCCTTTTCCCCTTTAACCTTTACCCTTTTCCCTTTCTTGCAAAAAGCACTTTTGCAAGAGGTCTAATACTCTGCTACCTGAATCCTTACCTTTCTTGGGCATATATCGTGAGGATAATAGTGAAATCTTTTGTCTTTACCTATGTAGTCGCTGATGCCATTGCCAAGCATGGGTGAGGATTTCCTTAACATTGGGATATTGGGGATGCCAACCCAAAACTTTAGTTGCTTTGTCACTGCTACCAACTAAAATAGGAGGGTCGCCTGGTCTGCGATCGCGTTCCTCTATTTTGATTTCTTTACCTGTTACTTATTGAGCAGTTTCTATCACTTCTCCCACTGAAAAACCACTACCATTTCCAAGATTAAATACTTCACTTTCTCCGCTTTTGAGCAGATATTCTAAACCCAAAATATGAGCTTGCGCTAAATCATTTACATGAATATAATCCTGGATACAAGTACCGTCTGGGGTAGGATAATCAGTGCCAAAAATAAAGATAGATTCGCGTTTACCCAATGCGGCTAATAGTACTAAGGGATTGGGGAATGGGGACTGGGGAAGAAATATTTTCATTCCTTCGTTGTGAACCGTGTTCATGGAGTCTCTTGCAAAAGTGGAGAAAAGGTTAAGGGGTGAATGGCACTAAGAAAAGCCGAAACGCTTGTGGATTAAGCAGTTTGCAACTGCTTTTGTAATTCGTGCCGGGGTTTGGTCATTAAGGGATAAGCTTTCGGGCGACGTTTACGGACTCGTGGTTCACTTCTACCGGGGCGATCGCTCACAGCTTTGTGAGCAATAACTTTTAGCAAAGTGCGATAAAATTGGTGACGTTTTTGAGAAGTTGCTGCTAATAATTTGGGAATAAAGTTAATTAAGTGGTGGCGAGTACCTTGTAGTGATAGGCGATTTGGAGGAGTATTGTAAATAGTCCCAGCCGACCAAATTAAGCTCCGAAGTAAATTGTAAGCCAGTAATTGAAGAAGAATCCAGGAGTCAGAATTCAGGAGTCAGAATCAATCAGTCGGGGATTCAGACCCGCGACTGATTGAAGACCACTAAATTTTCAATTTAGTGGGGGGTCTTAAACCCGATTATTCATCCGCCAGTCATACAGAATTCATTCTGAATTCTGACTCCTGACTCCTGAATTCTGTTCGATAAACATGAATTTCTTTGCGGATCATTGGAGGAGTTTTACATCGTAAAATATCCATACCCAAGGTAGTTTTTATATGTCTCAAATCCAATTCAACATCCCAACGTTTACCGTAAAGTCCAACAATTTCAAGAGTAGAATAAGAAGATTTATCTAAAAGAGTAGTAATTAAGCTGACTTGTTGAGTGCGAAAACCAGGAATAAGAATGTAGTAGTAAATTTCTCTTACAGTTATGCTAGAAGGTAGAGCATCAAAATCATCCTTGCTCAATCCTTGTGGGCATTGTTTAGGTTTATACCAAGTAACTAATTTGTCGCAATCCCCAACAATTTTGCCTTTTCGTATGGTTGTTGTCCGAGATTGATGCTTGCGGAATACCGCATCACAACCGAGTTGTGTAATAGAAACCATGTCAGCATAAGCGCAAAAAGCTCTATCACCTAAAAGAACTTGAACAGGGTGTAGGGTGTGGGGTGTGGGGTGTAGTGAAGACGGTGTTGGCAGAGGATTCAGACCTCTCCCAACACGTTCGACCAACAAAGGGCGGGGCTTGTATCCCGACGGTTGTTGGGGCTATATATCCCCTACACCCTACACCCCACACCCCGCCCCAACGGGGCTTGGTCACTGGGTTTAAGAAAACTGTACAGTTTTCTTGCTAATTTAATATCGTGAGTGTTCAGGACATCGATGCATAAAGCAACGGCGGCTCCTGTAACTAAACTGAATATCACACCAATTTTTGCAATTGGAAATCCACATCCAGCTTTTTGAGTACTTGGCTGAGGATACTCCTTCTGGTTCTCTACAGTGTCCGGCATAGAGACAGTTGACCCATCTATTACTTTCACATTCCGTCCACACCATAAATGTTCTTGAGTTACTCTTTCTTCTAAATTATGTGCAGAATAATTGAAAAGCTTCTCTAGTAATTTTTCTGGTAATCTTGCTCGTGCTTGACAGTATGCACTTGTATCTGTTGACGGAATTTCTACTTCTGATTCTGCCAGATGTGCAATTATTTTACTTACAGTATTGTGGCAAGTTTTATCCGTATCTAAAACCTGCGATAAAAACGCCCACAACGTTATAAATGGGTCAAATAATCGCTTTTTATATTTGATTTTTAGCTCAGATATTGCAAGTCTGATCACCGATTCCGGTAATAGTTCTTTGAAAGCTAAACCTAAACTTTGGTTAAATTTATCCTTGAGGATTTGTACTCTTAGTGTCACAGTAGTGTTTATGATGTTGGCTTATTCGTCTCAAAAAAGTATTTCACGGACGAGTAAGCTTTTTCTACCGACAAAAATTTTTTAGGCAACTGTGCATCATCTCTTCATCAGCGTTCGTCGTTGACGTTGCCGTTCGCGCAGCGTCAAGGACAGGAGAAGGCATCGCAGCTACTTGTGCCATTAATTACTGCGCTCTCTGGCATTAAAAGCTGTAACCCTTATTCTGCATACCTTAGAGCTTTTCTTAGTGCCATTCGGTTAAGGGGTAAAGAGGAAAGGTTTAAATCCCTTACCCTTTAACCTTTCCCCTTTCCTCAACCCTCACCTAACAATTTTGGGTTTTCAGACAACTAGATTCTTTCTTCCAAGTAGCGAGAAATTGCATTGTCAAGGGATGGCATAAATTCACCCCGGCTGCTACCAAGAACGCTGTAAGTTGGGCGAGGAGCAGTTAAACCAAGCTCTTCTGTGGGTACAGAAATCAGATTGGTAACACTGACTCCAGCTTGTTTAGCCGCTAACCGCGCGAAATCAGCCCAGGCGATCGCACTCTTATTCGCCAAATGCCACAGCCCACATTCACCGTCAATTAATAAATCTAGGCTGGCATGAACTAAATCTGGTACATAAGTAGGTGAAACAATTCCATCCTCTGCGGCAATGAAATTATTACCAGCACTAAGCTGACGCAGAGCGATCGTGACGAAATTATACTCATCCCACGGCCCAAAAAATGCACTGGTGCGAATTACCAGCGATGCAGGATAAGCCTGCAATACCAGCTTTTCTGCCAAAACTTTGCTACACCCATACACATTAAGAGGGGCAACGGTATCAGTTTCGACATAAGGATTAGATACAGCACCGTCAAATACCAAATCTGAGGAGAAAGTTAATAGCGGTATGTTATGTTGAGCGCAAGCAGCAGCTAGAATCGCTGGGCCTTCGGCGTTCACCTGTAAGCAAACATGGGGTTCATTTTCGGCATCGTCCACCCGCACGTATCCGGCAGCGTTCACAACCGCCCACGGCTTAAACTGGGTAAGTGCCGCATCCACAGAGGCAGGATCGGTAATATCCATTTCTTGGCGTGTCAGCAGCTGATATGAAATTCCGCGCACTTCGCACAAGCGAGCAAAAGCCTTTCCAAGAGTTCCTCTAGCACCGACGATCGCCAGGGGACGAAGGGAGGCAAGGGGCATTAAGGAAGTTTTTTTCCTTGCTTCTTTGATCATTGCACTGCAACTTAGTGCAGGGTATAACAGGCGCTCTTGTCGATGCCACCAGCCTGGAGTTTCAAGTAGCGGGTGATTTAGTTGATGCCCATTTGCTAGATTCTGCACCATTTTAGCGATCGCTGTCGGTCGAGGATGTGGCGATTCTCCTCTGGAGACGCTACGCGAACGCAAATCAAATACACCTGGCTCGTAATAGCCGTTAGCTTTTGTAACTAAACTATTCCAATCGTAGCTGCCAAGGAGCGCCCAAACAGTGACAGCGCGGATATCTACACCCTCAGCTTGTAATTCTTTCGCTGCATTCCACACCTCATAAAGCCAGCGTAGCTGCTCCTCACGGGTGCAGCTAATATGAGCTTCGGTGACAGCAAGAGGCAGGCGATAGCGTTCCCATGCCTCTAATAACAATGTACGTGGGCCTGCCAAACCCTCAGCACAAACTCGCACCGCCTCTACATCGGCATACTTGTCATGTCCGTTACCACCATGCGTCCAAGCTGGATAATTTTCTGTATGCTCATCCAAAAAGCGTTCGCTAGTTAAATAATGGTTAATTCCAATGATGTCAGGGGGGCAGGTATTTTGCAAAAATGTCTCAAGTTCAGCCTCATCAATACCACAATTCTTTAAGTAACCCCACATTGAATGAGTTGGGTTAATACGGCCGCACAATAAATCAAGGCTCAACCAACGGCGATCGTTCTCAAATTCTGCTTGATATTCTAATTTAGGTGTACTGTAAGTCTTACCTAAATCCTCAGTTTGCACTAATTGAGCGCCAGGGTTGACTTCTCGGATTGCCTTCATTGCCAAGGCTACTGCGCGACACTCTCCCAACAAAGCACGGGCAAAAGTTAAATCATCCCGCCCGTGAGGATACCAGTGACCATACATTCCACTGAATCGCGCCGTTGTCAGTGGCTCGTTTACAGGTGTGTAATGTGTTACCCAAGGATAGCGATCGGCAACCGCACGGGCAAACACTGCTAGTTTCTCTGGAAATTCTGGGTCTACCAAACTTGTATCTCGTGGGCCACTACCATGATGCACTAATCCCACAATCGGAAGGATGCCGAGTTCGCGCAAGCGCCCCAGTCTTTCATCCGCCCACGACCAATCGGCAGTTTCTAGCCCATTAGGTGCTATCTTCTCCCACAATACAGGGTAGCGGATAGCTTTTATCCCTAGTTCTGCAAATAAATCTAAATCATTTAAGCGCGTTGCATGACCGTTGCGTTCCAACTGGTCTAAATATTCATCACCCACGCGATTAACTGTACACTCTACACCAGCCCACACTTCCAAGGGGAGTTGTGAATTATTCTCTCTCAAGACGTTATTAATCGCGTCTTCACTTGAGTTAAAGACAAAAGTCATAATTTACACAACTAAAACTTGTATTAATTTTTTAAATTTCCGTGTTTTGATCCCTGCTAGGACTTACACAGAATATCTTTCAAACTCTGATTTATTCGTATTTTCTGCATCTCTGCGGTAGCTTGCAGCAAGCTGCGTTGCGTCTAGATTAAATAACGAACCGCAGAGACACAGAGAGAAAGATTCTAAAACTTGGTTTACTTAAGCATTGTTGACTTCACAGACAACTGGCAGTTTCTCCGGCTTTGTTCCTGAATTCTTTCTTCAGTAAAGAGTAGTATGGACAGGATAATGCCCATACTGCAAACATCAACAACAAATTCAAGCTTTAACCGCTATTTGTTTGTATGTTGCTAAAGCCTGCGCCACACAATGATCCATGTTGAGATACTTGTATGTAGCTAGCCGTCCCACAAAATGCACACCTGGTGTTGACTCAGCCAAAGCTTTGTATTGTTTGTAAATTTCCTGATTTTCAGGACGTGGCACTGGATAATAGGGGTCGCCCTCTGCTTTGGGAAACTCGTAAACAATACTAGTTTTGGAGTGTTCCTGTCCGGTTAGGTACTTAAATTCGGTAATACGGGTATACAGTTGTTCGTTGGGATAATTAATTACTGGCGCTGACTGAAACACAGGGGTATGATGCGTTTCGTGTTTGAAATCCAATGAGCGATAGGGTAGTTTACCGTAGCGACAATCAAAAAACTCATCAACTGGCCCAGTGTAAACCATCTCGCGGCAAGGTATAGCTTTCTCGATTTCGCGGTAATCGGTGTTGAGCATTACCTTAATGTTTGGATGATTTAACATATTCTCAAACATTCGAGTGAAGCCGTGCAGTGGCATTGCTTGGTAACTATCTGTGAAATATCGGCTGTCGCGGTTGGTACGGGTGGGAATTCGGGCAATTACTGTTTTGTCAAGTTCTGAAGGATCGAGTCCCCATTGTTTGCGAGTATAGTTTTTGAAGAACTTTTCGTAAAGGACTTGACCAACTTTACTAATTACTACATCTTCAGAAGTACGGATGTGTTCTCTCGGTTCTGCAACTGACTGAAAAAATTCTTCCGCCTGGAATGAATTGAGGTTCATTCCATAGAGTTTGTTGATAGTGTCAAGGTTAATGGG
Organism: Nostoc sp. CmiVER01; assembly: GCF_034531135.2. Classification (NCBI taxonomy): domain Bacteria; kingdom Bacillati; phylum Cyanobacteriota; class Cyanophyceae; order Nostocales; family Nostocaceae; genus Nostoc; species Nostoc sp. CmiVER01. Next base: position 411,142 of record NZ_JAVRBU020000007.1, read on the forward strand.
GATGGGAACGAGTTGTCCATCTACGCTGGCTAGAACGTGATGCTCGTAAGAACGCCAGGGAGTGAACTGTGAAAGGTATTCAAATACTTCACGGGAACTGGTATGAAAGATATGAGGGCCGTATTTATGTACGAGAATCCCATGGTCGTCGTAATGATCGTAAGCATTGCCGCCGATGTGGTTGCGCTTGTCTATAACCAATACTTTTTTACCAGAATTTCTCGCCAATCGTTCAGCAATAACGCTACCAGAGAAGCCTGCACCAACAACTAAATAATCAAATATAAAGTCTCTGGTAATGATGCTTGGTGCTTCTGGGATATTTGTTGAGATGGGAGATTTCCCATTTTTACCATTAGTTGTGGTATCTGGTGTGGTTGCGAAGTTCTTAAAGAGCGGCTGCGCCAACGCAGATTCTATCAACTGCATCATCGATCCCCAAGTCCGATCCCAAGAAATCTGCTCTAAGAATGCATCTACTCGACTCAACCATCCTGATGTTGGAGTATCTTCTTGCAATGCCTGTTCTGCTGCGGCGACAAACCCTTGAGCAGTGTCTGCAATTCGTACTAGCTTCAAGTCTCCATAAGGACGCACCACATCTCGAATTGAGGTAGAGACCACAGGTTTACCTGCGGCTAAATACTCTGGTGTTTTAGTCGGGCTAATAAAACGTGTTGACTCGTTTCGCGCAAACGGCAACATTGCCAAATCCCAACCCCCTAGATATGCAGGCAAGTCTTTATAGTCTTTACTACCGAGGTAATGAATATTTTCATGCTGTGGCAGAGTTGCTGGGTCAATTTTCACAACTGGCCCAATTATCACTAGATGCCAATCAGGACGAGCTTCGGCAATTCCAGCTAATAATTCAATATCCATTCGCTCATCAATTACACCATAAAAGCCAAGGCGCGGATGAGGAATATTTGCTTGATCTGCTGGTTCTTCTTTAACGCTTCTTCCTTGTCTAAAGTGGGGTACATCTACGCTACTAGGAAAGGCATAAACGTTTGGATGCTGGTTTACTTTACTTTCATAAAGGCTTTGCCCGCCTGTAAATACTAGATTTGCCTGACGAAATAGTTCTGCCTCATACTTCTTTAAAGTAGGGGATGCTCCTTTAAAAGCAGACAATTCATCCATGCAATCATAGATAATAGCTTCAGGTTTTAAATGGCCTGCCCATGCGATCGCCATTGGCGTATAGTACCAACAAATGTACTTAGAGATATTATGTTCTGCAAATAACCCATCAAGCAATACTTTTATATCTGCGTTTATTGCTTCTTCATTTAAACCTTCTGGTAAATATGGAACGACAACTATCACTCCACTTTTGTCTTCACTAATGTCCAATCGTCCTAATGGTTCCCGGCTAAAAATTGGCTCTTCGATAAAGAATACTCTCTTTTTTTGAGCGCAGCGACTTAAAAGATGTTGTGGTCTTTGATAAACAAAATTCCAGCGCAAATGAGATAAGCAAACTATATCAGGCGTATCGGTAAAAGCTTTTGTTGAGCGAGAGTTTTTGTTGAATGAGGATAAATTTATTGATGTCCCTAGCGATTGCGATTTCGCTATCTCCGGTGATTTTGCTTCATTTACCGTTGGCGACACACTATGGCTCACACCGTTATTTTGTACTTGCACTTTATTGCTTGACATAGATTATTAACTCAACTTGCAGAATATTGGACTAACAAGTTCTGTTTTTCGTAAAGAATTAGTTTTATTATTCGCTTTTTTTAATTACATATTCATCTATCTAAATATAGTAATTAAAAACTACTGTATTATTCTTAAGTATTAAAATTATAACGTTATTAACACTAAATTATGTATAAGAATGTGTAAAATTTAGCTAAGTATGTAATTAGATATACGCCAAAAGGCTTACATCAATATTACTTTTGTAAGTAAACATTAAAACAAAGTAAATTAAAAATATAAAAAATTTAGTTTACTCAAGTATCTACTACAAATGTTTTATAGTTACTACTCAGAAATATCTGATGATGTCTAGTTCAAAAATTATTAATATAATTCTGAAATAAAACTAGTTTAGGCAAGGCTTCCACTATATTTATACTTCAACTAATAGGACATTAATAATTCAAAATTCAAGATATTAAAATCTACATTTATCAGAAGTTTAGACTTTTTGTTGATCACCTAAACTAACTAGAATTGTACAAATTTCCGGCTTTATAGTGTAAATTTTGAGCAATTGCTCAATAATTATGGTTTATATCGTTTGGTTGGATAAAGCTGAACTAAGAAAAAATTACTTTTTATTTAGGGTGCTAAACACACCTCAAGAAAGATGGATATTTCTCGCAAGGAGAAGAGTATTGGAGACAGCGTACTTTTCCAAACATGTCAAGTTATTTGCAGAATTATTAATCTTGCCAAAGAATTTTGAGCAAATGATCTAGTGGAAATACACGCTGGTTTAGCCAAGCTTTCTTAGGAATTGATCATGATTAAACGAACCTTAGTTACTATTGCTCTCCTTGCAGTTGGATTTTTCGTCTCATTAGGATACTCAACATTATTTCCAAATATTGAGTTTGTGAATGCTCAAACAAATCGAACAACCCCAACCCAAAATACCCAAGTTAACGAGGTTGATCGGCAGTTCTTTATAGATGCAGGTCAAGCAGGCTTAGGTAACATCGCGCTGGGGCAATTAGCATTGCAGCGTTCGACTAATCCTCAAGTTAAACAATTTGCCACAGCAGAGATTCAAGAGCAAACACAGGTGAAAAATGACTTGACACGGATTGGTTCACGATTGGGTGTAACTCCTCCCACCACTCCGGCGCCAAAATTTCAAGCATCACTGGCGCGACTGTCTCAGTTAGAGGGCGATCGCTTTGGGCAAGCCTATATGGATCAGGGTGGTGTAAATGCTCATCTGGAGAACGCAGCCCTTTTCCAACGCGAAGCCGCGCTTGGGCAAAATCCCGACCTTGTAGCAGTAGCGAATCGAGGATTGCCAACCATCAGGAAGCACTTTAACACTGCCAGTGCCATCACAAAATATCAATTTGGCCAGGTTGCGCAAAGATATAATAATCTGCCTAATAATTCTGGTGCATCAGCCCCTCAAGGCAATACTTACCCTACAGCAGGAGGCGATAGCCTACCTGAGAACAATCCTTCACCTACAGGAGGAGGCACTAAGTACAGCCCACCATAAAAAAGGGTCGGAAATTATGCCGCTTTCGCATCTAGGATTTTAGTAGTATTGTCAGAATTAACAATTTCACACTTGGCAAGAATTTTTGTAGTTGATTTTTGACTCCAATTAAAAGGGTGGGCGATAACATTCCACTCATGAATAAATGCTAACAACCGTTGTGAAAGCGCTTGTTTATCAGCAAAATCTGCAATTGTGAGACGTTTACGTTGGAGAATACTAACCATTGTTCAACCTGGTTCATCCAGGAACAGTGGACAGGCGGATGATGGAAGATAAAACGTGGATTTTTGAGTAACCAAGCTTGCACTTTCTTACCTTTATGTACACTCAAATTATCCAATACCAAATGAATTGTTGTAATCGATGGTGGAACACCGTAGATGCGGAAATACTA
>NZ_JAVRBU020000008.1:0-67153 GCF_034531135.2 Nostoc sp. CmiVER01
GAAGCACTACAAGATTTTGACCGCGCCATTGAACTTAACCCCAAAGATGACTGGGCGATCGCATGTCGCGGTGAAACTTATCGCTCAATGAAGCGTTATCCAGAAGCCCTACAAGATTTTGACCGTGCGATTGAACTTAACCCCAAATATGAGTGGGCGATCACAAATCGCGGTGAAACTTACCTGATGCTAAAGCTATATAATGAGGCTCTTATAGATTTCAACCGTGCTATTGACTTAGATTCTGACAATTGGAAATTGTACGATCGCGCTTTAACCTACCAAGCCCTTAACCAACTAGACAAAGCACGATCTGACCTAGCGCTTGCCATCAAGCTTGCTAAACAGGATTACGAAAAAGATTCTAAAGACTGGCGTAATGCCTTTAACTTAGCCCTTTACTATTTAGCTGCTCAATATACTCAACCAGCAGAGCAGTTATATCGCTATGTTTTATCTCAAGGTGCTTCCTTAGAGCGTACCCATGAAGCTATCCAAGACCTAAATGACTTTTTAACCGTGTTTCCTAATCATGTGCAGGCTACATCCATGCGACAGTTGTTGCAGTCTTCTCTAACTTAGGTTGTGTAATTTCCAACCTACCCGCCAGAAAACCCACAAGTCCCAACAACCGCCTGAGAATCAATTCCCTCTCTCACACCTAAAATCTTCTAAAAAAAACTAGAAAAGGGTTTCAGTCTACTTGAGTGGACTTGCGCTATGAGCCTGAGATTTTAATCTCTGGCGAACGCACGGGTAAGCACAAAATCCCAGCTAACTTGCCTTCAGGAGAATGGCGGCTAAACCCAATTGCATACAAATAGCGATTTTAGCCAACCCATGACAAACTGCTTTGCATCGGCGTAGCCCAACCCAGGCATCGCTAAATCCAATTGCATACAAATATTAAGCGATCGCTACTACTACTTTGTCTTGCTCATGACAAATCGTAGGCGATCGCTTAATTTGAAACTCTTACAAATACTGGGCTAAAGCCGAATGCCGAGTATTAATGGAACACACTCAATGAAGATATTATGAAGCTTTCTCATTCAAATGTCAAGATTTCGCTAAGTTTTTCAGCAAAACTTAGCATTAAATATCGCCGCTTCTTTTAAATTCTTAGGCTGCGTTTCTAAACTCTTGTCACCAAAATGCTTATCCATCAAGGCCGGAACCTGTGTAGCTTGAATTCGGCTATGGCGCGTTTTGTCGGGCATAACTAAGTTTGGCCCAGCTTTACAATTCTTCATACAACCAGTGCCCTTGATTGTAACTTGGTCTTCTAAACCGCGATCGCTTAAAGCCGCCTCCAACGCCTGACAAACTGCTTTACCACCGCGTTTCATACAATCAGACTTTTGACACACCAAAATCGTGGCTTTAGTTTTAGCTGGTTTTACCTTGGCATTATCAATAGATGGGGGTTCTTGCACTGCGGTAGCCGTCTGAATCACCATCTGAGAAGGCGCCGCCATCACCCGTTCAGCCTTCAGAGTAACAGTGCCATTCTTCAAATCATGTTTTTTGTAACCAACAACTTGCAGCCAAGTACCTGGTGGTAAGCGCAAGTCAAAAGCAGCCCGTAAATTTTTAGCAAGTTTAATATAAGACTCACCTTCATGAGTCCCCAGAATTAAGCCTTTAAGCTTATAGCCATCTTTAATAACAAAATCTATAAATCTGCCCTCAAGGCAAAATTCTGATACTTCAATACTGTGAGATGCACCCATTTTTTAACCTCCTTTTAATTAATCTAAGCTGTCAAGCGAGATATTCTCAGTAGCTAAAGATTAGAACTGTTGGTAGCGACTTTTCCAGCAATGCTCAAGAGTCCAAATCTGGTCTTGACGAGAGGCTGTTAATCGCCGTATCACACTCCAAAGTTGAATAACTGTCATAGGAGAGTCAATTTCAACTTGCAATGGCTGGTTAGCCGTACAACTACAGGGAATGTCTAACTCCTTTAGGCGTTGATAGACTTGCCAGCGATCTGCCCAATTCACCTCTACAAGGTGGCTGCTTTGTATTTCTGTAAACGATTTCAAGAGAATTGCCCTCAAACTGCAACAAACTTGCAGTAACTACTGCGAGTTAACTCCCTGCTTTTTAAAAGTCTGAGGAGTTTAGCCTCTTTAAACCAGCATACCTTAAGTGCAAACAATTCTCAGTAATTTTAGAAAAAAAAATCAAATTTTTACAGCCATCCCATATTAAAAAGGGAAGAGGTAGAGAGACGGGGAGCAGTGAGCAGAGGGGAAAGAGGTAATTTTAATTTTTTATTCTCTCCCTTGCTTCTTCACTACTCCCTGCTCTTCTTAGCAAAGATGCACATTTAAGCTAGGATGTCAATGATAATGAGAAAATTATGCAACTTGGTGAGCGTACCATCATCCAGCCGACAATAAACTTGAGATTTTTAGTAAGCAAAAATACAAAATATTGACATGGCGAATTGGCTTGCTCTTATTATTAAAATGTTAATATGTTAAGAATAAGCAGTTAAAATCTATAACTGTTAAAAAGAGAGGAACGCAATGTCTGAAACACAAACTTTGTTACGGAATTTTGGTAATGTATATGACAACCCTGTGTTGTTGGATCACAGCGTAACTGCTCCAGTGACAGAAGGATTCAATGTTGTATTAGCTAGTTTCCAGGCACTATATTTGCAGTACCAAAAGCATCATTTTGTAGTTGAAGGCTCAGAATTTTACTCTCTGCATGAGTTTTTTAACGAAAGCTACAACCAAGTACAAGACCACGTTCATGAAATTGGAGAACGTTTGGATGGACTAGGTGGTGTGCCAGTAGCAACCTTCAGCAAACTAGCAGAATTAACCTGTTTTGAACAAGAATCTGAAGGTGTATATTCATCTCGCCAAATGGTGGAAAATGACCTAGCTGCCGAACAAGCAATCATTGGCGTAATTCGCCGTCAAGCTGCTCAGGCAGAGAGTTTAGGCGATCGGGGTACACGCTATCTGTACGAAAAGATTTTGTTGAAAACTGAGGAACGTGCATATCATTTATCTCACTTCCTCGCTAAAGACAGCTTAACTTTAGGGTTTGTCCAAGCTGCTCAAAGCTAAAACTCTCATAAGCTAGATTTATCTACCTAGACTGAAAGAAAAAGTTAGCAGCACTAACTCTTAAAATATTATAAAAAATGGCAGAGATTGGTATTGGTATCTCTCTGCCATTTTTAATTTAAGTAAACATATTTTCATAATATTTAACATTGCAAATATTTAGCAATTAGATAGTTAATAACTATTTTTAGTTAAGAAATTTATTTATATTTAATAAGTTAGATAGGTATATGCCAGAATCAATAACTATCTGTTGCAAAATCTAATCAAATTAGATAATAAAGATTCGCAAAAACTTTAAAAATTTTAGCATCGCAATTAAATAAAATTAGAAATACAAAATAATTGTTAGGCATTGGGCATGAGAAAGAGGACTTGGGGACAAGGAGAATTGGGGATAAGGGGAAAGAATTGTTGGAAGCTCTAAACTTTTGTCACCTTGTCCCCTCTGCTCTCTTGCTCCCTACTCCCCTTTGTCATCAAACTTAGAAAACTTAATAATAAAAAGCACGAGAGGGGGTAAAGACCCTTAAAATAATCAGGATTTGTATTCTCGTATTCCAAGGCAACTACTATGCCCCGCCGTGATGACCTCCGGAAGATTCTACTGTTAGGCTCTGGCCCAATTGTGATTGGACAAGCCTGTGAGTTTGACTACTCTGGCACTCAAGCCTGTAAAGCGCTGCGAGAAGAAGGCTATGAAGTGGTTTTGGTCAACTCCAACCCTGCAACGATTATGACCGACCCGGAAACGGCCGATCGCACTTACATTGAGCCGTTGACACCAGAATTGGTCGAAAAAGTCATTGAGAAAGAACGCCCTGATGCTCTCCTACCAACGATGGGAGGACAAACCGCCCTCAACATCGCCGTTGCTTTAGCCAAAAATGGTGTGTTGGAAAAGTACAGCGTTGAGTTAATCGGCGCTAAACTACCAGCCATCGAAAAAGCCGAAGATCGAAAACTTTTTGGTGAAGCAATGGCAAGAATTGGGGTAGCTGTGTGTCCCAGTGGTACAGCCGAATCTTTAGAAGAAGCCAAAGCTGTTGCCCGCCAAATTGGTACTTATCCCCTAATTATTCGTCCAGCTTTCACAATGGGTGGAAGTGGCGGCGGTATTGCTTACAACCAAGAAGAATTTGAAGAAATGGCACAGGTAGGTATAGATGCCAGCCCTGTTTCACAAATTCTCATTGACCAGTCTTTACTCGGCTGGAAAGAATATGAACTCGAAGTGATGCGTGATTTGGCAGATAACGTGGTGATTATCTGTTCCATTGAAAACCTTGACCCGATGGGCATTCACACCGGAGACTCAATTACAGTCGCTCCCGCGCAAACCCTTACTGATAAAGAATATCAAAGGCTGCGGGATATGGCAATCAAAATCATCCGCGAGATCGGTGTAGAAACTGGCGGTTCTAACATCCAGTTTGCTGTTAATCCGGTTAATGGGGATGTGGTTGTAATTGAAATGAACCCCCGCGTTTCCCGCAGTTCGGCTTTATCTTCTAAAGCAACAGGTTTCCCCATCGCCAAAATGGCCGCAAAATTGGCTGTGGGCTACACCTTGGATGAAATTAAAAATGACATCACCAAGAAAACTCCGGCGTCCTTTGAGCCGACAATTGACTATGTGGTGACAAAAATCCCTCGCTTCGCCTTTGAAAAGTTCCCTGGTTCTGACGCAGTGCTGACAACCCAAATGAAGTCAGTTGGGGAAGCAATGGCGATTGGGCGCACATTCAACGAATCCTTCCAAAAAGCGCTGCGATCGCTCGAAACCGGACGCGCTGGTTGGGGTTGCGACAAAGCCGAAAAATTACCCAGTGGTGAACAAATCCGCGCCCAACTGCGAACACCTAACCCCGATCGCATTTTCTCCGTGCGCCATGCTTTACAACTAGGAATTACTGCTGAGGAAATCTACGAACTAACTGGTATTGACCCTTGGTTTCTAGATAAATTTCAACAACTATTAGATATCGAGAAATTCCTGAAGCGAACACCTTTACAGCAATTGACAAAAGAGCAACTTTATGAAGTCAAACGGGACGGATATAGCGATCGCCAGATTGCTTATGCCACCAAAACCACCGAAGATGAAGTTCGCGCTTACCGCAAGTCATTAGGGATTGTCCCAGTTTATAAAACAGTGGATACCTGCGCTGCTGAGTTTGAAGCGTTTACTCCCTACTATTATTCTACCTACGAAGAAGAAACAGAGGTATTGCCAGCAACCAAGCCAAAAGTATTGATTTTGGGTGGTGGCCCCAACCGCATCGGACAGGGAATTGAGTTTGATTATTGTTGTTGTCACGCCGCTTATGCTTTGAAGAAAGCGGGGTATGAGACGATTATGGTCAACTCTAACCCAGAGACGGTTTCGACCGACTACGATACCAGCGATCGCCTTTACTTTGAGCCGTTAACAAAAGAAGATGTTATTAACATCATTGAAACTGAAAATCCAGTGGGTGTAATAATCCAGTTTGGCGGACAAACACCGCTAAAGTTGGCTTTACCATTACAAGAATTTCTTAGAAATGACACCTCAGAACTGCTTACCAAAATTTGGGGTACATCGCCAGATTCCATCGACATGGCAGAAAACCGGGAGCGGTTTGAAAAGATTCTCCAACAGTTGAATATTTCCCAACCGCCTAATGGTATTGCTCGGAGTTACGAAGATGCGCTAATTGTCGCTAAACGGATTGGCTATCCGGTGGTGGTGCGTCCCAGCTATGTGTTAGGGGGACGGGCGATGGAAATCGTATATTCTGATGCTGAGTTGGAACGCTACATGAGCTTTGCGGTACTCATAGAACCAGAACATCCGATTTTGATTGATAAGTTTTTGGAAAATGCGATCGAAGTCGATGTAGATGCGATCGCCGATCATACTGGACAGGTAGTGATTGGCGGCATCATGGAACACATTGAGCAAGCAGGGATTCACTCAGGAGATTCCGCTTGTTCCTTACCTTCGATTTCCCTATCACCAGCAGTTCTCAATCAAATTCGCACATGGACGGTGCAGCTAGCACAAGCGCTGTCAGTCGTGGGGTTGATGAATATCCAATTTGCCGTTGTCGGCGCAAGCAGTTATTCTCCGCAAGTTTACATTTTGGAAGCCAACCCCCGTGCCTCGCGTACAGTCCCATTTGTTTCTAAAGCAACGGGCATACAGTTGGCGAAACTAGCGTCTTTAATTATGTCTGGTAAAACCTTGGAGGAGTTACACTTCACCGAAGAAGTCATTCCCACACATATTGCTGTAAAAGAAGCAGTATTACCCTTTAATAAATTCCCAGGAACTGATACAATATTGGGCCCAGAAATGCGATCCACTGGTGAGGTGATGGGGATTGACAGCGACTTTGGCCGGGCCTTTGCCAAAGCAGAAATGGGTGCTGGGGAGCGTTTACCACTAAGTGGAACTGTATTTGTATCAATGAGCGATCGCGATAAAGCTGCTGCCAGTGGTGTGGTGAAGGAGTTTATCGATTTGGGCTTTACAGTGATGGCTACCCTTGGTACACGGCGAGTTCTTCTCGAACAGGGGTTAAATATTGAATTAGTGTTAAAACTCCATGAAGGCCGTCCCCACGTCCTTGATGCAATCAAGAACCAGAAAATCCAACTTATTATCAACACACCTTCAGGAGAAGAAGCCCATACTGATGCTAGGTTAATCCGCCGCACAGCATTAGGTTACAAAATTCCCATCATTACGACAATTGCCGGCGCGAAAGCTACCGTCGCTGCCATCCGGTCTTTACAAAATACAACTTTGGATGTAAAAACCATTCAAGAGTATTGTCCGATTGCGAGGAAGTAGGGAGTAGGGAGTGGGGAGTAGGGAGCAGGGGAGCAGAGGGGACAAGGGGACAAAAGTTTAGAGCTTCCAACAAGTCTTTCCCCTTATCCCCAAGTCCTCTTTCCCATGCCCAATTTCCACAAAAATTAAGTAATTGTTATAAGAGAATGACTATAGTTCTCATTAGAGATACCTTAACAAATATGAGGAAAATTATTTGAACCTGAGAATTTCTTAAATTTACTTCAAGTCAGCCTAGAGAGAAAGGGCGACTTTGCATGAACTGGAACAACCAGGAAATTTAATGTCGCCATATAGCCAAAATATTCTCATAAATGTTACAATTGTTAATACGGCTCCAATAGAAAAATGTTTAAAAAGCGATCTTTTATCTAACTGTAGATACTTGTGCAAACTAGGAAATAGCTGTAACTTTTAGCAGTTAAGAAGCCTAAATTTGATTATTATGAGCAGCCGAGTTTCTCGGATGCGTAAGTTGTAAACCATAGCATAGGTTCCCAGCCTAACTGGGTAGTACCCTAAAAAAGCATCTATCCCTTAATGACCCTACCGCCAAACCCATCATTACCAAAGAGTAGCGCCATGAAGACCGCTCAGACAGCCACAGACCTCGTGCGGACTTACCTGCGTGAGATTGGCCGTGTGCCACTCTTAACACACGAGGAAGAGATTTTCTATGGTAAACAGGTGCAACGTTCTTGCACTTTGCATGAATCAAGAGAATCTCTTGCCACCCAGTTAGGTCGTCAACCGACTTTAGAAGAATGGGCTAAAGCGACAGAGCTAGAACCAGCAGAGTTGAATGAAGCGATCGCTGATGGTGAGATTGCCAAGCGTAAGATGGTAGAAGCCAATTTACGGCTGGTAGTCTCCGTTGCTAAAAAGTACATAAAGCGCAACGTCGATTTACTGGACTTGATCCAAGAAGGTAGCATTGGTATGCAACGGGGTGTAGAAAAGTTTGACCCTACCAAAGGGTATAGATTTTCTACTTATGCCTATTGGTGGATTCGGCAAGCTATTACTCGTGCTATAGCCGAAAAAGCTCGTACCATTCGGCTGCCTATCCATATCACTGAAAAATTAAATAAAATTAAAAAGGCCCAGCGCCAATTGTCTCAAAAGTTGGGACGCGCTCCCACAGCCGGAGAGCTAGCTGAAGAATTAGAATTGACTCCCAAACAAGTGCGAGAGTATCTAGAAAAGGCGCGTTTGCCTCTTTCCTTAGATTTGCGCTTGGGTGATAATTACGACACAGAACTTGGAGAAATGCTGGAAGATCCAGGAGCATCTCCAGAAGAGTTTGTCATGCAATCTTCCTTATCTTATGACTTAGATCGTCTGATGGGTGACCTCACGCCACAACAGAAGGAAGTAATCACGCTACGCTTTGGCTTAACTGATGGGCAAGCCCTGACGCTGGCTAGAATTGGTGAAATCCTGAACATCAGCCGAGAACGAGTCCGGCAAATTGAGCGGGAAGCTTTAACCAAACTTCGCAAGTCTAAAGCCAACATGGGTGAATATTTGGCAAGTTAGAAGTAGATACGCGATTAATCGCGTCTGTGCAAGAGTGAGGAGTTACTTAAAAACTCCTCACTTTTTACTTTCTTTATAAGGGTGAGAAAATACGCTGACTTTGGTACGGTTACGCCTACTTCCAGTCTTAAGCTTGGCTGTTACATTAGTTGACAGGAAGACAAAAGAGCTAGCTAAGTCTAATCCAAAACAGGCATTTAATATTCAAATCGCAAGCACCGCAGCTAGCAGTGGTAGTTAAGGAGCTAAAAAATGAATAACTCATCCAATCGTGTCTCAGAATTTTTCAATAGCGAATCAGAAACTAGCGATTTACTATGGCAGTATGTTAAATCCTTGAGTCCAGAAACAGTTACCCAACTATCTAAACCCAAGTCTGCTGAAGTCTTTCAGGTAATGGAACGGAATATTATAGGACTATTGGGTAATCTACCTTCTGAAAACTTTGGCGTTACTGTAACTACCAGTAGAGAAAGTCTGGGTCGGCTTCTAGCTTCTGCTATGATTAGTGGTTATTTCTTACGTAACGCTGAACAGAGAATGGATTTTGAAATCGCCTTACAAGGAACTGAAACCAACAGCAACGAAATTGACTAGAAATATAGTAAATTCAATATTCTTGTTGGGTTTATAGCTATTCAGAATCATGGCGATACGAATTTAAAATAAACCTCTGCGAAATCTTTGCTCCTAATTCCCAATCAAGAATCAGCTAAATCTTTTTAAAATATCCAAAACAGTGACAAATTAAAGTTGAATTTAAACGTATAGGCGCTTTGCAAAACCGCATATTAGGAGTACAAAGATTAGCTCAGAGGTTTAGAAGATGATTGTCTGTGAACTTGTGTAGTTTGGTAATCAGTTGAATTAGAGGTGTATTTCTAAATGATTAATACACACGCCTAGGTAAACTAACTACGATAAATGATATTCGCAATAAATTCAAACTCGGCATAGTAGTCTAAACTCTGCCGAGTTTTATTATGAGTCAAGAGCATATTTTTAATCAAGAATTAAAAGTGGAAAATTAGGAACTTTATTGTAAATTAAAAAGTTTAAGGCCTTAACTGTTATATGTAGCATTAATTCCCCTGCGATCTTGCTAGAGTCGGGATTTAAATTCTTGTCAGAAATGTCTAAAATGTTTGAATTTTGAATCGTTAACTTTGTCTATCTACCCATATATGAGTAAAATCAACTCTCTCCTACCCCATAAAATCATTGGTGTTGCAGTAATTTGGAACGAGCAAGAGCAAATTTTAATTGATCGCCGTCGTCCAGAAGGAGCAATGGGTGGTTTGTGGGAATTTCCTGGCGGTAAAATTGAGGCTGGTGAAACTATCAGCGAGTGTATTCAACGAGAAATTTCCGAAGAACTGGGAATAGTAATTGAAGTAGGAGAGCATCTGATTACTATTGACCACACATATACAGACTTGCGCGTTACCCTCACAGTACATCATTGCCGCCATCTTACAGGTGTTCCCCAACCTTTGGAATCTGATGAAATTCGCTGGGTAAGTTTGGAAGAATTGGAGGAGTTTACTTTTCCTAAAGCAAATATTCAAATTATTGCTGCTTTAAAGGGGATGGGGAGTGGAGGATGAAGAGGATGAGGGAGAAATCAATTCAAAATTCAAAATTCAAAATTCAAAAATTTATTTCTGCCCCATGCCCCATGCCCCATGCCCAATACCGTAACAATCTATTAATTGCATCAGGTTGAGTGCCGCAATTTTCTACAATAAGCGGAGGGACTTTGATTAAAAGTGTAAATAAATAAATGCCTAAAACCGTTGCCGATGTAATGAGCCGCGATCCTATTGTTGTCCGGGTGGAAACTCCACTGAATGAAGCTATCCAAATTCTCGCAGAACGCCACATCAGTGGACTACCTGTTGTGGATGATGTCGGTAAATTGGTGGGTATTATATCAGAAACTGATTTGATGTGGCAAGAAACTGGTGTTACTCCACCTGCGTACATCATGTTTCTTGATAGCGTTATCTATTTAAAAAATCCTGCTACTTATGAACGTGATTTGCACAAGGCTTTAGGGCAAACCGTTGGTGAGGTGATGAGTAAAAACCCGATCGCTATTTCCCCTGATAAAACTCTAAGGGAAGCCGCTACAATCATGCACGATCGCAGCGTTCACCGCTTGCCAGTACTTGACGACACGGATCAAGTAATTGGTATTCTTACTCGTGGTGATATTATTCGGGCAATGGCAGCAAGTCAAGATTAGTCAAAAATAGAGACGCGATCAATCGCGTCTGTACAAAAGTCAAAAGTAGAGACGCGATTAATCGCCTCTGTCTTTTTTACACCTTTGAAAATCAGGATAACTAAATGAGTATTACTCCGGAATCTGTTAAGCAATTGCTCAGTTCTGAGAATTTAGGCGATCGCTTACGTGCAGTAAATCAAATCCGCGAACTGGAACCTGCGATCGGCTTTGAATTAATTCAAAGTGCTATTGGCGATAGCAATTCCCGTGTTCGTTACTCGGCGGTGAGTCAAATGGATACACTCGGAACACAAGATTTACAGTTATCCTTAGATATCTTACGCGATCGCTTACTTCATGACTCCGAAGTAGATGTACAAGCAGCAGCAGCAGACTGTTTGGGCGCTTTGAAGTTACATGAAGCTTTTGAAGACTTGCAACACCTTTACCATACAACCGATGAATGGTTAATACAATTCAGTATCATTGCTACATTAGGAGAGTTAGGCGATCCACGAGCCTTTGAACTACTCAAAGAGGCACTCTCATCAGAAAACGAATTAGTCCAAACTGCTGCTATTAGTTCTTTGGGTGACTTGGGAGATTTACAAGCAGTTCCTTTGTTGGCTCCCTATGCAACCAATCCAGATTGGCAAATTCGTTACAGAGTTGTACAAGCCTTGACTCGTTTGGGTAGTGCAGAAGCCAAATCTATATTAGAAACTTTGGCTAATGATGAAGTAGATGCGATCGCAACTGAAGCGAAACAATCTTTGCAATCAGTTTAAATCTATTTCAGGTTAAATAAATTCACCTTTAAATAGATTTGTGTGACAAAAGAAAAAATCCAACTTGGTTGAAAAATTTTGCATTCCAACCAAATCGAATTGATAAATTAGAGTTACTTTTAGCAACTAAAAGTAACTTTTTTATATTTAGAATTAGGTCTATTGAAGGAAACTTTTGCGTCGGCGAGACATAGCCATTACTGCACCTACTGCACCCAAGCCTAATAATGCGGCTGGTTCGGGAACTGTACTTACTGCAAGACCTGTAAAGGTTGCATCAAACGTTTTACCACTATTGTAAGTTCCTTCTGCATCAGTATCTTGAGTAACAAAAGTGATGTATCCCTCTGCATTGGTTTTGTTACCAAATCCATCGTCAAAGAATCCAAGGTAATTCACTCTTACATTTGTTCCTGCACTCTGTATAGAGAATGTCGGGGTATTGAAAGATGTCAAACTAAATGTATTTGCTCCATCTGTGAGAGTGCCAGGGGTTGCAAATACACCTAAGTCAAGAAAAAGAGAACCAGATGCCAAAGGGTTAGTAGTAACGTTAAATATGCTAGCTGCGTTGAATGCTGTAAAATCTCCACTTCGTAATGATAGTGAGGCTAAACCAGGGCTAGGGTCAAATTTTAAGAATGTTTTTGACACTGTAACCGTAGTAGCAGGAAACCCAGCACCGCCGTAATTAAAACCACCATTGAGTGCAGCAGCTTGTGCAGAACCAGCAGAGGTAAACAACCCAGCAGTAGCTAAAGGGAGTGCAGCAGTAACTGCTAGAGTTGCATTTAGTAATCTAGATTTAAAATTAATCATTATCGTTTTAGACTTGTAGTAATAACTTTAAATCAAAGCAATTGCTTTACTTTTAATCTCAGTAATTTATAGAAAATACTGTCAGTGAAAGCGAAACTTGCGTGATATATTTCTTATCTCCATAAAATCACATAGACTTAGAGCCTGCAATATTTACTGAGTGGTCTTCATCACATCTTTAAAGCATTACTATCCTTCATGAAATTTTAATTTTTTATATATGCGTACTTCGTATATTTCAGGCTTTGTAAGCTTTAGATTGTGTGGCGATCGCTCTGGCTTTAAGAAAGGCTGTTTACATAGTCTCAACAAAATACTAATTTTATATACTTAGAATTACCCAACCATATTTTAGATAAATGGAGTATGCAGTGTATCTTCTATAATCTCTCTAGTTACAAATACTTAGTTAAACGATTCCTCTTGTAGAATAAACGAGAGGAACCTCTGGGCTTGTTTATTATGGATAGTCTTTTTTATCAAATTGCATGTTTTGAATAAACAGCTAATTGCTAGCTATTTATTACTCTTCTCAAATATGCTAGACCTTTGAAATGCTAAGAGCCAAATACCTGCGGCCAAGTTGTCACAACGAAAACTACAACTGCGGCGATCGCTAACAGCCCTTGAATCAAATTTCCAACCAAAGAGCCGACTACAATCCCTATACCCGCTTTCAGCGCCAACCCGAATTCACGTCGGTAAAAATACTCACCGAGAATTGCTCCCAAAAGCGGGCCTAGTAAAATTCCTAACAGTGGGCCACCAAAAGGCAATGTTGGTAATAATCCCAAAAATCCCACTACTAAACCGACAATTGCGCCAATTTGCCCCCACTTGCTAGCTCCAGCTTGTTTTGCTCCCACATAACTAGCTAAAAAATCCACTCCGACACTGAGCAGTAAAACTATAACTGTCACAATTAGGGGAATCTTGATAGCTGCAAAGGAACTACTAACGATTCCCCAGACGATAATTGCAATTAAAATTAAGCTGCTACCAGGAATGGCAGGAACTACAGCACCAATGATACCCACAACCATTACAGCCAGTAATAGCCAATAAATAATTTGCATAGATAGAATTGTAAATTTCTAAATTTCCTACTAGTAGGGGCGTACAGCTTGCTGTGCGTCCCTATTGCATATTGTATCTGGGCAAGATGGTGATAAATACTTAAGACTTTCAACCTGAACGAAATATGATTTATACTCAGGGACAATTCATGAATTCCAAACCCATAACCATAGGCGTAATAAAGGTGCAAGCCGTTCGTACTGAGTAACTGAACTTCCTAAACACTCCAAGATAAAGCTCAAAACCCATGACGAGAAAAATTTTAACTGGACTGAGTTCAGCAACTTACGAACACCCTTTTGATCGTAAAGCCTTGGCTTCTTTGCAAAATATGCCCGGTGTCTCTCTGCTACTTAAAAAAGTTAACGAATACGGCATTGATCGCTTACTCAGGCTGCAAAGCCTTGGTAGTGAAATCAGAATTTCATCCCGTAATTTTCCTCAATTGCATGAAGCATTTGTAGAAACCTGCCAAATTCTTGATGTTGCTCCACTTCCTGAATTGTATCTGTTTCGAGGTACAGGTCACATTCAAAGCTACATTGTTGGGGTAGAAAAACCCCTTGTTGGTATAAATCTAGATGCAATGGAATGGCTTGGCACAGATGAGTTGATTTATATTTTTGGACACGAAATCGCTCGCATCAAGAGTCAGCACATGGTTTATCACCAAATGGCAATTGTTATGCCAAGTTTGAAAAATTTGTTGAACAGTACCACACTGGGGGTTGGTGGCTTAGTAGCTAGTGGCATGGAACTGGCTTTGTATAATTGGCGAATGATGGCTAGGTTCACTGCCGATCGCGCTGCAATGCTTGCTTGTCAAGATATTGATGTAGCAACCACTACACTGATGAAACTCGCAGGTTTGCCAGATGAGTATTTGACTACTGCTGTAATTGAAGATTTTCTTGTCCAAGCCCGTGAGTTTGCATCGAATAATTTTGACAGTATTGATAAAGTTACCAAAATATTAAGCTATACAGAACCCGGACTTTCGTGGGTAGTGATGCGGGCTGGCGAGTTGTTGAAATGGGTTGATTCAGGAGAATATGAGAATGTAATTCAACAGAAAAATTTAGAGACACCGGAAGAAACGGAAGAACAAGGAAAAACACTGGAAGAAAAAGAAGGGTGGAATTTTTTGACTTCTTGGTGATTGAATTTTAGATTTTAGATTGCTGATTTTAGATTAAATTCTAAATTAGCGAATCAGCTAAGAGCCGAGAGTAACGGCTAATTTATCAGCAATCCCAGCAATCCAGTTTTCATCTTGTTTGGTGTAACTGCGAGGAGCATTCGCGCCCAAAATTAGAGCGCCTTGATTACCAATAGGTTGACAAATTACACCTTGAGTGTTTTCTGGTAAATAATCAAATTCAAATCTACCTGGATATACTTTTAGCGCAACTAAATAAATCGGCTTTTGTTTTTCAAGTACCTGTTTTAAAATTACTCCTGGGACAACCTCAGATTTAGTACCCAGAATTCCGCGACGCAACAAAACTTTACCTTGATAATAAACCACCAGCGATCGCGTTACTGTATTGGTCAACAATAAACGAGATGCCCAAGCTAGCTCTGTTTTCACGGCTTCAGGTAAATCTGCTGCTAGTACAAAACCTTCTTCTCCAATTAGTTCTACAGTATCAGGCGATCGCGGCTGAACTTGCTGCCAAATTAAACCCGTTAAAATTAACACCGCACTCAAAATCACGCCAACCACATCACCACGCGATTGAGATTGGGTTAGTTCTGGTGTCAATAAACGGTTAATCAGCAAAAGTACAGCGCCTAGCCCACCTACGACAATGGGTAGACGCCGCAAAACTCGATTGTCATTAGTCATTAGTCAGTAGTCATTTGTCATTTGTCATTGGGAATTAACTTAGTTATTCTTTCTCTCCCTGCCCCCCTGCCCCCTGCTCCCTGCCCTCTACCTCATCTCCTCACTCCTCCCCTGGTTCAATAATTCGCTGGAAAAGATAACCAGTACCCCGTGCTGTCAGAATCAATTCTGGGTTGCTGGGATCATCTTCTAACTTTGCCCGCAAACGGGAGATATGGACATCTACTACGCGGGTATCAACATGGCGCTCTGGTGTGTAACCCCAAACTTCCTGCAAAATTTCTGAACGAGAAAAAGCTTCTCCAGAGCGACTAACTAACAACTCTAGTAAGCTGAACTCCATACCCGTCAATCGAATCCGCTCATCGCCTTTGTAGACTTGTCGCTTATTCGTATCGATTTTAATGTTAGCGACATGAATTACCCCAGAACTGGGAATGCCAGAAGCACCGTTCTTGTCTACTCGCCGCAACACTGAACGAATCCGAGCTTCTAACTCTTTGGGGGAAAATGGTTTAACTACGTAGTCATCAGCACCCAATTCTAGACCGGTGATGCGATCAGCTACATCCCCTAAAGCTGTTAGCATAATAATGGGGACATCTGATTCTTTTCGTAATTCTTGACATACACCATAGCCGTCTAGCTTTGGCATCATTACATCCAAAACTACCAGGTCAGGATCAGTTTTGCGAAAAATATCTAATGCTTCTTCCCCGTCGCCAGCCGTCACTACATCGTAGCCAATCATGGAAAGGCGCGTTTCCAAAATCCGGCGAATGCTGGCTTCGTCGTCTACCACCAAGATTTTTTCTTTATGGCTTTCCAAGTTTCTCAACGCTCCTTCACTAAAAATTTACATGATTAATTTTTAATACCATAATATTAAGATATCATTCCATCAATTAATTTAGAAAAAGCTCTAAATACTACTATCATTATTGGTTTTTAGTTTTTTTTATAATTAAGTAAATATTAAGATTATTTAATAAGATTTAAGAATGCCAAAGCCAAAAACCTTTTTTGTATGTAACGAATGTGGAGCAGAATCGCCCCAATGGTTTGGTAAATGTCCAGCTTGTGGCACTTACAACTCTCTAGAAGAACAAATTTCTATTCAATCCTCAGTAGATGTACCCAGTCGGGGGGGAGTAAGTGGTTGGCAATCAACTCAAACTAATGGCAAATCTCAGGCTAAACCAGCTAAAGCGCGAGCCTCTTTAACATTTAACCAAATTACCGATCGCCAAATTGCCCGGTGGGAATCTGGTTATGGAGAATTGGATCGGGTGCTTGGGGGCGGGGTTGTCCCTGGCTCTATGGTCTTGATTGGTGGCGATCCGGGTATTGGTAAATCGACTTTATTACTGCAAGTATCAAATCAATTAGCACAGAAATATCGCATCCTTTACGTAACTGGTGAAGAATCGGGACAGCAGGTAAAATTACGCGCTTCTCGTTTAGGAGTATCAAAAAGCGTAAATTTAGTTAATGATGAGAATACCACTGTGGTGGTAGATGCGACGCTTCCCATAGACCCTGACAGTATAGGTGCAGATTTATATGTACTGCCAGAAACAGATTTAGAAGAAATTTTACGGGAAATAGACTCCCTAAAGCCAAACGTGGCGGTGATTGATAGTATCCAAACAGTGTTTTTTCCAGCGCTGACTTCTGCACCAGGTTCGGTGGCTCAGGTACGAGAATGTACAGCAGCACTAATGAAGGTGGCGAAGCATGAAGATATCACCATGCTGATTGTAGGACACGTTACCAAAGAAGGAGCGATCGCTGGGCCAAAAGTTTTAGAACATTTAGTAGATACGGTGTTGTATTTTGAAGGCGATCGCTTTGCCTCTCATCGGTTATTACGGACAGTGAAAAACCGTTTTGGTGCAACTCACGAAATCGGCATCTTTGAGATGGTGACAGATGGACTGCGGGAAGTTGCCAACCCCTCAGAGCTATTTTTAGGCAACCGTGATGATCCTGCACCTGGTACTGCCATTGTCGTTGCTTGCGAAGGCACTCGCCCGATAGTTGTAGAATTGCAAGCTTTGGTGAGTCCCACCAGCTATCCCTCACCCCGTCGTGCTGGTACTGGCGTAGATTACAACCGCTTGGTGCAAATTCTCGCTGTCTTAGAAAAACGGGTGGGAATTCCCATGTCGAAATTGGATTCCTACGTTGCTTCTGCGGGTGGGTTGAATGTGGAAGAACCTGCGGTAGATTTGGGAATTGCGATCGCGATTGTTGCCAGTTTCCGCGATCGCATCGTCGATCCCGGTACAGTATTAATCGGTGAAGTTGGATTAGGCGGACAAGTGCGATCGGTTTCTCAAATGGAACTGCGGTTAAAAGAAGCAGCTAAGTTGGGATTTAAACGAGCGATCGTCCCTAAAGGACAAAAATTCCCCGATCTTGATATCGAGATTTTACCAGTTGCCAAAGTAATAGATGCGATTATTGCCGCCATCCCGCATCAAGAATTGACAGCCGACGATTTAGAACCCGATGAAGATTAGTAACTATTGGGTACTGGGAAATTGTTCCCAAATTTGGCAGGGTTCAAAGCAAATTCCATAATTTTTACAAGTAATAAACCTAGTCCCCAGTCACTTTTGCACACTAAAGGACAAACAATTCACCATGACAGCCCTCACCCAAGACTACCAAATCACTTGGGAAAAACTACCCGATGATTACAAACTCCCAGATGATCCGGTGGACAACATCAACCAACCAGCTTTAGCTGCTGCACTCACGGAAAGCCTACAATTAGCCGGAAAAATTTCAACTAACACTCTAACAACAACTAATTACGGTATTTGTGCCACCGTAAACAACAAAATGGTCATAAAAGCCCCTGATTGGGCTTTTATTGCCAAAATTAATGTTAGTAGAGAAGAAGTAACACGCAGTTATACACCTCAATTACAGGGTGACATTCCCTTAATTGTGATGGAATTTATTTCGGATACACAGGAAACAGAATATTCTATCAAAGCGACATATCCCCCAGGAAAATGGTTTTTCTACGAGCGCATTTTAAAAGTGCCAAACTATATCATCTTTGAGCCAAGTAGCGGCAGTATCGAAATGTATCGCTTACAAAACACAGAACAGTACATTTTGCAAGAGCCTGATGAAAATCAACGCTACTGGATAGCAGAAATGAATCTTTACCTTGGGGTGTGGCAAGGTACTCATGAAAACCGTACAGGAAAGTGGTTACGGTGGTGGGATGAACAAGGAAACCTTTTGCCTTGGGGTTCTGAGTTAGCCCAACAGGAACGCGAACGCGCCCAACAAGAACACCAACGCGCCCAACGACTAGCAGCACAATTGCGGGCGGCGGGGATTGAGCCAGAGGTTTGATGAAATGTTTTAGAAAAAATTGAAAGCCAATGATCCCCGGCTTGTTTGACAAGGTTTAACAACTGCGATGTCTACGACGGGCTACGCCTACGCCATAGGTTAATTACGATTGAATATACTGCTTATATTAACCTCGCCTGCCTAAAACTTAAATTCTGCGGCTCATAGCTCAACAATGATGATTGATGCTACTAAATAAATTGTCCGTAAACGCGCAAATTATCTGTGCAAATATAGCCATTCTCCAGAACCCATTTCCACAACAAGATTTACAGTAGACCCTTTGATACCAAAGTCTATTGGTGGTTCTGATGAACTTAATAATTTAGCCTTGGCTTGTCGTCGTTGTAATGAAGATCCAAGGGCAAAGTAATCAATAAAAATAATAACTAAAAAATATCAAACCCAATTTTTATTATGACTTCTTCTCCCCATTACATTCCTCAATCTGACCCGCCGCTTCCTCCTTGGGAAACGCTACCAACAATGTATGATTTACCAAGTGACAACCCAGAGGAACCAGGCTTGCCAGACGATTTTCACTTTTTACAACCCTTACTTTTATACTTAACTTTCCAGCCAATTAACTGGAATCCCGAACTAGTTTACAGTGCTGCTGACCTTAATCTCTATTATGATTTACAGCATCCTTTATGGTATAAGCGCCCAGATTGGTTTGGTGTAGTAGGCGTAGGAAAATTATACAAAGGGCAAGACTTACGCTTAAGTTATGTAACTTGGCAAGAGCCAGCAAATCCTTTCGTGGTTGTTGAGTTATTGTCTCCAGGTACGGAAGACGAAGATTTAGGTACAAGAAGAGAAAGTACAGCAGATAAACCTCCTAGCAAATGGGAAGTTTATGAGCGAATTTTGCGGATTCCTTACTATGTTGTTTTTAGTCGCTACACTAATGAACTTCAGGCTTTTCGGTTAGTTGGCGGTCACTATGAACCGATGAATTTGACTAATGGATACCTACTAATGCCAGAGATAGATTTAAGTTTAGGCTTATGGCAAGGTTCATTTCGAGATATTGAAAGGTTGTGGTTAAGGTGGTTCACCTTAGCAGGAGAATTAATTCCCGCACCTACAGAGGAAGCTGTTGCTGCAAATGAACGAGCTATGATTGCTGAACAAGAAGCTACAGAAGCTAAACAAGAAGCTGCTCAAGCCAAACGAAAAGCAGAACAATTAGCAGAACGTTTGCGTCAATTAGGTGTGAATCCTGATGAACTAAATGAATTATTTTAGCTTCAAGAGTATCTTTTTATACTTAGTATAATTTTATGCTGTTGAGGAATTACTTATACTAAAAAATTTTATAGCCGATGCCGAAGCAGTTATTTAATAACGATATTAGCTCCCATAAAGATTAATTTTTGAGAGCGCTCGCATATTCAGCACTTGAAATACATATAATAATTTTTTCGGCAAGTCTATAGCAACCTCAGTTTCTTTGAGAATCTATCATATAACGCTATATCCTTACTGTTCCAAAGCTCAGTGCCAATTGAGTTATTAGGGATAAAATATGGCTCATCTACGAATCCAAAAGACGATGCCCAAAGCAGTCGCAGAGATTAATGCAGACACTGATTATGTTCTGGCTGCTAAAATACGTAAGTATGAGTAGTATGATCGAACTACCCAGGTAAAAATTGTCTATTTGGTCACACAAGACCGTCGAAAGATTGTAGAAAAGTGTATTTCCTTGTCTTGACACTGATGCTAATCTCAATTTTAGGGATGTTATAAGCCAATATCAGCTAGAGTTTCTGACTTTCAGCAAACTGAATAATTTATCAATAATAAAATCGCAAGGAGTGCGATGAGATGTCACAGTCCCCTATGACAAGACCAGAAATAGCTGCTGGAACTCTAATCGATAACCGTTATATTATCCAAAAACTTCTGGGACAGGGAGGATTGGGGCGAACTTACTTGGCCTTTGACACTCGGCGGTTTAATGAAGCTTGTGTTCTCAAGGAGTTTGCACCCATTGGCACAGGGGAGAGTGGACTGGAACAATATCGCAACTTATTTAAAAGAGAGGCAAAAATTCTTCATCAATTGCAACATCCTCAAATTCCCAAATTTTTAGCTTGCTTTGAAGGAGATGGTCGGTTATTCCTGGTGCAAGAGTATGTTGATGGTAAAACATATTCTAGGGTGCTGGGAGAACTTCAACGTCAAGGCAGAAACTTTTCCCAAGAGGAAGTTATAGAATGGCTAAAAAATCTGCTGCCTGTTTTGGAATATGTTCACCAGCACAACATCATCCATCGAGATATTTCGCCTGATAACATCATGTTACCTGATGGTAAGGATTTGCCAGTGCTGATTGATTTCGGGGTAGGCAAGCAAATTGCTGACATGAATGAGAGCAGAAGTTCTAACAACCAGGTGACTTTTGTTGGCAAAATGTCCCTTGTCGGCAAAGTGGGGTATGCTCCCCGCGAACAGATTAGCTTGGGTTTATGTTCCCCCTCTAGTGACCTTTATGCTTTGGGAGTAACAGCTATTGTATTACTCACAGGTAGAGATCCATCCTTACTAATGGATCAGTACTCCTTAGAATGGAACTGGCGTTATTATACATATATTACTGATGAGTTCGCTCAAGTACTTGATCGAATGTTGGCAGATAGACCTAACAAGCGATACCAAACAGCTAATGAAGTTCTTATAGATTTAGAGCGCATTG
The DNA here is from genome assembly GCF_034531135.2 of Nostoc sp. CmiVER01. Taxonomy (NCBI): domain Bacteria; kingdom Bacillati; phylum Cyanobacteriota; class Cyanophyceae; order Nostocales; family Nostocaceae; genus Nostoc; species Nostoc sp. CmiVER01. The sequence goes on from NZ_JAVRBU020000008.1 coordinate 21,318, forward strand.
GAGAACCAGAACTGGTAATGTCTCCTGCAATCATGCTTGATGATTTGCCCGCTACCGTATTTAATCCTGAATTTCAACCTATGTCGGCAATATCGCCGTCATATAACCAACCTGGAGAAACAGTTTTTAGTTCACCTACTTCACCGGCTATTTCGCAAATTGGGCGAATCAAAGAACAGCAACTTTCGCTCCAACCAGCATTTATCAAACATTGTCACCAAGAGTTAGCTTACCATATAGGGCCAATGGCAAATCTAGTCATAGAAGAAATATTAGATCAAAACCCTTACATTTCACCCGACCAATTTATTGAACTCATAGCTAGAGAAATTCCTGACTTTCAAGCAGCTTTTGAATTCAAAAAAAGTATATTCTCGTAAAGAGCAATTTAGCGCAGCCAGTTTTGTAGTTGAATCTAAATCTACGCTGCATAACTTGAATGGCAAATTATGAATTACGTTAGCGGTAGCGTTCGCGCAGCGTCTCGTAGAGAGGAACGAGCGTCCGCAGGAGCGTCACAAATTACGGATTATTCTAGTCCCCTATACCTCCCTGAGTGCGTTTGATTCTTTTCATTGCCATTTCTAAACTTAACTGCATCCGTTTAAAGGCTTTAGCTAAATTACCAATTTCATCATTAGACATTTGCTCGAATTCAACATCCATGTGTCCAGTACTAACTTCTTCGGCAATGCGAGTCATGCGTTTGAGAGGCATCACAACTTGTCGATTCAAGAAATAGTTTACTAACAGGATAGTAGCTATAAAAATAGTTGATACAATTAAAATAATCAGTAAGGAAGACTGATGGGCTTTGTTGATGACGTTATTTGCTGGTACTGTAATAATCTGAGCGCCGACAATTTCATTCAGCTTCCACCCAAATCCATTAGCTGTACCATAAAGGTTAATCATACTTGGAGGTGCAGCTTCGGGTACACTATGACAGACTAAACAACTTTGTTCAGTAATTGGTAACGGACGAGCAATATAAAAGATATCTCCACCAGGAATTGAGCGAAATCCACTCACTTCTTTTAGGTCTGATTTATTTCTGAACCTTTCTACAATTTCCGTCTCAAAACCGTCAGCCTTATCCCGAAGATTTGTCGGATTGAGAGTTGCTTCTTTGTAAAAGAAGTCGCGGTAATCTGGTGTTTTCCGTAAAATCTCAAATACCTCCCGTGCTGAGTATGCAGGTACACTTTGCGGCAAAAACTCAGTTGCCAATTTATCAGCTAGTTCTGGATTAACTTGAGTATTGGTATATTTACGAATAGAACTCATGGTTTGCATGAGCATAAGACCTGTTGAGCTAATATCTTGTTTAGCATTCTCCCTAAGCAGAGAAGAAAGAGCAAATCCACTCAAGCTTAGACCGAATGTCAGAATTATCAGTAGGAGAATTGTAAACTTTTGTTTCAGCTTCAGATTCTTTAGCATAATTTTACATTACCTACAAGTCAAATTATTATGACCAAATATCGCTAAAGTCATCGTTTACTTTAGCATGAACAATTAAATAAAATTTTGGTGTAAAAGTATAGTTTAGCTAAAAATATTAGGGTATACCCAACTCTATATTAGTGATTATTGAGGTTAATGAAAATGTTGTCTAAGTAAGTAATGCAAAAAGCTACAACAGCAAAACAAAATTGAATTTCCAAAAATTCGTGTTGGCTGTTCTGATACCGTGCCAAAATAAATACCAGGAATTGTCAAATATTACTAATGGTGTGGAATGCAGGAAAGTCTTTATTCGGTGGACGGTACATTATTGAAAGCCAACTAGGTGAAGGCGGAATTGGCATTACTTATCTTGCCAGAAATCAACGGAATCAACTGCGAGTGATTAAAACTCTCAAAGAAGAAATCCTAAATCACCCCGCCTGGATACTCCACCGAAACAAGTTACGGCAAGACTTCCGTGATGAAGCAGTACGGCTGGCTGTGTGTCACCATCTTCATATAGTACAGATAGAAACCATCTTTGATGAGGGAAATTTGCCCTGCATGGTGATGGATTATATCGAAGGCGAAGACTTAGGACAGCGCCTAAGACGGATGGGAGTGCTATCAGAAGCAGAAGCGCTACTATACATCAGGCAAATTGGCGACGCTTTGACGATAATTCACTCTAAAGGGCTACTGCATCGGGATCTCAAACCACGTAATATTATGATCCGCATTGATAAATCAGAAGCAGTACTGATAGATTTTGGCATCGCTAGAGAATTTATTCCCAATATGATCCAAAGGCATACAGTCTATCGTACTCCTGGTTTTGCCCCACCTGAGCAGTATGAATCAGAAGCGCCACGAGGAGAATACATTGATATATACGCCTTAGCTGCTACTTTGTATAATTTGCTTACCGCAGTTATACCGACGAGTGCAGATGATAGACGTCACAATGTTAATTTAGAACCACCACAATATTTTAATCCTAAAATCAGCGACAAAGTTAATCAGGCTATTATGTGCGGCATGGATTTGGAGTCAACATATCGTCCCCAGTCTGTGCAGGAGTGGTTAGATTTATTGGGTTCTGATACTGGTGGCGATAAAATACCACCAATATCATCTAACTTGGTGATAATGCCTAGACTTAAACCACCTCCACCTGTTGTATTAGATCAACAGAAGTGGCAATGTGTACAGACCCTCAAAGGTCATTCTAGTATGGTTCATGCGATCGCCATTAGCTCAGACGGGCAATTTATTGCTAGCGGTAGTAATGACCATACTATTAAACTTTGGCAACTAGGTACTGGTAAGCTAGTGCGTCAACTAGGTCGTTGGTCTTCTGGTCATTCCAGTATGGTTCATTCCGTCGCCTTTAGCCCAATCTCTTCAAAGCTTTCTTATCAAAAGGAGTCAGGCAAATCTGCGCCAGTTGCAGACCTGAACTCGGAAATCTTAGCTAGCGGTAGTTGGGATAACACCATCAAATTGTGGGATGTCAACACAGGCAAAGAAATTCGTACTCTCACTGGTCATACTAATTGGGTGAATTCCGTTGCCTTTAGTCCTGATGGTAAATTTCTGGCTAGTGGCAGTGTTGACTGCACAATTAAACTGTGGCAAGTACATACAGGCATAGAAATCCAAACTCTTATAGGTCATTCTGACTCAGTTTCGTCAGTTGCCTATTCTCCAACAACGCCTGCAACGAATAGCAAGGATAGACAGCTTGTAGCTAGTGCCAGTACTGATTACACCATTAAATTATGGCAAGTATACACAGGCAGAAACATTTGCACATTATTAGGCCATTCCTTCTTTATTAACTGTATCGCCTTCAGTAAGGATGGGGAAATTATCGCCAGTGGCAGTGGTGACAACACAATTAAACTGTGGGATGTAAATACAGGCAGAGAAATTCGGACTCTCATTGGTCATTCTGATTCAGTTTGGTCAGTTGCCTTTAGCCATGATGGTCAATTTTTCGCTAGTGGCAGTTGGGATAAGACTATCAAACTGTGGCACGTACACACTGGCAAAGAAATCAGCACACTTATAGGGCATTCCAGCTATGTTCGATGCGTCGCCTTTAGTCCCGATGGTCAAATCCTAGTTAGCGGTGGTGATGACGATACTATCAAGATTTGGCGACGGGGATAAGAAATAATTCGTAATTCATAATGACGCTCCTACGTCGCTACCGCTACGCTAACGTAATTCGTAATTTTTTTGTCTAGTGTAGTTCGATAGTTTTAAATCTACAGATAGAAATGCGATCGCCCAAAAATTGTCACAATAATGACGGCAACCGTTATTTTTGAGCAAAAATTAATATTATGGGCTTTGGTATTGGTGATTTATTCTGGATTTTCCTGCTTCTGACTTCTTTGCAACCCCTTTGGCAAAAACGTCAAATAGAATATCGCCGCTTGCGTGCTTTACAACAATTCCAGCAGGAACGTAAAAGTCGGGTAATTTTGCTCATTCATCGTCAAGAGTCTATTAGCTTCCTGGGAATTCCCTTATCTCGCTATATTACTATCGAAGACTCAGAACAAATATTGCGAGCAATTCGCCTCACACCCCCAGATGTGCCAATTGACTTAATTTTGCACACTCCCGGAGGTTTGGTTTTAGCTACTGAACAAATCGCCAGAGCATTAATTCGCCACCAAGCAAAAGTTACAGTCTTTGTACCTCACTATGCTATGAGTGGCGGTACCATGCTTGCCCTTGCCTCTGATGAAATTATTATGGATGCTAACGCTGTCTTAGGGCCAGTTGATCCCCAATTGGGTAACTACCCAGCAGCAAGTATCCTAAAAGTAGTCGAAGATAAACCCATCAGTGAGATTGATGACCAAACTTTAATTATGGCCGACCTCTCACGCAAAGCAATTGGGCAGGTACAGAGGTTTGTACGGACTCTGCTAAAAGATAGTATACCTAAACAAAAAGTTCTACCAGAAAATATCGAATCGATTATCGAAGCCTTGACAACCGGCCGCGTCACCCACGACTATCCCATCACTATAGAAGAAGCAACAGAAATGGGGCTGCCCGTAACTGTCGGACTGCCCCATTCTATTTATGATCTCATGGATTTGTACCCACAGCCACAAGGAGGCCGACCCAGCGTCCAGTACATTCCTATGCCTTACAATGACCCCCGTCCAATTCTACCTATACCCAAGGGCAGACCCTTAGAAGAACCAAATCAAATGATTTAAGGAGGTTTGGGGTAGGAGTTTTCTGGCGATTAGGGTGTAGTCGTTGGTGTAGCTGTTGGTGTAGCTGTTGGTGTAGCTGTTGGTGTAGCTGTTGGTGTAGCTATTGGTGTAGCTGTTGGTGTAGCTGTTGGTGTAGCTGTTGGTGTAGCTGTTGGTGTAGCTGTTGGTGTAGCTGTTGGTTTAGCTGTTGGTTTAGCCGTCGGTCTAGCGGTTGGTTTAGCTGTTGGTTTAGCTGTTGGTGTAGCTGTCGGTGTAGCTGTTGGCTGACTGATAACTGTCTTTGCTTCTTCATTCAGCTTTTGGCGGAGTGCTAAATTAGCAATTCCAGTTTCTTGCAACTGATATTTCTTCTGATACTCCTTCACTACTTCTTCCGTGCGGGAACCATAAAAATGATCTCGCGGCAGGGGAGGATTTGGCTTTACCACTGCATTCAAATTTGTGTGCAAAATCTGAACGATGTTAGCAGCAAATTGTTGGGTTTTTGGCCCTGCTATTCCATCAACTGGTTTTAGCTTATAACCCGTCTGAAATTCACGAATAGCCTTTTTAGTTTGGTCATCCGTCAAAGGGCCATTTGCTAACTTGACGTTATAGCCTAACCCTCGCAACACAGCACGGAATTGCTGGGGGGTATAGCTACGTTGAGAGGCTGCAAAACCTGTATCTGCAATTACGACACTAGCAGTTACCAGGCAAGTAACAGCAAAGTTCACGCTTGATTTTCCAAACCCACACCACATACTTAAAACTCCTTTGAGTTAAATCAGCAGGATTATAAATGTTAACAGCTGCATTTTAAGTTTGTTTAATAACTTTTTTTGCAATTTTTTAATGTTTTTTGAATAATTCGTGATTTATTTTGTCAATTTTGACTTGTTATACAAAAACTAATTTGTGTCATCCATCAAAAGAAGTATCTTGTATTAGCAGAGATACAGCATTATTTAAATCGAATCCACCCATTGAACACTAAATTACAGTAGTGCATACATCTGTCACTTGTGTCAAGCTAGAGCGAGGGTAATTGGAGATGCTGCCTGAAGGGGGTTTATGACCTTCGTTCAAAATTCATTCTGTTAGCGGATAGCTAAGAGCTGACTTCTGTTTCGATAAATGAAAGAGCTTATATTCTAAATACCCAAAAATGTATAATATATGACAAAAAATGAAAAATATAAAATCTTCTAAGCGGCGAAATCTTTGGTTTGAAAGAATTATGGCAATTACTGCCACCGTAAATCTAGGTTTAGTTTTGTTTAATTTAAGTTACGTACCTTGGCGAGATTTCTACTTGCGAAAACTTCCCCAAATTATTCAGATTTATGACCCAATAAAAGGTATTGAACCCCATCGAGATACAAAAAGTTATCTAGAAGCAGTAGACGCATTAGAAGAACAAGTCAGGCAAACAGGGTTAGAGTCTTCTCAGGTAAATAGCAGGCTAATACAAATAAGTCGTCTTAGTAGCGAGATGATTGACAGTAACCCGTTTGCGGGAGTCAATAAGAGTGGGACTCTGGAAAAAATCAAAAAGCGGATGCGATCGCACATTGGTAATGAATCTGCAAAACAGTCCTTTGCCACTTTTTGGAGTCAGCCTTACCTATCACAAAATGGCTGGGATCAACAAATTATTTTTTTTAATGAGAGCATCCGCCCTTTGATTGCCTCTAACTACTTCCGCCAAATCGGTGAAAATGGCGAATTTATTGATAATTTCTGGATTATTGACTTCCCCTTTGTGATTTTATTTAGCGTAGAATTGCTGGGGCGCACCTTCTTAATTAGACGCCGATATCCTGGTCTAAGCTGGGTTGAAGCAGTATTATGGCGTTGGTACGACCTATTTTTAATACTGCCATTTTGGCGGTGGTTGCGAATTTTACCTGTAGTAATCCGCCTCGATCAAGCGCGGTTATTAAATTTACATCCAGTGCGAAAGCAAATTCATCAGGGGATTGTTGCCAACTTTGCCGAAGAACTCACAGAAGTTGTAGTGGTGAGAGTAATTAATCAGGTTCAGGGTTCAATTCAGAAGGGTGAGTTAACGCGCTGGCTACTGCAACAAGAAAATTTACGCCCCTACATAGATATTAATAATGTAAATGAGGTAGAAGCGATCGCAGGTCTTTTAGTAAAGACAATTGTCTACCAAGTGTTACCCGAAATCCAACCTACGATCGTAGCCATTTTGCGCCACAACATCGAAACCGTCTTCCATCAAATCCCCGTTTACCGAGACCTCCAGAACCTCCCTGGCGTGGGACAAGCCCAAACCCAGTTAAGCGAACAACTGGCAACTCAAATCACAACTAATCTTTACAAAACGTTAGTTAGTGCTGTTGAAGACCCTGTGGGCGCAAAACTCACCAGTCAGCTAGTAGAAACCTTTAGCAAAGTTTTAGGATCTCAAATAAAGGAAAAACACGTACTTTCAGAAATTCAGAGTTTACTTTTTGACTTCTTAGAGGAAATCAAAATCAACTACGTCCAGCGTTTGTCCCAAGAAGACATAGACCAAATTATCGAGCAAACCAGACAATTACGAACACAAGTATCAGTTCCAGCAATAGTGAAAAGATGAGGCAGGGAGCAGGGGAAGCAGAGGAGGCAGGGGAGCAGAGGGGACAAGGGGACAAGGTGACAAAAGTTTAGAACTTCCAATAAGTCTTTCCCCTTGTCCCCAAGTCCTCTTTCCAATGCCCAATGACCAATGACTATTCAATAAATGCGCTAAACTACGAATTAGGCGAATCATAATTGATTCGTCACAAGACTTCTTGGAAGATATACCTATCGCAGGAAGTGGGTCAGTACCCACTTTTTTTATTGAATTTTCTCATGGTTCATCCTTTAGTTCCACAAATTATTGATTTGGCGACACCAGTAGCAGAAGAACTGGGATTGGAAGTGGTTGGCGTGGTTTTTCATACTAACCAAAGTCCACCAGTTTTGCGGGTAGACATTCGCAATCCTGAGCAAGACACCGGGTTAAATGATTGTGAAAGGATGAGCCGTGCTTTAGAAGCCTCCTTAGATACTGCCCAAATCGTTCCAGATGCATACGTCTTGGAAGTCTCTAGTCCTGGGATTTCGCGGCAACTGGTAACAGACAGGGAGTTTATTTCCTTTAAAGGATTTCCTGTCATCATCTCCACTTCGCCACCCTACGACGGACAACCAGAGTGGACTGGTCAGTTAATTCGCCGGGATGAGACAGCACTTTACTTAAACCAAAAAGGTCGTGTAGTCGAAATTCCCCGTTCCCTAATTACTAAGGTGCAGCTAGACGAGCGCCGATAAACAAGTGATTAGAGGCTAGGGACTAGGGACTAAGGGATTGGAGGAGCATAGGAGCATAGGAGCAGAGGGTAAGTTGCTGCAAGTCTTTTGCCATTGCACCCAATGCCCCATGCCCAATACCCCATGCCCAATGCCCCATGCCCAGTCCCTAGTTCCTAGTACCTAATTTTTAAAGGAGATTGCTTATGTCAATGGTTACTTTACCTGGATTAAAAGAATTAATTGAAAGTATAAGCCGCGAGCGGAATTTACCTCGTCTTGCAGTTCAATCAGCTATAAGAGAAGCACTACTCAAAGGCTACGAACGTTATCGTCGCGCCCAAAATTTAGAACGTAAACAGTTTGACGAAGATTATTTTGAGAATTTTGAAGTAGAACTCGATATTGAAGAAGAAGGATTTCGGGTTCTTTCCACCAAAACCATTGTCGAAGCAGTCAATAACACAGACCACCAGATTTCCCTAGATGAAGTTCAACAAGTAGCTCCCGAAGCGCAGTTAGGGGACTCTGTGGTGCTAGATGTGACCCCCGACCAAGGAGAGTTTGGTCGGATGGCAGCGATGCAAACCAAGCAGGTACTAGCGCAAAAATTACGGGATCAACAACGCCAAATGGTGCAAGAAGAGTTCCAAGATTTAGAAGGAACTGTTCTGCAAGCAAGAGTTTTGCGGTTTGAGCGGCAATCAGTAGTTCTGGCAGTTAGCAGTGGTTTTGGTCAGCCAGAAGTAGAAGCCGAATTACCAAAGCGGGAACAGCTGCCCAACGATAATTATCGGGCAAATGCCACCTTCAAGGTATATCTCAAAAAAGTCTCCCAAGGTCAGCAACGAGGGCCACAGTTGCTTGTGTCTCGCGCTGATGCTGGTTTGGTGGTTTATCTGTTTGCCAACGAAGTTCCAGAAATCGAAGATGAAGTGGTACGGATTGTTGCCGTAGCGAGGGAGGCAAACCCCCCTTCTCGTTATGTCGGCCCCCGGACTAAAATAGCAGTAGATACCCTTGATCGCGATGTAGACCCGGTAGGCGCTTGTATCGGAGCCAGGGGATCGCGAATTCAAGTGGTAGTTAACGAATTACGTGGTGAAAAAATAGATGTAATTCGTTGGTCGCCAGACCCAGCAACATACATCGCCAATGCCTTAAGTCCAGCACGGGTAGATGAAGTACGCCTAATGGACCCAGAATCCCGGCAAACTCACGTACTAGTGGCTGAAGACCAATTGAGTTTAGCCATAGGCAAAGAAGGACAAAATGTCCGTTTGGCAGCCCGTTTGACTGGTTGGAAAATAGACATCAAAGACAAAGCTAAGTATGACTATGCCGGAGAAGATGCTAAATTTCTGGCTGTAAGAACAAAATATCAATCAGAGGAATCAGAGGAAGACGATCTTGAATATGAGGAAGAATTCGAGGATGAAAATCAGGACGGATTAGAAGAGGATAGTTTTGATAATGACGATGATGAATAATTCATTAAATTTGTAAAGTTTTGATACTGTAGATTGTAGTCTCAGTCTCAAGGATTATTTTCTCAAAAGCTACTTGGTATCAGTAAAAAATAGTAGTAATCAACTTATTTTTACATCCAGAATGCTGGACTGAGATCACCCAGAAACGATGAAACCAAATTATCGGCGCTGTATTAGTTGCCGGAAAGTAGGCTCAAAAGATGAGTTTTGGCGGATTGTCCGCGTCTTTCCATCGGGAAAGGTACAATTAGATCAGGGCATGGGGCGTTCTGCCTATATTTGTCCGCAAACGAGTTGCCTACAAGCAGCTCAAAAAAAAAATCGACTAGGGCGATCGCTACATGCATCAGTGCCAGAAACACTGTACCAAAGCTTGTTGCAACGTCTAGCCCAGAGCAATACCCAAAACCAAATTTAATTGGAACAACTTTGTGACGTCATCATCAGAGGAATAGTGCGAAAACCGAAGTCGCGCTTTCATGACACCCTCTGTTGATCGTTAAGGTTAGTGCCAAAATAGTAAATGGGTGTAAAAGGCATTCGGCTCTCCAATAATTAAGAGGGGCGAGGCACGATTCCCAGAACAAGATGTAATCGATTGTGTTGTGGAAGGCTCAGAATCACCAAAACAAGAAACTACAAAATGGCAACCTGGTAGCGCTCAGGCGCAGTTCGGCGTCAGGGGTTCCTATAAAAATCTTTTATTTAAAAAATTTTTATGGGTGTCCCTCAACCATCATTCCTGGTGGGGATGCCATTATTAAACCGAAACATCTCTCTTTCCTGATTGGAGGCACCGGCAAAAACTGAACGGCAGTCTAAAAACAGTAATCCAAGGATGGAGATGTCGCACTCCCAGGCAACCATCCGCTAAAACTGTACATTAAAGGGGAAGAGTGGATGAACAACGGCAAAGTTAGAATCTATGAATTATCAAAGGAATTGAACTTGGATAACAAAGAGCTACTAGCAATTTGCGACCAGCTCGATATTGCGGTCAAAAGTCATAGCAGCACGATTTCAGAATCCGAGGCAGAAAGCATCCGCACGGCTGCGGAAAAACTCGCAGCGACGAATGGCTCCGCCAAAAAAGAACTACGTACAACCAGCCATAAACCAAACTCACCAACAAACGGCGGATCTGCCCGACCTGCTGCACCCCACAAACAGCAAATTTTGGAAATACGCAAACCCAAAATATTGAGAAATACTACCCCCAACGCCCCAGAGGCGTCAGTTGCTACCAATACCCAAGCTGCCTTGTCTGAAGCTAATCCTCCCTCTCCACCACGGCCTTTCGCTACACCAGTCTCACCCACCAAGCCGGCAGCACCAACTCGACCTGTGCCCCGGACTCAATCTGAGACTCAAGAGCAACCTCCTGTAACGAACTTGGAACAAACGCCAAATCAAAATCAGGCGTCGGAAAAAACAGCATCCCAAAAACCAGAAAAAATAGTTCCACCCAGACCGAAAGCGGAAAAACCAATCAAACCGCAATTAGCTGCCCCACCGCCAAGACCTGCGGCAGAAGTTGCCCAGGTGGCAGATGAGCCAGTATCTCAGGCAGACAAACCGATTCTTAAACGCGACCAACGGCAACGACCCGTCGAAGGCGATCGCGAACAAATTAAGCCTAGAGCTAAACTGCCAACTGACCAGTCTCCACCAGGTGCGCCACAAAGAACAAGTCGTCCTACCCCTGCACCCAGCAGACCAGAGCAGAGGGTCAATAGACCAGCTGCACCATCACAACTAGGAGAGGGGCAACGACCCAGGCCAGCCCGCCCTGGTGAAGCAGTAGCAGCCGCAATGCCGATCGCTACTCCACCCAGGCAGATGTCAGGAATAGCGGGCAAATCTCAAGGATTGGGTGATGAGCCAGTGGTCGCACCCGATCTCCTCGATTTGAAACGCCCAACTCCACCTCGCCCGACCAAAGGCGGCAAAAAGTGGGTAGAAGAGGAAATAATTGACGAAGTTAAAGAGAAGGCTAAAGCTGGCGTAAAAGGCAAGCGGATCAAGCCGATATTGGATGATGAGTTTGAAGAAGATTTGCTAGATGATGACGATCTAGACTCACCAGCCACCGTCCAAGTCAGCCTTTCCATTGCCCGTCCTCCGAAACCCAAAGCGACTCGACCTGTACAGATGCCAGGTACAACCCTTGCTAGCGCCCCAACCGCTAGAGGAAGTAGAAAGCCTGGTTCTAAATCTGGTTCTAGCCGTGACCATCACAATAACCGTCGCCAACAACAAGAAGCTGACACCAAGCGCGATCGTCCCGAAAAGGTCACGATCACAGGCCCCTTGACTGTGCAAGAACTGGCTGACGTTTTAGCCGTTCCTGATACAGAGATTGTGAAAATCCTGTTCCTCAAAGGCATGGCGGTGAGTATCACCCAAAATCTGGATATTCCCACAATTACCCTGGTAGGAAAAGAACTAGAAATAGAAGTCGAAACCGTCGAGCGAGAAGCAGAAGCTCGGAAAATTACAGAAATGGTCAGCGCAGAAGACCTAGATTATCTGCACCGCCGTCCGCCAGTCGTGACAATTATGGGTCACGTAGACCACGGTAAAACAACTCTACTCGACTCAATCCGCAAAACCAAAGTGGCTGCTGGCGAAGCTGGTGGGATCACTCAACACATTGGTGCATACCATGTGGATGTGGAACATGAGGGCAAACCACAGCAGATAGTCTTCCTGGATACTCCTGGTCACGAAGCCTTTACAGCAATGCGAGCCAGAGGAGCGAGGGTAACAGACATTGCCGTGTTGGTAGTAGCTGCTGATGATGGCGTCCGTCCCCAAACCATTGAAGCCATTAGCCACGCCCAAGCTGCGGGAGTGCCAATTGTTGTGGCAATCAACAAAATTGACAAAGAAGGGGCACAGCCAGAGCGTGTTAAACAAGAACTCACCCAGTATGGTCTGACCTCAGAAGACTGGGGTGGTGAGACAATCATGGTTCCGGTAAGCGCCATCAGAGGTGAAAACCTAGATACGCTCTTAGAAATGATTCTCTTAGTAGCAGAGGTTGCAGAACTATCTGCCAACCCAGATCGTACCGCTAAAGGAACTGTAATTGAAGCACATCTGGATAAAGCCAAGGGAGCAGTTGCTACCCTGCTAATTCAGAATGGCACCCTGCATGTGGGAGATATCTTAGTAGCTGGCTCGGCTTTCGGTAAAGTCCGGGCGATGGTAGATGACAGAGGCAAGAGAGTAGATATTGCTTCTCCTTCCTTTGCTGTCGAGGTACTAGGTTTAAGTGATGTGCCAGCAGCAGGCGACGAGTTCGAGGTCTTTGAGAACGAAAAAGAAGCCAGAGCGCTTGCTAGCGATCGCGCCGACAGACAACGCCTATCCCGTTTGTTACAGGGACGTGTTACCCTTACAACCTTGTCGGCTCAAGCACAAGAAGGCGAGTTGAAAGAACTCAACTTAATCTTGAAAGGAGACGTACAAGGTTCCGTAGAAGCCATTGTGGGAGCGCTCAAGCAAATCCCGCAAAACGAAGTCCAAATTCGGATGCTCTTGGCTACTGCTGGGGAAATCACCGAGACAGATATCGACTTAGCAGCTGCCAGTAACGCTGTAATTATTGGCTTCAACACCACCTTCGCTAGTGGCGCTAGACAAGCCGCCGATGAAGCAGGTGTAGATGTTCGAGAATACAACGTAATCTACAAACTCCTAGAAGATATCCAAGACGCCTTAGAAGGTCTTTTGGAACCAGAGTTGGTGGAAGAACCCTTGGGCCAAACCGAAGTCCGTGCCGTCTTCCCAGTCGGTCGCGGTGCTGTTGCCGGTTGCTACGTTCAATCTGGCAAGCTAGTTCGCAACTGTAAAGTCAGGGTGCGACGCGGTGGTAAGGTGATCTATGAAGGCGTCCTTGACTCCCTAAAACGGATGAAAGAAGATAGCCGGGAGGTCAACGCCGGTTATGAATGCGGTGTCGGCATAGATAAATTTAATGATTGGGTTGAAGGTGACATCATCGAAGCCTATCAGATGGTTACGAAGCGCCGCACTCTCACCTTAACGAGGTAGTGTTAGGGGTAAAATGGTTAGAAGTTAGGAGTGATAAATTAAGAGTTAGGAGATAAAGCCTGCTAATTCTTAACTCCTAACTCTTAACTCATAATTTTTTATATATGCATTCATTTCGCTCCGAACCTATTTTGTGGATTCACGTCGCAGGATTAGCGACGTTGCCTGTTTTTTTACTTCTCTGCTTATTCTTCCTGTCTGTAGGCGAGCCGTTTTTACCAGTGTGGATGGAGCTATTTTTAGTTGCTGCCATTGGTATTCTGCCTTTGCTATGGATGCAGTTGCGTCGCCCTTTTTATATATTTGCTCTTTTAGGAATAGCCCTAAAGCCAGAAAATCTGACCGAACGACAGCGAAAAATTCTCTGTTTAATTAATACAAAGGTAAATCGTATCCTGGCATTAGTAGCGGCAGTATTGTCAGTTTGTGTGCTGTGGCAGCTTTACCAAATTGCCCCATTAGTAGCAAATTCAGCTAAATTTCTTCCACAATGGCGTAGCGTTGCACTAGTGCTTGCAGGATTAGCGTTTTTGGGCAGCAATCTATTTTTACAAGTACCTGTGAGTGTAATGCGAGTTTTAGTGACTAATGACACAGAATTCGCTGGTATAGAGCCATTATCTTTAGAAAAGATTAAGCAGGATTTTACAATTTTAGGAGTACGGGTTAATCAAATCGTGCCTCGATTGTTGGAATCTTTGTTTAGGATTAATACAGATTCATAGCAGCCCGTAAAGTATATTATTTAACTTTAAAGGGCTAAATATAAATTAGGTACCAGAGGAGCAGAGGAAGATGAAGAAGCAGTTCTTACTGGGGCAAGGGAGAGAATAAAAAATTACATTTTTCCCCTCTGCTCCCTGCTCCCTGCCCCTCTGCCTCTTCCCAATGCCCAATTACCGTTGAAGTTAAAATAAAGGAATGAGAAACTATGGCTCAAATTCCAGCTTCTAGCGATCGCCAATTTTCTGCTGATACTGAAATTTGGTATAGCCTCAAATGTGCGATCTCCACTAGTTCCGGTTTTCAACGTTGGCAACTAGAACGCGATGCTCAATTACACGGAATTCGCTTGGAACAGCAGGTACAACGGTATTTAAGGGAAACTTTAGAAACTTTAGCTTACTAAACACCAAATAAATCTTGTAGGCTTGTTTGCAAGCGGCGAAGTTGACGGTATGCACCCTGCAAGCGTTTTCCATCAACTTCGACTTCATTTGTGGGATAGTTCTTAATAAGTTCGATGAGCGACACCTGCCCGTCTTGACTCGCAGAAAGTACCAAAGCGGCTCGCAAAGCTTGCCGATCTGCTCTGTGAGACGGTGTATAAATAACTTGACTAATTTGATCCAAAATAATATTACCAATTCGGCTATTTAGAACTCTATCTAAAAATACAAGGTTTACCTTCATCGGCTCCTTTAAATACTGACGGATGGCTTTAGGATCTTGTCGCGCCAAAGCCAAATTAACTCGTAGTGAACTTGAAAGTTCACCTGTTTGGGCAAAGGTAGATAGCTCCTCCACTGAAAGTGATTCACGAAAGATACCATAGTTTAACACCACTTGTTCCGCAGCAAAGACAGGAGCGGACAAAAATAGAAGGCAGGTAATGCTTACTAAAAGTAAGGCGCGACGCAGCCCTAAAAATTTAAAACGCATTTATTCTCATTTGCAATAGGTTTGCTTTTCCTATGATGATATTGCAGGAACATTATTTGCAGCATCTGGCTTTAGGGAATACTAAAAAATAAATAATTCACTAGAGAGGATGAGCGCTTAAACAAGCTAGCGAGAGACTTGTTGATAGACATACGCCTCATCCCGAAAATCCCCAGTACAACGGGCGCGAAAATCCAGTTACCATCTCCTCTTTTCTCTGACTCTGTGTTCTCTGTGCCTCTGTAGTTCGTTGTTTTACCCTTCAAAGTTGGCTTAACAGAGTACTGGTAGAATTTTCTGAATAAAAAAATATAACTAATGTATAAGTTCTGTGATCTATCTAAGGAATTTAGCTGAATCAGTGCTAATCATCCAGTATAGTTTTGCATGGGTTTTACAGCAGCTACAAGGCTGCTTGCTATCTTTAACCTTGTTCGACACACTGTAATTCAGCACATCACAGACGAAAAAAATGAAATACCGGGGTTTTCACGTTTCTCCATTGGAGATTTTTCGCCTTTTTTCTAGCAGTCATCTCAGATATACTTTACGCGTGGGAGCCGGATTAACGGCAATGCTTGTTGTCTCTAGTGGGTCAATACTACTACCTGATGAGGTTAATGCTGATGCTACTCACCCAGAAGGTATCGCCCCAATCACAGCGCAAGCTCCTGCAACTGCCGCAGTGATTTACGTTAATCCAGCAACTGGTACAGATAGTGCTGGTGCTGGTACAACCTCAACTGCACCCTACAAAAGCATAAGTTTCGCTCTCAGTCAAGCCCAACCAGGTGCAGTTATTCAATTAGCACCTGGGAACTATAACCAGGAAAGTGGCGAAACCTTCCCGCTCTTACTGAAACCAAGGGTGACACTGCGGGGTGATGAAGCTACTAAAGGTCAGGGGATACTGATTACAGGTGGAGGTTTCTACACTAGTCGCACCTTTGCCAGACAGGACATTACCATGCTCGCCGACCAAGATACCACGATCGCAGGTGTCACCGTCACCAACCCAAATAGCCGGGGTACGGGTGTGTGGGTGGAGTCAACTAATCCGATTATCACAAACAGTACTTTTACTAACAGTGTTAGAGAGGGTGTTTTTGTCACGGGTACAGGCAATCCCAAAATCGAAAGTAATGTCTTTGTACAAAACAAAGGCAACGGGATTTCAATTGCTAGAACTGCCCAAGGAGAAATTCGGAATAACTTATTTCAGGATACTGGTTTTGGTTTAGCGATTGGTGGCACTTCCACACCCCAAATTGTGGAAAATCAAATCATCGAAAACCAAGACGGTCTTTATATTTCCGAATCAGCAAAGCCCGTATTGCGTAAGAATGTCATTCAGAACAATAAACGGGATGGTGTAGTAGCAACTGTCAATGCTCAACCCGACCTTGGCACCAACGAAAATCCTGGTGGAAATCTTATTCGCAATAACACTCGTTATGATGTGAACAACGCCACAAAAACTAGTCAAATTGTCGCTGTTGGCAACGATATCGATCAGAAAAAGATTTTCGGCTCAGTAAATTTCGTTGCTGCAACTGTTAACGTACCGCCTGGAGGGTCTGTCGCATTTAAAGATGTGGCAGCAAATTATTGGGCAAAAACCTACATCGAAGCTTTAGCCTCCCAAAATATTATTGCTGGCTTTCCTGATGGCAGCTTTAAACCCAATGATCCTGTAACCCGCGCTCAATTCGCCACTATTGTCACTAAAGCCCTAACACCACCAACCAAACGCCCAGCAATTAAATTTAAAGATGTAGCAAGCAATTTCTGGGCTAACGCTGCAATTCAATCTGCCTACCAGAGTGAATTTGTTTCTGGTTATCCCGATGGAACCTTTAAGCCACAGCAAAAAATTCCCAGAGTGCAGGCGTTAGTATCTTTAGCTAATGGTTTGGGCTTAACTGCGAGTAATAATCAGAATGTCCTTTCTTTTTACACCGATGCTGCCCAGATTCCTAATTATGCGATCGCTCCTGTTGCTGCGGCAACTGCACGGCAACTAGTCGTAAACTATCCCACAGCGAAGCAACTAAATCCTAATCGTGAAGCGACTAGAGCTGAAGTTGCTGCCTTTGTTTACCAAGCACTTGTCAATGCTGGACGTGCCCAAGCAATTCCTTCATCCTATTTGGTAACAGTTCAGTAAATACCTAGTACCTCTGCGCGTAATTCGTAATTCGTAATTCGCAAGGATTCTAGATATTTGAAAGGGGTAGTTTATTTCCGCCGTGCTGTACTAGTTAGCAAATTGGAAGCGCCAGACTAATAATTGTTAGTCTGGCGCTTCCAAAATTGGAAGCTTTTTAATTTTAGGAGTTTTTAAATATAAAATTTGGGGTCTTTAAATATGGCTGACCCCATTTGAATGTGATTTGTTTTATGGTCAGGGTCTTTATATAGGCTGACCCCGTTTCAACAACTTCTAGTTTCTCAGAAACTTTTGCTTTTTGAGATTTCCTAATAATTTTTTTATTTTTTCTTTTTTGATATTTTCATCTTCATCAAAGCATTAATAAATTTGAAGAATATAAAGATATATAAAAGGAAAGCAATAAAAAATTAACCACTAAAATTTTTCCTTCAGGAATTAGAATTTTTACCCGATTGGGTGCTTCGTTGCCGACGCTGTTCCCAGCGCCAAAGGAAGACCATTAAGGCAACTATTCCTACTTGGAGAGCTAAACTTGGCAAAGCACTCTCAAGATTGCGTCCGGCAAGCACTTGGAAGAAGAAGACGAATGCACCGAGTGAGCCAGAAGCACCGAAAGCGATGTAGAAAAATTGTCGTAAGCCACGATAAGGAGCGGCTATTTCTGCTTTGAGGCTGGCGTATTGTTCAGGGTTAAGGCGATTTTTGCGATTTTGATCTACCATAATTAAATCGTGTTATACTCTTAGATTGTGTACGCCGATGTGGCTCAGTGGTAGAGCAGCTGATTCGTAATCAGCAGGCCGTGGGTTCAAATCCCATCATCGGCTTTGATGAAAGTATTACTTAACACTAAAGTTTGACATAAATCAATTGTACAGTGACTAATTATTTGTCGTAGGTGACAGATTAACAAGCAGTGGGGTTTAAGTCTCCTGCTTCTATCAAGCAGCGCGTTTTGATCCCTAAGCTAAATCCTTGTCACAAAATGTAATTGCGTTAGCGTAGCGGGGCGTTCGCTTTTAGCGTCTCCAAGAGTTGCCCATTGCGAATTGTTTTAACACCCTACTCCGATTTTCAAGCTAGGTGGATTATTGCAGCAAAGGAGTTGTGCCATTACCGTTAGTTGACGCATTGACAATTGCAGCTTGAGTAGGTTGAGTAGTAAGAACCGCTACAACTGGAGTAACTTTTGAAGTAGATTGTTTATTTCGTTTGCGATTAGATCCGCCAGCCTTGGAATACTCTATACTGTTTCTGCCGTAAACAGTTGCAACTCCACTTAGCATTCGTTCAGACATTTCGGAGAGAGCTTTATCCATCTGGGTTACTGTTTTGCGCGATTCTTCCAGATTGGACACCAGTCTATTATTAGCTTCTACCATCGCACGGGTAGTGTTGATTAAGTGGTTGTAGGCTTCAATAGTTAACCCATGTCCCAAATCCAGATTTTCATCAATAGATTTAAGCAAGGCGAGACGAAGTTGTGCTTTGTCAACAGCAGCAGAACCACGAGTTTTTAAAGACATGAGATATCCTTTTTTAATAATTCCTTTTTCAAGATAGTGGAGTATCCTTTTGCCTGAGATGGGTAGTTTTGTGGATTTATTTAATTAAAAGTTCAACGAAATAATTACGAGGTTGCCTGTATTTTTACTCACTTTTCATATCGATTTGTTGTTTGAGAATAAATGTAATCAGCAACAGTAATCACAAAATTAATAAATTAGTACCCCGAAATAACAAATGAGTACCCTGAAATAACAAATGAGTACTCCGAAATAACAAATGAGTACTCCGAAATAACAAATGAGTACTCCGAAATAACAAATGAGTACTCCGAAATAACAAATGAGTACTCCGAAATAACAAATGAGTACTCCGAAATAACAAATGCGTTGGCGTAGCCCAAGCCAGGCATAGCTAGATTAACTTTTGACTATGAAAGTAAAATGAACTTATCCACCACCTGAGCTACATCATGATTGTCCCAGAACTCGAACAACAACTCCTTCAGCTTTCACCTGACGATAAATTGTACATTATCCAACTCCTGGCACAAAGCCTGACTACATACAAGAACAATACTCAACCTGTGCAAACAAGCAAAATATCAGAATATCCTCTGCCTCAATTTTATGGATGTATCCAAGATGAAACCTTCTTCCGTCATCCCCAAGGACAACAACCAGAACGCGAAACAATCCTGTGAAATTCCTGCTCGATACTAACACCTGCATTATCTATATGCGTGGTAAAAATTCCACTTTAAAACAGAAACTAGAATCCACTGCGACTAAAGATATTGCCGTTTGCTCAATCGTCAAAGCTGAACTATTTTATGGCGCAATGAAAAGTGCCAATCCACAACGGAATCTTACTTTACAACAACAATTTTTAGCCCAATTTAGATCGCTACCCTTTGATGATTTAGCAGCAATGACATTTGGGACAATTCGCTCTCAACTAGAAGCATTAGGTACTCCCATTGGCGCGTATGACTTACAAATTGCCGCTATCGCCCTGACAAATAACTTAACCCTTGTCACCCATAACACTAGAGAATTCCAACGCATTAAAAACTTGTTGATTGAGGATTGGGAGATATAGCGATCGCCAAAATAATAACTGCGTTGGCGTAGCCCAACCCAGGCATTGCCAAAATCACAAACGATAAATTGAAACTGCTACAGGGCGATCGCTTAAAATAAAGCAAGTAATGAAAAGTCAATTCATTGAGCTTCAGCAAATGCCTTCCTACTTGGTCAATTTACCTGTTCAACTACAGCAAGAGATAGAGCAATGGGCAACTAGCCAAGGAATTTCCCTCGATCAATTTATTTTGTGGGCAGTAGCAGAAAAAGTTGCCTCCCTTCGCCATCAACTGAATGACCCCTCCTTTCCCTTGATTAGCTATCGCATTGGAAGCAGTGGCCAAAAAGTTCCCGTTGTTAGTGGTACAGGAATTAGAGTGCAAACTCTAGCGATTGCTGCTCATCAGTGGGGCTGGTCTTGCGGGCAAATTGTTCAACAGTATGGTATTACTGAAGCTCAGATCAATGACGCACTGGGTTTTTACACTGCCCATCGTACCGAGATTGATGAAGCGATCGCTACAGAACAAGCGATTGAAACTGCTGGTGTCTAAACTCCTGCTCCATTTAGATGCAGACACTTCCATTAAAGCATTGCATACGGCTCTAGTTGCTCGTGGTCATGATGTGACTCGCACTCTCAATGAATGGATGCCGAAAATGCTAGCTAGCGATGAAATGCAACTGCTGAAAGCCACAGATAACAAACGGTGTATTTTTACCTTCAACATCAAAGATTTCTTGTCCTTGGTTATTCAGTATCCGCAGCATAGAGACATTATTTTAGCCGCACAAAATAGTTAGAATTTGCCTGACCCCACTCAAGCATTGGATCGCTTGCTATCAGAAACTCAAGCAGAGACTGGCCTGGGCAAATACATTGGTTGAATCAATGGCGATGAGAATAGCATATCAATTGAAAAATAGAATTTTGCGATCGCTAAAATCGCAAGCAATTGCAGTCACAAAATCGATAAATGCGTTGGCGTAGCCCAACCCAGGCATCGTAAAAACTATAAATGCGTTAGCGTAGCCCAACCCAGACATCGCCTAAATCACAATTGCGTTGATGTAGCTCACACTATTTTGTAGGCTTGATATCTGCGGCGATTACTCTATTAATTGAATTAGATATTGACTAAGATTATGTAATAGTTTTTTATGCCTTTCTGTTGATATTGTGCCAATTATACTGTTACGAGTAATGACACCTAAAAAACTTAATCTAATAATAGATTAACGAACTAAACCACTGGATTGAAAATCATCATCATTAGGTGAAATGATTTCGTCAAAATTAGGAATATATTGTTTTAATTGTGTACTAATCCCACATATCAAAAAGTCTTGATATTTTGGCATTTCTCTCAAAATCAGCGTAGGACGGTTTTTTATTTCTCCATTTGCTTGAGGAATAGGAGTTAGTATGATATTACCTTCTTTCATAATTAGGGTTATATTCTTTAATTGATTCTATAGCATATTCAGGTTCATCTTCTGCATAACATTGATTTAAGTTATTTAAAGAGAAAGATTGCCAATTTTCTCTTTGTTCTGTATTGGTTTCTAAAACGGTTACATCTTCGACTTGTGGAAGTGTTGAAGATTTAGTGATTAAATATTCGGCATAATGTAAAAGTTCAATTTTCAGGGAACTGGGCAAATTTTCTATGATTTTCCATAGGGCTGTTTCGGTACTCATAATTACTCCTTTTGGAATTTAGAAGGATTAATATTACTTATTATTTTGATTGTAAGATACAAGATCGCAATCGCACTATTTTGTAAGAGTGATGTCTGCGACGAGGAAGGCGATAAGCCTAACGGCATAGCTTCTCTACGAGACGCTTCGCGAACGCTTACCGCAAAATCAGTATATTGTCTGTTCACAAGTAAAAAACGCTCATCCCCGAGGTTCTTTCATTGTCAGAAACACATCATTTGTGATGAAACTCTACGCTTTTCTGGAATTTAGGGTGTTGGTGTTGAATTTATCTCATGATAAAGTTGCATCTCACACCCTTACCCATGAATGAGCAGCGTCAGCAAGCTTATCTCAACCTTATTCGCAGCCTGTTAGATTCGCCCAGTGGTGAAGAATCAGAGATTTTGGCAGCAAACCAAGAGTTACTTGATGCTGGCTTTGTGCAGAAGGTAGAAGAAGTAGCACAGATGTGTTCCCAAAACGGAGATGAGAATACAGCGAATTGGTTGCAAAGTTTGGCAATGCAACTAGGGGAAGCGTTGAATCTAGATAATAAAGTCGATTTGCAATCTCTCAGTGAGGAGGAGATACAGACATATTACCAATTCTTGATGGAGGTACTACAAGCAACCGCAGACAGTATAGCTAATTCCCAGGTTGTTTACCCCTTGCTGGCAAAGAATACAGACAAACTCGACGGAGTGTTAACAGAAATATTGCGCCGTTGGGGGACAATTACACTTGGGGAAGCGAAAGCAGATGAGGCGGAAAACCTAGCAGAAGATATTTTCAATTTTAGCTCTCTAATTCAGCAATTCCCCTTGGGTAACAAAGCCAGCAATATGGAAATTGCCATCGCTGGCTATGAAGTCGTGCTAAAAGTCTTCACCAGGGAAGCTTTGCCTATTGATTGGGCAGCAACGCAAAATAATCTCGCAAATGCCTACAGGGAGAGAATTAAAGGAGACAGAGCAGATAATATTGAAAATGCCATCGCTGCTATTACTGCTGCTTTAACTGTCAGAACCAGAGAAGCTTTGCCTGAAGATTGGGCAATGACGCAAAATAGTCTCGCTGTTGTGTACGGGGAGAGAATTAAAGGAGACAGGGCAGATAACATCGAAAATGCGATTGCTGCTTCTACTGCTGCTTTAACTGTCTACACCAGAGAAGCTTTGCCTCAACAATGGGCAATGACGCAAAATAATCTCGCAATTGTCTACAGCGACAGAATCAAAGGAGACAAGGCAGAGAATATCGAAAATGCGATTGCTGCTTCTACTGCTGCTTTAACTGTCTACACCAGAGAAGCTTTACCTCAAGAATGGGCAGAAACTTTGTGGATGCGGGGAATTGCTCATCAAGATACAAACAAGTTTGACTTAGCATACAATGATTTTAAGTCTGCCATTATTACTGTAGAATCTTTACGAGAAGAAATAGTATCTGGAGAAGAAAGCAAGCGTAAACAAGCGGAACACTTTAACCAAGTTTATAGCCGCATGGTAGAAGTTTGCACAGAATTAAATAAGATTACCGAAGCAATTGAATATGTTGAACGTAGTAAAACCCGCAATTTAGTTGAACAAATTCTTGAACGTGACTCTAAAACCATCTTCCCTCCAGAAGTATTCACTCAATTAGAAAAATATAGGGATGAAATAGCCGTAGGACAATATCAAATCCAAAATGGCAAAGCTGAAAATCCAAAAGTCCTTGCACAACATCTACAACAATTACGACAACAGCGAAATGAATTGCAAAACCGCTACTTACCTGTTGGTTACGGTTTCAACTTTGAATCATTCCAGGCTACTTTGGATGAGCGTACAGCTATTATCGAGTGGTATATTCTCAACGATAAAATTCTGGCGTTTATTATCAAACCTAAAGGAGAAGTCGCTGTTTGGCAATCTCAACTCGAAGACCGAAAAGCTTTTGAAAATTGGGTAAATCAATATTTGCAGAATTACTACAATCAACAAGACCAGTGGCACAAGAGCTTAGGGGAAGAACTTAAACAATTAGCCTCCATTCTGCACATTGATGAAATATTAAACCAGATACCAAAGCACTGCAATCAACTCATCCTAATTCCCCATCGGTTCCTGCATTTATTACCTCTTCATGCACTCCCAGTCAATCACAATGCTGAAAATTCGCGCTGTCTTCTGGATTTATTTCCTAATGGTGTGAGTTATGCACCTAGTTGTCAACTACTGCAACAGGTACAACAGCGCAAACGTCCTGATTTTCAATCTCTATTTGCAATTCAAAACCCTACAGGCGATTTAAACTATACAG
Source organism: Nostoc sp. CmiVER01 (assembly GCF_034531135.2). NCBI lineage: Bacteria > Bacillati > Cyanobacteriota > Cyanophyceae > Nostocales > Nostocaceae > Nostoc > Nostoc sp. CmiVER01. The sequence goes on from NZ_JAVRBU020000008.1 coordinate 45,281, forward strand.
ATTTAGAAGTACAAGTTATTCAAAGCCACTTTAATCCTGCCAACGTTCTGAAAAAAACAGCAGCGACACTCACAGCAATCGATAATTCCGACTTAAATACTTACCATTGCGCCCACTTTAGCTGCCACGGGTATTTTAACTTAACAAATCCCGGTAAATCAGCCCTAATTTTGGCAGATGCGCCTATCGCAGACACACCAACAAAACCCGACTCCGAACGTTATCTAAATGTGCGAGCAGGGGAAACTAACGATTTAGATAAATGCCTTACCTTAGATAAAATCTTCACTCTCAAATTAGATAAATGTCGCCTCGTCACCCTTTCCGCGTGCGAAACTGGATTGATTGATTTTCAAAATATTAGTGACGAATATATAGGTTTACCTAGCGGTTTTCTATTAGCAGGTAGTCCCAGTGTCGTTAGTTCTCTCTGGAAAGTAGATGACTTATCCACCAGCTTTTTAATGATTAAATTCTACAAAAACTTAGTCAAACTTAATAACCTGGAAGCAGGAGATATTGCCATAGCCCTGAAACAAGCTCAAAACTGGCTGCGAAATCTGACTATTAAAGAACTAGACAGATTTTTGGAGGAACACAAACCCCAAATTGAAAAAGTCCTTGCTCAACTAAGAGTAGGACAACGCATCAGGTTTCAAGAATCTTTGAAACAAATTAAGCAACGTCAACCCCTACCGTTTGCAAATCCCTACTACTGGGCTGGATTTACAGCTTCTGGGCTTTAAACACTAGATTCCGGTACGTTACAAAACTTTCTCGCACCTAGTTTAAACACCAATATGCTAAGTGCAGTCGCAGTACCCAGAGGAATGCCTGCACTAACAGCCAATGGTTCTACAATTGGAGCAATTAATCCAGATTTCAAAAATTCTCTGACTTCCTCTTGACAAATGAATTGACGGCATTTTTCAAGCAAATCATTTAACGATCTATCTGCTTCCTGTGCAGTTTCCCGCATAACCAACAGTGGAACAGCATCGTCTAAATAGCCTTCACACTCTTCTATGGCATCTAAAGCTACTAAAGCCTGGGGAAGATCCGCCAACTGGCTGCGAAACTGACTAATTTCCTCTGCTGTAAGAGTAATCATTTAATAGTTTTAACTGGTAAATACACGAAGCATTTAGAAATTATACATTTAATGCCGAATTTAGAGATATGGCGCTGACATTACATCAACAGTAAGAGTAATTTTGGTGTGCGATGTCTACGATGGTCACTGAGCTTGCCGAAGTGCGGGCTACGCCTACGCGCATTTTCAACAACCAGAAAAATTCACGCTATTTCGGGTTAATATGCGATCGCTGTTTCTAATAAAAGCCTGAAATTATCACTCAAATTCAGTTTCGCAGAAAGCTTTTAACAAATCAATACAATTAGCGATCGCTCCTAAATGAGCAATTTCATATCCATGTGTATTTTGTGTAGGAAATGCCAAACAAGCAGCACGTCCAACATGTCCAAATTTCATGGCAATTGAAGCATCACTACCAAACCCACTCAGAGTTGTTAACTGCACCGGCATATCCAACTGTTTAGCACTATGGCGTAGTTGTCCATTTAACCCTTCATCATATATCCCATAAGCATCTTGAGATAAAAGTACAGGGCTTTCGCCATCTTTAACAGGATATTCTTCAGATAATGGACAAATTTCTAAAGCAATTAAAGCATCCAAAGGCTGATTTTGAGTGAAAAATAGCGCCCCAATTGCTCCCACTTCTTCTTTTGCCGAAGCTACTAAATAAACATCAACTACTGGCTGCTTCAGGTTTTCAGCCAAAGCTAGCAAAATCGCCACAGAGGCTTTGTTATCCAAAGTGTAACCAGCAATATGATTCTTTAACCTAATTGGACGCTTGCGATGCTTGCCGATTACCATTCTAGTTCCAGGTCGAATGCCAGCTGCTTCCAATTCAGCCGTAGTCCGTTTCGTTTCAATCCAGGCATTTTCCCACTTAACAGTAGTATCTTCCTGCTGCACTTTCTGAGGCGATTCATGAGAAACGTGGCGGGAACCAAAGCTGAGAATACCGTTAATGGTTTCGTTATCTCCGAGTAAATCTACAACGCCTTCGCCGTAAACCCACGGGAAAGAACCGCCGAGTTTGCTGACTTTGACACGACCTTCATCACCAATCTTCTTGACAATTGCGCCAATTTCGTCTTTGTGTGCCGTGATAGCGATCGCTCTGTCTGGACTTTTGCCTGGAATCTTGGCAATAATATTATCGGCGCGATCGCACCAAACTTCCACACCCAGCGCCGTAAATCGTTGCATCAACAACTGGTTAATCTCAGCTTCTGCACCACTAGGAGAATGGTGCATGACTAATTCTTCAATAACTTGAAATAAGCGATCGTAATCCCACATCAATACAGTTAGTTCAATTTTCAACTGTTATATGAGACAATTGTGCATCAAAAACCTGCTCTGCTGACCTTTTTTGTTGACGCTTTAGCACTCCTACCGCACCAAAAGCACCAAGGGCTAAAATCCCCAAGTTTATCGCAGGTTCCGGGACAGACTTAGCCTCAATTGCCGCCAGTGCAGCATCTGCAACTAACTTATGAGCATTTGTTGTTGGATGTACAGAGTCAAAGAACAAATAATCGTTTGGTTGAGGGCATACACTGATAATTGTCTGAAAATTCCCTACTACACAAGGGGCAGTCACATTTTGAAACCCAAATTTCCCAGGATTTGCTTCTACTTGATTAAATAGGGAAAACACATCTACAGAGATCAGATTCAAATCCGAGTTACTGCTAAATTTGCTTAGTTCCTCTGCTAATCTCTTGTTATGGTCATTTGTCAAACCAGTCAAGTTGCTAGATAAACCTGTAGCGAGTGCAAGTGGAATCTTGCCCAAATCAGGCAAGTTAAAGACTAAAATATTTTTTGCGCCAGATGAAGCAAGTAACCCTACTGCATCTGATAAATTCTGGACTGTTTGAGCCGCATTGGTAGCTTGACCAAACACATAATCATTTGCACCTCCCCATACAGCATAAAGAGCATTTGGATCAAGCTTCTGATTAGCTTGTAGAATCGGTTGCGTTAATAAGCCAACTTGCTCTAATACTCCTGGTAACGGCGCACTAGGAACAACAGCATTACCCTGGCCAGAACTAGCGCCGCCCACAGCAAAATTAATACCTTGATTGGGAATAGTAGGATTTGAAATTAAATATGGGGTAGGATTTAATCCTAGCTGATTTCCCAGGTAGTCTACCCACACCTGATCGTTAGAAAAACGCCCTTGAAAGTACGGTGGATTTTGCGGAATGGCTGTTTTTGGAGCGACTAAACCATTAGTAGCAGTGAAAACATTGCCAGTATCAGAAAGACTGTCGCCAAATACATAAAATTTGGTAAAACTCGCAGCACTTGCTTTGAGCGGTAACATGAAAGATAAGAGAACAAATCCTACCGCTATAGCTTGTTTTTTCATCTTCGTTTTACCAGTGGTATTTTTAATTTGTTTAAAAGTAATGAAAAGGCAATATTCTGACAACTTGTCATTTGACTTACTTCAAAACTAAGTACGTCTATTAAGTAATTTACGTTATTTTACTTAACTATGCCTCAAAATTTCATCAAACCCGGGTAAAAACGCTGAAAATACTTAGATTTACATTTTATTGATAAAAAATAGCTGTATTATAAAGAAATGGCAAAATTTACATTCAAAGGTGAGAATTTCCCACTTGTATGATATGTACAGCATAATCGCAACAGAATAGTCTAGCTCATCGTAGGCATCGCTTTAACTTCGCTTTAATTTCAAAACCTCAGCAGCCGATATACCCTCACCCTGACTGCCGAAATACCACAAAGCCATAGCAGCCTCAGCACGAGTTACTGGTTTTTTGGGTTGAAACAGAGTTGTATAACCAAACACCCGCCGAATATTTGATTGTTCGGCATTTTGGTAATCAGCCAACACTGCTTTTAAAGCCTTGGGGTCAATTCGCGCCGCATCTTGAAAACCCCAGGTCTGTTTGACTGCATCTAAGTTAGCAGAGGGTAAAGCTTGGCGAGTATCTAGAGGTAATTTCCACAGCAGCAACTGTTCTCGCGTCAGAGGTGCATCAGGACGAAACAAGACTACTGTAGAATCTCCAGACAAAGGACTGGGAATTAACCCAGCCTCGGCTAATCCTTGAATAGCTGGAAAATCAGGGTCTTTTGCAGACACATCACTAAAAGCTGGTTGAGTAGTTTCTGATGCCAAGCGAATTTGTTTAGCTGGATTGCTGGCATACATAGCATTATTAGCAGCAATGAGCCAACGAGCATATTCCCGGTGTGTAATGATTTTAGCGGGTTCAAACTGTTTACTTGTAGTAGTATTGCTCTTAGTTGCTTCTGGTTCTATAGACAAAACACCTAATGCAGCCAAGTCTTGGATATGTTGCCGCCATTCTTGCGGGACTTTATTTAGATCGTTGAATTCCTGAGATTCAGCTGTGGCTGTAGAAGTTGTTTGGTTATTAACTGTACTTTGTGACTGTGCTGCCAAGTTGGTAGGTGGTACGGGGCCAATGAACTGGGAATCTCCTGATTGAGGGACGGCGTTAGTTGTTTCGGTAGGATTTGTAGTTGTGGTAGATTGTGCCGTTGCAGTACTATTCGGTACGTAGTCAATTAGTAATTCGGTGGCTGTTTGGGGTTGATCAGGTGTAGCGTTAGTAACTGATTTAGGCTGAATAGAAACCTTCAACAGCAAATCGTTACGACGTGCCTCAAACACACCTCCTGCATCATCTGTTGGCTGTTGTAAAATCTGCCAGTTATTTGTTTTAAACTGGCTACTATAAAAGCTAGCAATAAAGTTACTGGGGTCAGAACTCAGCCAACGAGTTGAGATTCTATTTTCTGAACCGCTAGCAGGTGTCACTTCCTGTAGTTTGGCATTGGAATATAAGGGGATATCTTTGGGAAAATCAGATGGTAACTGAACTGTTGATTCGTTCTGCTGTGCTTGTGATTGGTTACTCTGAGATTCTCCAAAGACAACTGGATTGCTTTGCAGTTTCGGATCTGCCGCCAAAGATTCCTCAAGGTTTTTGGCAACTGGACTGTTAGCACAGGCTGTTAACGAAGTCAGTAGAACAGCCCAAATTAGAAATACAGCTGGACGTTTGCAAGGAAGCACAGGAAATCACAAATTGAGTTTCAATTCCTACCCTAGCGCAGACTGTTCATTAAATGGGAATGGAGAATGGAAAATGGAATATTGAAACAAACCCATTCCCTCTGCCTCTACGCTTCTTTAAGTCTTAAATATCACCAATGGACAATATTAATTCACTATGTCCTCTTGGTAAATGTCTCTTTTGGTGAAGATAATGATATCTATTTGTTTTAGCTAAAAATGAGTAAACGGTAGCAAAAGCTACCGTATTGTCTTTGTATTACAGCCATTAGGTTTGATAATTCCCATGCTTATTTATAGAGTTCCCTAAAATTCTGGCAAACTAACATTTTGCGGAAAAAAATATGAATCAATCTGAAATACCTGGTAGATAAGAGTTTTGTGATTTAATGCATCAGTTTACTAAAAATTAGCTTTTCACTGGTGGGTTAATTTCAAAATGAATATGATTATCGTGACCACTCAGAGGAACACAAAGTCTTTCTCTAATTAGCTGTTGATCGTTGAAAAACACTGTTCGTACCAACTTTTGCTTACCAATGGACTTGAGAATAGCTCGTGCAGCATCTTGATCGTATTCAGAACTCGACCAAACGATGCCACCAAAATTTCCATTTTTTTGAGGTAAGTAAACATCGCACATCATACCAGTTTCATGTCCATGATGGTCGGGAGTGTCGCCTCCATAAGGAAGACTAACATCGTTAATTGCGAATGGAGCAGCTGTAGGGTGAGTATTACGATAACTGTTTTGATAATCTTGAGCAATTTTTTGAATAACATTAGCTAACCAGTGTGTTCCAAAATCGTGTTTATCTTGGATGTCTTCTAGTTCACCGTTAACGAAACCATTATCACGATCGCTTTTTGGCATCAACTCCCATCGTGGTGCGTTAGCTGCTTGCAACCATCGATGAGTGATTCCCCCAACATCAACTCTACCATCACCGTTAACAGTACTGCTACCAGCAATAATTGACTGAAATAGTTTGATTGCGTCAAATAGTCCTCTGTCTCTGTCTGCACTGTTAGGATTACCTACCCATGTGTAGCCTAGCTCATGCAATCGCGCTTTAATAGCTTTAACATCATCAGCTTTATTGACTCCGCCAATTCCCACACTACCAGCGAGTTTAATTACCTTTGCTCCTGGTAAACTTGATGCTGTAGGTTGTTGAGTGTTCTCATCGTCCTTGTGATCGAAAGGAACAACAACTTTAATGCGGATCTCTAAAGTTTGCTCATCAATGGCAATTATCATGCGGCGATCGCCTGCTTGTTTAAAAACGAAATCAAATTGCCATTTGCCGTCCTGATTAATTGTTACACTTGCGACTGGAAATTGATTGTCGATTATAATCGACAAAACTTTGCCACCATCAACTAAACGTGCTACGCCTTCAACCCTGAAATTTTGCCCTAATTCAACTTCTTTTGGCGCACGAATTAACTGTAATTGTTCAACTGAAGCGGAAATGGTAACTCCACCTGCATTAACCAGTAACTTTTGCGCCTCTGGAAGTAAATCCACAACTTTACTCACATATTTAGGATCGGACGAATAGCCTTTAGCTTTGAGAAAGCCAAGGAAGTTTTCTGGCGTATTCGTATAATCTTCTAAGCCTTTATAGGGGGTACGAGTTAAAAACTTCCAATAACCAATAATAAAAGCATCTATATCTGTAAATTTACAGAACTCAACTTCTTCTAGCTCAGAAGGGACTCTGATTTTCAAAGGTTCAGCAAATCCTTTCATGTCAGGAAATCGCCATTTTAATCCAGCAAAATTGTAAGCATTGACAGCAAGATCGCTTTTCCCTCTAGCAGACTCTAATAACCATTGTGCCAGGGTAACTTCTTTTAAAATTTGCCGATTAATATTGGTTATTTTTCCACTTTCAATGCCAACTTTTATAAATACTGCCGCTAAATCTTTGTTAGAGTAATTGTTGATTAAATCATCTATTAATGACATATATTTTTCTATTAAAAAGCTTTTGATATACCCAAGTCTTTATAAAATTTGAGAGTTTTTTGATCAATGAATTAGATTGGAAAATCCAGGAGTCAAAAGTTAGAATACACAATTTAATTCTGACTCCTGACTGCTGGATTCTGTTTGAGAAATAGCTAATCTTTTTCTATAACTTTACTGTATCCAGCAAAAACAAAATGCTCGTTTCGGTTTACTTTAGTTTTATCAGGCCATTTAACCCAATAATGATTTTCCTCAAAACGGACATCTAAAACAGGGTAACTCCCTGGCTCAATATCGAATAAAGCTTCTTTTGGTAGCTCTGATGCCTGTTCTGTAGAAGGCTTTAAAACTGTTTTTGTTGTAACTTGCAAAATGTAACTTTTATCAGGTTTAGCTTCATCTTTTGACTCACCAATTAATCCATCTTTAATTGCTTCAGCCATTTTTTCGGCATCAAAGCGATCCATATCTGTTTTAGAATCACAGAAGCAGCACTCAATTAAAATGGCTGGCATTTGTGTATTCTTTAGAACAAAGAAACCTGTATTTTTTACCCCTCTACTATGAAAACCAAGTTTAACAATCTCTTTAAGAACTGATTGAGCAATACCTTGTGATGCATTACTAATGGCAAAAACTTCTGTGCCATTGGCTATACCGTTAAATTTATTAAAATGAATCGAAATATAGACATTAACGTTATTGGCATTCGCCTTATTAGTTCGTTGTCTCAGAGAATCGGTTACACTGCTAGCGCTTGTAGGAGTGCAATCAATAGCGCTATGGCCTGCTGCTTTGAGTTTTTGTATCAATTGTGTCCCAACTGCTTTAGTTAAAGCATCTTCTTGTTTTATACCTGTTGCCCCTGTATCTGGAGGGCAATTATGCCCCATATCAATACCAAATTTCATAGAGTTGATGTCCTTTTTATAACTGAGAGGTACGGTTTAACTTAACTATACTGTATTAATTATTAGCCCAAGTGCGTAGGGGTAGCCTGCACTTCTCTACGAGAACGGCTGCGCTCAGTGACCGTCGTAGACATCGCTCTGTCAGTGACATAAAATGAGTTGTTACTGTAAAAAAATGTAATATTTGACGCAAAAATCCCATTAAAAACAGAAATCTCATAAGTTCAACCTATAAATAAACCAGGCTAACCCATGACGGCACAAAAGTCACTGAATCTAGCCGATACTCTTTTATGCTCTACTTTTTGGCAAAGAGTCAATGACGTTCAATCTGTAGTTTGGTTAGAAAGTTTGCTAAGAAGCACCTATGCGGAAATTGCGGTGCAGATAAGTTATTAACATGACTACATCAAACAAGTCGGTTTTCAGTTGTGGCGATCGCTTTCTTAAGTACTTGGTGAAGAGGTGTGTAAAAAAATATCCAATCTGTTTGGTGTCGCAGTTGGACGTTTTAGACTAATATTCTCATGAAGGTTAGCGATCGCCACCATACCTACTTATCTAGTAATTAAAGATTGTTGTCAGAAATTTGATGAATCTCGTATTTTAATCTCTAAATCTCCATCACTGCATCTTGATGCAATCTTTTAATTTGCCTCTCAATTTATAATGCTATTTCTACCATAATAGAACTTAATTCTTGATTGAAGTTGTGGGCTCTCAAGCTCAAGACAAATAAAGCATAAATTAACAACTGAATCGTCAGTGCTCTATTTGTGAAAGATTTTAGACATAACAATTTTTAGAATATTTCCTTACTTTATGCCCTGTAAATGATAAAAAGTGAGTATTTACTTAAATAAAGCTAAATTTAGCCTGATTATTGCATAAAACAGTTAAATACCACGAATTTTAACCAATATAGCCATAAAAACAAGTTTATGGTGAAGAATTAAAATACAGTCATAGATTTCCCTATCTAAAGATGGTTCACAGAAATAAATTTAAATGTTAATTTATGTTAATTATAGTTGCACAACTGTCGCTATCTGGAAGCATACATTTTTCACCTATGCTGCTTAAGCAAGATTTTAGCTAAAAAAATTAGTTTGCTAATTGATCTAATCATAAAATCTTACAAATATGAAACGACTTAACTATTTTCAAATTAATTCTAAAAACACTTTAATAGAAAAGTATCACCTTTACAAAGGCGAAAAATTGAATTGGTTTCAAGTAACTCTTCGCCTTGAAAGGTCAATTATTTCTATCATTCTTCCTTGGGTAATTTTGTGTACTGTTTATGGTATTTTTGTATCATTTTTATATCATTTAGGATTACCAATAGCATTCGCAGATTCAAACAGTATTATTACTAATGCTGTTTTAAGTTTTAATATCGGTTTCACATTACTATTAGTTTTTCGGACAAACACAGCCCATGATAGATTTTGGGAAGGTCGTCAGCTCTGGGGATCTTTAGTTAATACATCTCGTAACTTAACTCGTGGAATTTGGATAATAGTTAAAGAAAAGACACCGCAAGATAAAGTAGAAAAAGAGGCAATACTTCGGTTAGTAACTGCTTTTGCATTTGCAATGAAGTTACATCTAAGATCATCACCTTTAGACACTCAGTTAGCATCGTTAATATCTAAAAAACAATATTTTCAACTACAAAATACTAATCATCCTCCCCTACAAATTGCTTACTGGATAGGAGATTATTTGCAGTATCAACATGACCGAAATTGTCTCAATGTCTATCAACTGACTACTCTACATAACTGTGTAGATGATTTAGTAGATATTTTAGGTGGTTGTGAACGTATTTTAAAAACGCCACTGCCTTTGATATATACTATTAAACTCAGACAATTATTATTAATTTTTTGTCTGATATTACCTTTGGAAATTGTTAGCTTGTTGAATTGGTGGACTGGTATAGCAATGGCTTTTGTAAGTTTTACCTTATTAAGTATTGAACAAATTGGTTCAGAAATTGAAGAACCTTTTGGGTTTGATCCCAATGATTTACCTTTAAATACGATTTGCAATACCATCTCAAACAATGTTGAAGAATTAATTAGACTATCTTCTAATAATGTTCGTTCTTCCTAAATTTATAAATAAGTTTTATCAGAGAAAATTTATCCTTACTTAAGAATAGATAATCCTTGGATTAAAATGCGTAGGCATAGTCGTTGGAGACATCGCTTAATAAATGTTTCGCCAAGCTTTCACTGTTCCTTTGCCAATTTCGCTATCAACAGTTTGACCTCCTTCCAAGATTAGTCTGATGTTTAAGTTTTCATCTGGAGCATTTTTCAAAGCAGTGGCTAATTCTTGACTGATAGCAAATGTGCCAGTTGAACCGTCTAATTGAAAAACTTTTTCTCTGATCTTAAGTAAAAGTTTATCAACTTTCTTGGTAGTGACAAACCTAAGAAGTTCAGGTCTAGGATACACACGGCCCGCGGTGTAGAAAGGAGAGCTTGCTTCACCTGAATTGACAGTTACGAGAACTCGAATACTCGAAGGAGTCCACAAACTAATAACTTGTGTTGAACCCTCACGAAACAAATAGCCACCTAATGAATTGCGGTCGAAAACCCCAAGAAACTCCCCTTCAAAAGGGTCAACGATTCTCACAGCTTTTGACCAAGGCACATCCATATCGGGGGACAGTCCTGCTGATTTGACTACTGGTAAATCACTTGATGCTTTGGCAAGGCTAGCTACCTTTTGAACAGTAAAAGCAGGACAAACTTGAGGTGATACAGCCAAGATAGTCCCTAAAAAAAGAACTGGAATTGTCTGCGGTAAGTTCATCATTAGTCAGGGGTACAATCTTCAAAAAGAATAATCGGACAGTGTTTATTTGTCATCCCCCACAGGACTTTTATTTGCTATGAAGCTTTGACAATTTAGCAAATTCAAGTTTTTGGGGCAATTTCTTAACTCGCTGCATCCTCTATGAGACGCTTTGCGTAGCTTACTATTAATAATACACAAGTACTAATAGTTACGGCTACTTAAGTAATATCATTTAATATTGCTAAAAGGCTTGAGGTTTTCATGTAAAAGTTAGTAGATGGAATTTTATTTTTGACATATAGATAAAAGTAGACATTCCCAAACTAGCCGTGGTTGAGCGTAAGAAAGTAAGTATTTACGAGATTGTTCCAGCTGATTGATGATGCTGGGTTGATGCCACTGCTGCCAGTAGAATTGCTGAAGATAATCAACTAACCACAGTTGGGCTTCTGCATCTAAATCCTTATCAATTTTCTTGGCTAATTCTAAGGCTTGGCGGTAAGAAGCAGGAGCTTTTTTTAAGTCTTTGAGTAACTCAGAGGGAATAGCTTGTAATTGCTCGTAAGATGCGATCGCACTTCCGGCACTGCCAGCTGCTATGCTCAATACTGCCTGATTGGACAAAATTTCTTGATGACCAGTTTGTGTGAGTACAACAGCCAAAGACTGTGCATCTAAGCGATAAAAAGGAATGCGTTGACAGCGTGACACCAAAGTTGGCAAAACAGACTCAGGTGTAGACGCAATTAAAATTAACGTCGCCTGTCCCGGTTCTTCTAAAGTTTTAAGTAAAGCATTCGCTGCTGCTTCTGCCATTGTTTGGGCTTCTTCTAGCACTACTACATTTCTTGGGGCTTCCAAGGGTGGACGACTGAGAAACTCGGTAATTTCCCGAATTTGCTCTAGGCGAATTACAGGTGGTGCTTTCCGCTTAAGTCCTTTTTCAGCCGCTTCTGCTGCTGTTAATCGTTGTCCCTGGTATTGGTACGTCGGTTGCACCCACAACAAAGCTGGATGGTTCCCTTGACGCAAACGGTTTTGTAAAGCCGCAGTGACTCCCATCTCACTAGAAAATAGCAATTCCACAAAACACCTAGCTGCTAAACTTCTTCCTACACCATCTGGCCCCACAAATAGATACGCTGGAGCAACCCGATTTTGAAGGGCAGCCTGAGTGAGTAATTCTATGGCTTGCTGTTGTCCTACAAGTGGTGCAAATGGATTAATAATTCAGTACCTTCACCAAAACAAGAATATATAAAATAGAAGGCTGATGTAGTAAAGTTGTTGTCTTCTATAAGCACAACTTAAAAGCTACAAAATGCCAATATTTGACATACTAGCACTGTTACAATGATTTTTACCGCGTAAGAATTGTAGCCTTTTTAAAAGCAAAATAGGCGCATAGATACGCAAAGTTTTTTTGAAGGAAATTTGTTACAACAAATTTATGTAATCTTTTACTTAGGAAGTTTTAATGTCGTACAAACAATTTATTCATTGGTGGCAAAAATCCTTACCTCCTATCTTGGTACGTGTTGCTATACGTGCAGTGGTAATAATTTGTCTTACAGTAGGGGTGTTAGGCATCTTGGGAAGCACTGCTTCTATAAGTAATGCTCAATTGGTAAGTACTACTAAGGGTATCCAAGATAAACAGATACCATTAAAATCAACAGCCCTAAATGCTACTGTATATCATAGCCCTGATTGTAATTGTTGTGGCGGGTGGATTAACCACTTAAAGGCACAAGGTTTTCAAATCACAGATTTTTCCACGCCTGACATCGAAACAGTCAAACAAAAGTTTAACGTGCCAGATAACTTGTCATCTTGCCACACAGCAATTGTGAATGGATATGTTATTGAAGGACACGTTCCAGCAGACGATATTAAACGTTTGCTGCAAGAAAAGCCAAATGTCACTGGTTTATCTGTTCCTCAAATGCCCGTAGGCACTCCTGGGATGGAGATGGGGGATCGAAAAGACTCGTTTTCTGTGCTTTCTTTTGATAGCAAGGATTCAGTTGCGGTATTCAATGAATATCCATCATCTTGATGTAATCTCACTGTATTCCGAGGATGTTTTAAAAGCATATTTTCATGTATTTTAGCGATTGCTAATCACCAAAGCTTTTTAAAACATCCTCACATTATCTGAATCAGTGGTGAGAGATATTACTGGCTAGAATCAGCTTTGATGAACTGCGACAAATGACTTAACCATCTCCTTAACCAGAATGGAGATGTTGCACTTGCAATATTTTGAGAAAGAAGCTTAATGGCATGGTTACAATCTTGCAGACTTGCATCAAGTCCCATTGTGTGATATATTTCACGCGCATGGCAAAAGGCATCCATCGCTTCTGATGCTCGATTGATTTTTTCTAATACCAGACCCAAATTAAACCAGGCGTTCGCTTCTGCATTTTGGTCATCAAGATTCCTTCTGATATCTAATGAATATTGATGAAATTCAACCGCCTTTTGATACTGTCCCAGAGCATTATAAGCATTGCCCAACGCACTTAAAGCCATGGCCTCCCCATTGCGTTGACATTGCCCGCCATAGGCATCGCAGATGAGTCTTGCTAATTCTAACCATTGCTGGTAATACTCAATTGCCAGTTGGTACTGCCCCAACGATTCATAAGTATTGCCCAAACTTCCCAGACAAATGCATTCCCCAGTCCAATCGCCTATTTTCTTGCTGATACTCAACCATTGCTGATAAAATTCAATCGCTTGCTCATACTTGCCCAGGTATTCATAAGTATTGCCCAAGCTTCCTAAGCAAATCCCCTCGCCAGTGCGATCGCCTATTTTTCTGGTGATGCTCAACCACTGGTGATAAAATTCAATGGCTCGTTGGTATTTTCCCAGTGATTGATAAGCGTTGCCCAACCCAGATAAAGATTTGGCTTCCCCTAAGCGATCGCCTATTTCTTTCGATATATCCAACCACTGCTGATAAAACTCAATTGCTAGGTGATACTCGCCGAGTGAGTGGTAAGCATTGCCCAAACTTGCTAGACAAACGACTTCCCGATTGCGATCGCCTGTTTCTCTGGCTTTGTGCAAGCACCGCTTTTCAAACTCAATGGACTCAATGTTATTTAGGCCCCCAGATTTAATTACTTCTGTCATTCTCTATAGAAAAGGAAATTTGTGGTCGATAAGCTGTCGATTATACAATTTTCTGTGTCTTTCGCCCACTATAATTGCAAATTATCTCAAAATTTAAAACTTGTTTTTCAAGATCAAATTTTCTTTTATACACAATATTTTCTGCGTAGAAAAGGCTTTTATTTATATTGGTAACAAACGCACGAATATACTATAATAAAAATTTCGCTTTTTAAAAAGATATCAGAAAAAGCAAATTAATCAGCAGCAGCATAATCAGGCAATGCGTTGAGTTGTGAAGTAACAGCACTTAGATAATTTTGGTCATTTAAAACTTGTGATGGTAATTTATCTGCATTAACAGCAGCCTTCACCAAATCTTTTGCAATAATATTTCTGTTCTGAGTTTTAAATATTAATGTTTCTCCACTAGGAATCCCGTGCTGCTTCAAACCTCCCTGATAAGCGAAAGCAACTAGATTGAAAGGCTGAAGGTAGCTAACAGAAGTAGAATTTTTGGATAAATTATTAGAGTTAATAGCTATCTCGCTATTGTTGTGAGTCGCTGTTTGAGCGCCAGCAATTCCAGGTACAAGAGTAATAAAAGCAATCATCAGTCCAGAATTGATTAAGGTAACAAGTTTCATAACGTTTTTCTTAAGTAAAATGCAATTAGTCTTATTTAGTAATACTTTCCTCTTTATTATTAATCTCAGCTTCCTTCACTCAGGTCACCTGATCGGTTGATATATGACTCACCCAAAAGGGTGAGCTAATTGAAGAATACAAAGAGCAATAAACACTCCTTTAAGTCCATACACAATAGAGATTGGTTGAAATTCCCAATTACTTAACTGAGGCGAGTTGAACATTTATGCAATTTTCAATTCGCCTTTAAGTTCCTTTAATGGGCAAGAATGCCTAAATATCTGCAAATTTAGTAACACAGACGTATTTATCTGTATAAAAGTGATATTTATTTATTGATATACGTAGTAACGCACCACACAAAGGTTTTAGTTTCCTACTGTCGGCGATAACGTTTAGTGGTGAGATGTTATAAAACACAACAGCGTTGCATTAAGACAATTAGCAAAATCCACACCTGAAAGTATCCGGTTTTGCTCATTAGCTCTGAAGCTAGCTTGTTAAGTTAGAGAAGTGCTAAGTAGCAAGCTCAATCTTTACTCACACCAATAACCATCAACAGTTGTAAAAACTATTGTCTTTAGGGTTTGCAGAAAAGTTTAATGCAAAGAAAAAAGTGGCTTTTAAGAACAGGACTTGCTCTCCTTATTTTTATTATGGTTGTAGCGGCAAAATTTATGGATAAAACTCATCCCATCTCAGAACTTTATGTATTTGGGGATAGTCTTTCGGATACAGGGATGGTATTCCGGGCGACAGGAGGAATGTACCCACCTAATCCAACTTACTTTCAGGGGCGTTACTCGAATGGTAGGGTTTGGATTGAGTATCTTGGCGAAAACCTCCATCTCTCCTCTAAACAAACTCATAATTTTGCTTATGGAGGAGCAACTACTGGCAATGTTGGCAACAGCTATGTACCTAGCTTGCTAAATCAAGTGCAGATGTTTACGCAGACACATCAACATACGAATCCAGATGCTTTGTATGTGCTGTGGGCAGGCGCAAATGATTACTTGCAAGGGGTAAGCAGTGCAACTATTCCTGTTAAAAATGTGACAACGGCAATCAACTCTCTAACTGATGTGGGTGCTAAAAAGATTCTGGTTGCAAATTTACCAGATTTAGGACAGTTATCTGCTACCAGAAACAGTGCGAATTCTATAAACCTCAGTGCATTAACACAATCGCATAATCAAGGCTTGAGGCGATCGCTCAAGGTACTAAATCAACAGCATTCCGATGTGGAGATTGTGCAATTAGATGCTAACGCGCTGTATCGAGATGCGATCGCAAATCCCGCAGCCTTTAACTTTACTAATGTCATCAGTTCATGTTTGTCTGGTTCTAACATCTGCGGTAAACCAGACCAGTTTTTGTTCTGGGATGGCATTCATCCGACGACTGCGGCTCATCGCATCATCGGGGAAACTGCTTTTTCAACAATTCAACAAGCAGGGATGACTAATCCTCGTTCAATGTTGGTTCCCTAATTTAATTGAACAGTTTTTACAGAGATAAAATTCGTATCCGCTTAAAAATGCTTTCGATTACAACGTTTTTAATTTAATTGAACCACAATTCTTGGTAGGGGCGCATAGCTAGCTATGCGCCCCTACAGTATGTTTGAACTCAAAATAACTATAAAATACGGTAAGCTTTAAGAATTACCGTAGATTTCTCTAACACAACGCTCAAATAGTGTATTACTTTCTTATATAATTCTTTCCTTCTGCCTCCTGCCTTCTCTTAATAACTACTTATGTCTGAAAAATATCGTTTTGAAACCTTGCAAGTTCATGCTGGACAAGAACCGGCTCCGGGAACTAATGCTCGTGCTGTACCAATTTACCAAACGACTTCCTACGTTTTTGACGATGCCGATCACGGAGCGCGGTTGTTTGCTCTCCAGGAATTTGGCAACATTTACACCCGGATCATGAACCCGACGACGGATGTATTTGAAAAGCGAATTGCTGCTTTAGAAGGAGGTGTAGCAGCATTAGCAACAGCGAGTGGGCTGGCGGCGCAATTTTTAGCAATCACTACGATCGCTCAGGCTGGGGATAATATTGTTTCCACTAGTTTTTTGTATGGAGGAACATATAACCAGTTTAAAGTATCTTTACCACGCTTAGGTATTAACGTCAAGTTTGTCGAGGGAGATGATCCAGAAAGTTTCCGTCAGGCGATCGACGATCGCACCAAAGCGTTATACGTTGAAACCATTGGTAATCCTCAATTTAACATTCCCGACTTTGCAGCATTAGCTCACATTGCCCACGAAAACGGCATACCTTTAATTGTGGACAATACCTTTGGTGCTGGTGGGTATTTAGCTCGGCCCATTGAACATGGTGCAGACATTGTAGTGGAATCTGCCACTAAATGGATTGGTGGACATGGTACTTCCATTGGTGGCGTAATTGTCGATTCCGGTAAATTTGACTGGGGTAACGGCAAGTTTCCTTTGTTTACTGAGCCAGCACCCGGTTATCATGGGCTGAATTTTCAAGAAGTGTTTGGCCCTAGTGGAACATTTGGTAACATCGCCTTTATTATCCGCGCCAGAGTCGAAGGGTTACGGGATTTTGGCCCGTCCTTGAGTCCATTTAACGCCTTTCTTTTGCTGCAAGGATTAGAGACTCTTTCTTTACGTGTAGATCGGCATGTGAGCAATGCCCTAGAATTGGCTCGGTGGTTAGAGCAACAAGAGCAAGTATTATGGGTTAATTATCCAGGACTTCCTAATCACCCATATCATGAACGAGCGAAGAAATATCTCCGGCATGGCTTTGGGGGAGTTTTAAACTTTGGCATCAAAGGCGGATTGGAGGCAGGTAAAGCTTTTATTAATCATGTAAAATTAGCGAGTAATTTAGCAAATGTTGGTGACGCTAAAACCCTCGTTATTCATCCCGCTTCCACAACCCATCAACAGCTAAGTGATGACGAACAGCTTTCAGCAGGTGTGACACCCGATTTGGTGCGAGTATCAGTGGGAATTGAACATATCGATGATATCAAAGAGGATTTTGAGCAAGCATTCTGGCAAGTTAGGAATTAATAAATGGGGAATGGGGAATGGGACATTGGGCATTGGTTATTAATTCTTCTCCCCCTGCTTCCCCTGCTCCCTCATCTCCCCACCCCCCACTCCCCATGATTTACTCAGACTTCATCTCACCGCAAACCCATTTTTACCAGCTGACGGTGCCATTTCAACTTGAAGGTGGCGAAACATTAACTGGGGTTCAGGTTGCTTATCGCACTTGGGGACAGTTAAATGCTCAAGCCGATAATGGGGTACTGATTTGTCATGCCTTAACTGGTTCGGCTGATGCTGATGATTGGTGGGAACCTTTGTTTGGTTCAGGGAAAGCTTTCAATCCAGAACGCGATTTTATTGTGTGCAGCAATATCTTGGGAAGTTGTTACGGTACAACTGGGCCAACTACTATCAACCCAATAACGGGAAAGCCTTATGGTGTATCCTTCCCTGAGATTACAATCCGAGATATGGTTCACCTGCAAGCTGTACTACTAGAATACCTGGGTGTTCAATCTCTGCAATTAGTAATTGGCGGTTCGCTTGGTGGGATGCAAGCACTGGAGTGGGCGTTATTATATCCAGAAAAAGTAAAAGCGATCGCACCCATTGCTGTTTCTGGCAGACATTCAGCTTGGTGTATTGGGTTAAGTGAAACCCAAAGACAGGCAATTTATGCCGATCCGAACTGGCAAGGAGGGAACTACACCCTGGATGCACCCCCAAATCAAGGACTAGCAGTGGCGCGGATGATGGCAATGTCTACTTACCGTTCTTGGGATAGTTTTACAATCCGCTTTGGGCGGCAGTATGATGCATCTGAGCAGTTTGCTATAGCCAGTTACTTACAGTATCAAGGTCAAAAGCTGACAGAACGATTTGATGCCAACACTTACATCACCCTCACCCATGTAATGGATCGCCATGATGTTGCACGCCGCACAGTTCCAAATTTATCAGATTATGAATCTGTGCTGCGAAGCATTCAGCAACCGACTTTAGTTGTCGCCATTGATTCTGACATCCTCTATCCTCCTGTAGAACAACAAGAATTGGCAAATTTAATCCCTAATGCTCAACTGGCTTGGCTGAAGTCAACCCACGGACATGATGCATTTTTAATTGACATGGATGCATTAAATGAAATATTAGTCTCTTTTGTGCAAAGTTTAGATGTACCAGCCTCCTAACTCGACGGATTGAGAAAAGAGCTAGACCTTTGGAGTTCTGAGCTTGAAGCTTCGAGTTCAAAGCTCGGCCTTCCGAGATAAAAGCTCGGCCTTTCGAGTTCAAAGCTCGGCCTTTCGAGTTCAAAGCTCGGCCTTTCGAGTTCAAAGCTCGGCCTTTCGAGTTCTAAGATGGAATAATGAGACTTATAAGTGGAATGATGGAGTTGAAAAAGCGATGTCTACGACGGGCTACGCCTACGCACTCCTCATTTCAAGTGCGATCGCACCTTTAGGCATTGGGTTTATTTTTACTGTTCTTTGCGTCATTAATATAAATGATTACCAAACAGTAAATAGCTACAGGAGTTAGTGCGATCGCAACAGGCGGGTAAATCGTGTAGAAAGTAGCCAGAACTTCAGCAACACCCAATATTGTCAGAATAAATTCGGCTTGTTTACGTTTCATCAGAATTGCTTTTAAATGGTTGACAATTCCATGAAACAATGCATCATCACAAGTTCAGTCCCAAGCTGTCTGAAGTTATTACCGAGTTATTTCCTAGTTATTCCCAATTCCCAAGTTATACCAATTGGAAAAAAGAATGCGACAAATAGACCATTTGTAGAGACGCGATTCATCGCGTCTTTACCCAAGGATGTGTTGCTTAGGGCGGTTAGAAACCGCAGCTACACAGGCAAAACCCACCTCTGTGGGTTTCAAACCCTATATTTTTCATGATTTCCGCGGAGGCGGACTTCTCTGCGAGACGCTACGCGAACGTTTGTGTAGCCGCGAATTCCATTCGCCCTGGCTTTATTTTCTTGAAAAACGCTGTAATACCTACCCAGATTGCTAGACTCTAAATAAATGTATTGTCCTAAGCCATGCCGAGAGGAACTAAGGTTCGCAAAGAGTGTATTCAAAAAGTCAAGCTAGCACTCAGGCGCAATGATTTTTCACGACAGCAAAACTTAGCTGACGAGTTAGGAGTTCATTTAAACACAGTCAACTCCTTTCTAAACGGCAGAAATATTGACCATTTGAATTTTGTAGAAATCTGTCGGCGATTATCACTCGATGTGCAAGAAATAGCTGATTTCAGCGATGCTGATGTGGAAGTGGTGCAGGAATTGCAAAAAGCTGATTCGACAGCACAGACTAAATCTATTACTGAAGTTGAACTAGACGGGCAAGACTTCGGCGTGAGCGCTCAGTCGAACACTGCCCATCCCACAATAGGTACAAAGATTGTACTCAATCAAGCAATCCCAGAAGTACCCGTGTGGAAGGGGCGAGATGAACTCGTTGAAGAGTTGCAGACAAAATTACTGGAAGCAGAAAATCCGCTTAAGGTATTGGCACTCATTGGACAAGGGGGTATTGGCAAAACCAGTTTAGCTGTAAAACTGTTAGAGGCACTAGGCGTTAATTGTGGAAGATCCCCCCAAACCTCTCTTGAAAAAGGGGCGAATGTAGAAGAGTGTTCTTATGAGTGCGTAATGTATTTCAAAGCGCAGGAGGGGACAAGTTTTGATGATGTAGCAGAATTTCTCCTAATTGATAGCTTGAGTATTCAAACAGCAGAGACGTTGAAAACTGCTGATGAAAAGATAGGCAAAATTATTGAAGGGTTGGCGCAAACACGCACTCTTGTAGTGCTGGATAACCTAGAAAGTATTTTACAGCCTGCCAACCATCCGCAAGCGGGACGGGCAATTTCACCCGATTGGGGTAAACTGCTAAATGCTTTAGTCTATCAGCAGCATCAATCACAAACTTTATTAACCAGTCGGGAAGTGCCAGCAGATTTGGCTGATATTCGCTATGAGGGTGCGGAACCAGATTCAGAATTGGTGTATATCGAGAGAATTTCTGGAGTGGCGACAGTCGCAGGAGTTGAGATTTTGCGACAGCGCCAACTGAAAGACAGGGAAGCAGATTTGCGGTGGGTATCTGAGCGCGTTGAGGGACACGTATTTTTGTTAACCCAACTGGCGGCTATTGGTAAGAGTAAGCCTGGGTATCTACGGAAGCATTCAGAATTGGTGACGAAAAAGGCTGAACCCATTCTCAGAGAACAACTGGCAAGGCAAAGTGAAGCAGCGCGAGATTTACTCAGCAGGATGTGTGTGTTGCGGGTGGGGATAGATATCCGAGGTTTAACTTTCTTGCGGTTATATACAGATAAACGCGAGCAAGATGACCGCTTTGAAATGGCAGCAGAATTAGAAAGACCTGCTGAATTGACAGAGGAAGAAATTAATGAAACGCAAGCAATTTTAGAGCGATTAGTCGATAGCAGTTTGGTGCAGAGTCGCTATGATGAACAGCAATGTGAGGTATTTTATGACTTGCATCGGGTGATTGTGGAGTTTCTACAAGGGAAATATAAAGACGAACTGCCCAATCTGCTCAAAAGTATCTATAAATTTTACTGCTCTGGAAAAAATGTTGAAAGTCCTAAAACTTTAGAAGATTTGCGCCCAGTGCTGGAGGCTCAATATTTTGCTTTTCAGTTGGGCAATTATAGCGAAGCATCTTATTTAGCAATCGGAACTCTGGGAGAATATCTGAGATGGTGGGGACACTGGAGTTTATTAAAAGACTTATGTGAACAAGTTTTGTCACAGATGGATGAGGAGAAACGCGGCATCTGCTTGCAATGGATTGGAGTAATTCATCGTGATTTAGGCAATTGGGATGAAGCAGCAAGATGTTTTCAGAATGCTTTAGCCATTGCACAAAAGCAAGAAAGTAAAAGTAATATTGCATATTGCAATGGATTGTTGGGAGATATAGAGCGCAATCGCGGCAACTGGGATGCAGCCGAAACCCTCTATCGGCAATCTTTGACACTGAGAACAGAATTAGACGATCGCTCTGGCATGGCTTCTAGTTGGGCATCGTTGGGAAATATAGAGCGCAATCGCGGCAACTGGGATGCAGCCGAAACCCTCTATCGACAATCTTTGACACTGAGAACAGAATTAG